>JAXDKH010000036.1:0-4050 GCA_034667185.1 Chloroflexia bacterium | reverse complement strand
CACGTTTCTCGTTTCTGAACCACGTTTCAGACTCTACTCCGCGGAAATAATATAGTCGTAAAACGGTTGGCCGCCGTGCACTAGCTCTACTTCGGCGTTTGTGAAGCGCTCTTGCACGCGGGACTGGAACTGCTCGGCGTCGGATTGGTTGACCTCGCCGCCCCAATAGATGGTGATTAGCTCGCGCTCGTGCGCCCCCATTTTGTCCAACAGGTCCCAGGCCACCTCTTCGCGGTCGGGGTTGGTGGTCACGAGCTTGTTGTTCAGGAGGCCGATAATCTCGCCCTCCTTTACCTCGATGCCCTCTACCTTGGCGTCGCGCACCGCCCGCGTTATCTCGCCCGTCTCCACCTGCTTGGAGGCGGCGTCCATTGCACGCACGTTGGCGTCCAGGTCTGCCTCGTAGTTGAAGGATAACAAGGCAGCCATGCCCTGCGGTATTGTGTCGGTGGGCACTACCGCGACCTTCTTCCTGGTGAGGCTGGCCGTTTGGCGGGCCGACATGACGATGTTGCCGTTGTTCGGCAGGATGATGACCTCGTCCTGCGGCACCTTCTCAATCACCTTGAGCAGGTCCTCGGTGCTGGGGTTCATCGTCTGCCCACCCTCAACAATGGCCGTGGCCCCCATGCTCCTGAACGTGTTCACCAGCCCCGGCCCCGAAGCCACAACTACTAACGCTATCCGACTTTTAGCGGCGTCAGGGTACTCGTCCCGATCCCCACCGTGCAACGCCCCGGCATCCTCGTGCAGCGTAGAGGCGTTCGGCAGGCCATGCCCGGCCAGGAAGTCCTCGTGTTGCTCCTGCATGTCGGTGATGGCTATTTGGCGCAGCTTGCCGAGGGAGGTGGCGTAATCGAGCACGATGCCCGGCGTTTCGGTGTGGATGTGCACCTTCACCACCCGTTCGTCACCCACGATTACCGCCGAGTCCCCGAATGAGGCGATACGGGCGCGCACTTCATCGAACTCCCAGCCGCCGCCCACCAGGATGAAGTTGGTGCAGTAGCCGTACTCGCCATGCTCCACCTGCACCCCCTGCCCGTTCATTTCCGGCGCTACCACCACGAGCAAATCGGCACCTTCAGCTTCCAGGTCCTCGCCGTCTGCGTAGCGCCGGATGCCGTCGATAAGCATGTATAGCCCCTGCCCCCCGGCATCAACTACGCCCGCGTCGCGCAGCTTATCAAGCAAAGTGGGCGTGCGGGCAACGGAAGCCTTGGCGGCCTTGCTCGTCTCATCGAGCACATAGGCGTACGAGTTGACCTTGCCCGCAGCAGCCTGTGCAGCCTGCCCGGTATCCTTTATGACCGTGAGGATGGTGCCTTCCACGGGCTTGAGTACCGCGCGGTAGGCGGTTGCGGTAGCCGCGACCAGGGCCTCCCCGAAATCAAGTGCCGAAATCCGGTCCTTGCCGGCAATCCCTTCAGCAAAGCCCCGCCAGATCTGCGACAGTATCACCCCGGAGTTGCCACGCGCGCCCATGAGCGCACCATGCGAAATCCCCGCCGCAATCTCCGCTGCCGAGTGGCTGGGCGACTCCGCGACCTGCTTCACCGCGGCGTGCATGGTCAGGGCCATATTGGTACCGGTGTCGCCATCGGGCACAGGGAAGACATTGAGCGAGTTTATCGCCTCGGCGTTACGCGCAAGCCACACCGCGCAAGCGCCAACCGCGCGCTTGAGGTCCTGCCCGGTCCAGGTCTCCCCAGGCCCCGTCGGCAGATGATGGTGCGGCGTCTCGGCATGAACCGGCTCGCCCTTGACCTGTCGTGTCTGTGTCATAGTGTTGGAATTTGCATTTGGGATTTGGGGATTCGGATTGCGGATTTACTCGGACTTCAACTAAATCCGAAATCCTCAATTCGAAATTCCAATTTCCAAATCACTTACTAACTCTTATGCCCTGGACGTTGACGTTTACCTGGACTACCGACACGCCCAATGCGGTCTCTACGGCGAACTTGGAGTTGCTCATGATGTTGCGCGCCACTTCCGAGATACGTGTGCCGTATTCCAGCACCACGTACAGGTCGATAACTACCTGCCCGTTGTTGATGGTCACGTCCACGCCTTTGTAGACCTCGTCGCGGCGCAGCAACTCAGCCAGGCCGGGGCGGGCGTTACGCGCAGCAAGGCCCACCACGCCATAAGAGCGTTGGGCGGCGCGGCTCGCCAGGTGCGATATGGCCCGAGGCGACACCTCGATCTTGCCCATCTCGACCTCCTGCTCGGTAAGTTGCTCCGTGTGCATTTCGGCGGAGGAACCGTTACCCAACTGCGTGGTATTGAGGCGGCCGGTGAGGGAGAGGGGAGCCGTATTCAGGCTGTAGTGATCCTGGTCTTTGCGGTTCCTGGAAGTCATGGAGGCAACAACCTTGCCAAACGCAGGCAGTTATGGTAAGATTGGCGAGTATGGCCTGCAAATGGGCCACGTGCAATGTTACGCATTACTATACTGTAAATGCTTGATTTCGTAAAGGGGAGTAGACATGTCGGTAGTATGTGATGTGTGTGGCAAGAAGCCCCAGTACGGGCACAACGTCAGCCACGCAAAAAACCACACCCCGCGCCGCTGGGTTCCCAACGTCCAGTCTAAGCGTATACTTGTCAAGGGCGAGCTACAGCGCGTTCACATATGCACCCGCTGCCTGCGCACCCTGAACAAGAGGCAAGCGGCTGGCGCGTAAGCGGTAACTCGTAACTCGTAAGGACGAGGCATAGGGGCTGTTCCGGTAAGTCGGGGCGGCCTTTTTGCTTTATGGTTACCTGCGTTGCGGAGTGTAGGGTAGCCGCAACTGGCAGGTTTATTGCTCTCCTGCGATACAGAAATGCAACCTAGAAAACGCGTACAACTAAGCCCGGCGGCTTCCGGCGCGCTCTTTTACTTCAGCTTCTATGGGGCTGCAGCCACTTATATACCTTTCATCAGCATCTTCTACGCTCAACGTGGCCTGTCAGGAAGCGAAATTGGGGTGCTGGCCGCAATAGGGCCGCTCATGGCGTTGCTTGTGGCACCGGGCATCTCAGCCATGTCTGACCGGCGCGGCTGGAGGATCAGATACCTGGTCCTGTCGCTGGCAGGCACGTCGCTGGTCCTGCTTGCGCTGCCGGTCCCGACCTCGTTCGCCTGGTTCCTACCTGTGGTGGCTCTCCTTGCGGCGGTGGGTAGCGCTTCTATCCCGGTGGCGGATAGTCTCGTGGCACGCACAGCCGCGCGCAGAGGACTTTCCTACGGGAAGATGCGGCTGTGGGGTTCCGTCAGTTGGTCCGTGGTGGCTGTGGTGTGTGGCACCCTCTGGCAGCAGACCGGCTTCTTCCTGATGTTCCCCATTGCCAGCCTGTTGTTCCTGGCGACGATCTTCTCCGCCCTGCAATTGGAGGAGGAGCGCCCTATCGACTCCCAGGTGCGCCCGCCTTTGCGGCTGGTGGTTGCTGATAACAGGCTGCGTGTGGTGCTGCTTGCCACATTTATATTGGGCATCGCCATGTCGTCGGCGTATACTTTTTCGGGTATCTACCTCGACAGCATAGGAGGTCAGTCGTTAGTCGGCTTGTTCGCAGGAGTGACGGCTGCGTGCGAGTTGCCGGTGATGCACTGGAGCGAGCACATCACACGCCGCCTGGGCGGCCCACAAACGTTGATACTTGCCTACTCGCTGTTCGGCCTTGGCTACCTGGGCCTAGCCTTCATCCAGTGGGCACCTCTGTTCCTGGGGGTTGCGCTCGTGCAGGGGCTGGGGTTTGGCCTCTTTCTCCCTACAACAGTGCGCCTCTTTGCGGAGTGGGCACCGCCGGAATGGGCCTCCACCTCGCAAGGCATCCTGAGCGCGGGTCTTTGGGGACTGGCACCGCTGATCGCCAGCCCGCTAGCAGGGCTTATCTACGACAACGCAGGCCCCGCAGCCGTTTTCCTGACGAGCGCCGGAGCGCTAGTCGTGGCGGGGCTGGTACTTGTTTTGGCTCAAATTGCAGGGGTGTTTGGCCCGAAGAGAGAAGGTGGAGTGATTCTGAAACGTGAAACGTGAAACGTGATGAGGTTGTAGCTAA
>JAXDKH010000035.1:0-10475 GCA_034667185.1 Chloroflexia bacterium | reverse complement strand
CGCCACCAAACCTGTCGAATCCCTGCCCCGTCTGAACGACCGGCCCCTATTCCTCATACACGGCACAGCGGACGACCTGGTGCCCGTCAGCCACGCCTACGAGCTACAGAAGGCAGCCGCAGGCAACCCCAACCTCGAATTCTGGGTGCTGGAGGGCGCTGGGCACACCGGCATCTACGACAAGGCCCCCGAAGAATACATGCAGCGCCTACTCGCTTTCTACGACAAATATCTGCCGTGAGAGGACGATAGACGATGGTCAAGCCTCCTACTATCGTCTATCGTCTATCATCTATCGTCCATCAATGGAAGCAATTATATTCACCGGCCTGCAAGCCTCCGGGAAATCGACCTTCTACAAGGAGCGATTCTTCGACACGCACGTACGCATCAACCTCGACATGCTGCGGACGCGCAATCGTGAGCGCCTGTTGCTGCAAGCCTGCCTGGAGATGAAGCAGCCGTTAGTCGTGGACAACACCAACTCCACCGCCACCGCCCGGGCGCGTTACATCGAAGCCGCCAGGAGTGCCAGGTTCCGTGTTGTTGCTTATTATTTCCAGCCTGACGTACAAGGCTCCCGCGCCCGCAACGACCTTCGCACAGGCAAGGCCCGAGTGCCGGTGAGTGCCATCTACGGCACGGCGAAGCGGCTGCAGCCTCCGACCTGGGAGGAGGGCTTCGATGCCATTTACGATGTATGGGTGGTGCCCGGCGGCTTCAGGGTTGTGGAGAGGCTGCGGGAGGCTGATAACCCACTTCAAGGCCCTGGCCCGGTGCCGTAGGGGCACAATGCATCGTGCCCCCACACACCCTGTTTTCCTTTAGCCCTGCCCCTTCCTCGCCCTCAGCCCCAGGAAAAGCGGTATCTCCCTCCTTGCTAGCTCCGCCGCCTTGTCGTCACCCGCGCGGGGAGCCTTCACCTTGTGTGCCGGTACCTCTAGCATGTTGTCTACCACCAGGCCGCACGCCGACATAGCGTTGATGTAGGCGCTTACGGGACGGTGGAAGCTGTGCGTTGGGCGGGAACCATCGAGCCGCTTGATTGGAACGAGCAGGGGCGTCAGGTAGCGGTCCACCCGCCGGTATTGTAACTTGCGGCCCTCGTCCCAACCCCAGCCGCTTTGGCGCGGTATGCGGAAGGCAGGGTGGATGAGCAAGGCCACCAGCCTGCCGCCCGGTTTCAACGCCCACACCGCCGACGCAAGTACGCTCTCCAGGGGGTCCATATCCTGCAGGCTGAGGAGGAAGGTCACGGCATCGTAGCCGCCTTCTTTAAGCACCTGAATGCCCGACAGGTTGTGCGCGTCACCAAGCAAGAAGCGCCCATCCTTGCCATGCCTGCGCCGGGCCATCTCGATCAGCCTGGGGCTGGCATCTACGCCCGTGTACCGCGCCCTTGCTTTCGCCACGTAGGGTGCAAGCACGCCCTGCCCGCAGCCTATGTCGAGGACGCTTTCGCCTGGCTGGGGGTCTAACAGGGCCAGCAGGGTAGGTACCACTACTTCGCGGTGATGCTCGCTGCCTTCTTCCCCAACCCAGTTGTCGTACCAGTGGGCTACTGCGTCCCAGCTTGTGGGTGAGGCCCTGCGCGGGTGGTTGTGGTTTCGTGGGTTCTTCAACTCTTGTGCTCCTTCTTGCGTGACTGCGGCTGCCGGGCAAACAAAAACCATAACACTTCCAGCAGAATCCCTGCTGGCGTGTCATGGCATATGCGGCAAAGCGGAGTCGCGGCCTGTCAGCCCACATGGGCCACAGGAGCACGAAAGCTATATGTAGCGGCTGGAGTGCTTTGCCGCTAGTTTGTGCGTAAGCGTATCACTGTCACAACCTTCTCACTTTGGATGTGGCTCATGCGGCCACTAGGAGAGTATAACCTTGTGGGCTGGCGATGGTCAATACGGCTGGAGATGTAGATTGAGCTATGGGCCTGGCTTTGTAAAGCCAGGTTGAGAAAGTGAATCATTACTATTGTAGTATGTAGATTAAGATGCTATATTGATTGCGCAAAAGTACTCTTGTGGTACGTGTTCATTGTATTAGCTACTATGGAGACAAAGTACTATGGTTGTGACCATAGACCACCAAGCTTGGGATATTGGCGCGGCGTGTCCGAACTGCAAGGCTCCCTATTCAGAGGCGGATCTTCTGTGTGGGAATTGCGGGAAGTTCTTGATAGACCTCAAAAGAGGGGCCTTGACTATCTTCCTGCTCACCGCACTGATAAGCCTCATCTTGTTTCGCCTAAGTGACTCAATTTGGCCTATGTATTTGCTCCTGATATTAGGGATCCTACATCTCTACGCCGTCATATTCTCGCGGGGCGAAGCACTGTTAAGGGCCACTGCGGCGTTTGTTGTAGTCACCACGCTCTGGGGCCTTTGGCTATTGATTGGCTGGTTGCTTGCAAGTGGTCGCTTTCCAAGTGCCTGGGAAGGCCTGAGGGCGAGATTAAGTGACTTCTTCTCGCTATGGGGTTTTGTACTTGTTGTGGGCGGTTGGCTCGGCGGAACACTCTGGGCTGTTTCCCTGGGTCGGAACAAGGCTATTCCCCAAATAAAGGTAGCGAGCAGCTACTTTCTGGGCACTGGTGCATTCATCTTTGGTTTGTGGGCCACCTGGGCAATCCTGCTGGAGAATTCCCAGGTGCGTATTTGGTTGTTCCAATTAGTCGTAGCACTCTCACTGTTGGCGCCACTGATAGCTCTCATGGTGCTGCTACGCAGGCAGCCGCCCGATGCCGCTAACCAGATCAGGAAAGGAGAGGTAGTAGCTCTCTGGCTGCTCTTAACGGGGGCCTATTTGTTTACAACCGATGCTCTTACCAGGCTGGTTCAGTTCGGATTAGGAAAGTTATTGCCGAACATCCTGGGCATAGTTGCTACTGACCAATTGTCAATGATCGGGCTTTTCGATGCATTGAAGTGGAGGAACCCTGTGTCGGGCACTTTGGCTGGTATCGCAGTTATCTCATTGGTGGGTACGAGCATAGCAAAGACCATGGGCGAGTTCAGGGCTTCCAAACGTGAGCCGATAGATATGATGCGCGCGTCGATCAACAGCAGAGTTGCGCTGTCAAGGAACGAAGTAGAACGCTTCATTCTTCGGATACCAGGAGTCGCGGTGGACCTCTTGGAAATCACAGCCAATGTGGGAGAAATAGTTGGACAGGTGGCTTGGCAGTTCATAGTTCTGGCTTGGGAAACGCTTGTGAGATCTTTCTCATATATCTTACGGATGCTTCGGTATTTGGTAATTCCCGTTCTCTCATTTTCACTGATCAGCGTTCTCGTGATATTAATTCTGACGACTTTGCGGAGATATCAGCTGGTGCCAATTTTCTATAATCCGGCCGTGCTGTGGGCAGCCGCCTTAACAGTACTGATCATTATCTTGGTTCTGTGTGGCGCTGCATTTGGTTTCGCTCCCTCTGCCCAGAGCAAGTTCGTATTTGCAGGCACATATATAGCCGCGACTCTTGGCTCCGCTATATACTTCATTGTCTCGCTAGCAAGTCTTAGCTTCTTCTTGATGTGGTTTGGGTTTCAGTCGGTTGGCATAGACTTTAGAGGAATAAGACCAGGACCTATTTATTGGTTGAACGCAGCGGCACTTGGTGTCTTACTGGCAATATTGATCGTCACGACCTTAGTGGTATATGTTTGGAAGTGGCCCACACCTGCGGTTGGTTCTGGCCGAAGTCTGCTTTGGGCTCATTTGATCCCCCAAGCACTTCCACTGCTGGTGTTCGCGGCTGTTGTGCTAATGCTTGGTGTCGGCTTTATCTGGGGCAGCATAACATCTGCGTTGCGTTAACGTATAGAGCTTTCGCTGTAAATATGCTTATCAACCCTCTTGACGTGGCTCGTCTGCCTGTGTTATAGTCTTTTCAACCGCATAGGACAACAACCGCGAACAGAACGAGTAGCCACAGAAGCGGGGTACAGAGAGCCGGGGTAGGTGTGAGCCGGCACCAGCGCGTGGGGTGAATGGATCTGGGAGTTGCGCACCGAAAGCTCGTCGAGTAGACTGCGCCGGAGACTCCACCGTTATCAGGGAGCCGGGTATCGGCAGACGCATGGCATCGTAGCATAGCAGCTACGCCGGCGACTAGGTACCTGCAGAGTGCGGCACTAGATGTGCCGAAGTAGGGTGGCACCGCGTAGAGCTTCGCTCTCGTCCCTTCATTGATTTGGGGACGGGAGTTTTTTGTTTAATTTGTTTAAGTTGTTAGTTGTGAGTGGTTAGTGGTTAGTGGTTAGCATAGAGCTTCTAACCACTAGCCACCAGCCACTAACCACTAACCACTCACAAAGGAGCTAGCGATGATAGTCGAAGCCATTGACAAACTGGTGCGGGGCGAGTCGCTCGAGGCTGATGAGGCCTCCGGTGCGATGTCCGAGATCATGGACGGCGAGGCGACTCCTGCGCAGATAGCCGCTCTCCTGATAGGGCTGCGCATGAAGGGCGAGACGGTCGAGGAGATTGCTGGCCTGGCGCGCGTGATGCGCAGCCGGGCTACCCCGGTAGACGTGGGCGACCTGGAGGTGATCGACACCTGCGGCACGGGCGGCGACCGCTCAGGCACCTTTAACATCTCCACCGCCGCCGCCATTGTGGCTGCCGCCGCGGGCGTGCCCATAGCCAAGCACGGCAACCGCGCCATGAGCAGCAAGTGCGGTAGCGCTGACGTGCTGGAAGCGCTGGGCGTGCAGATCAACCTGGACGCCGAGGAAGTGGCCCGGTGCGTGCGCTACGCGGGCATAGGCTTCATGTTCGCCCCACTCTTTCACCCCGCCATGAAGTACGCCGCCCCGGTCCGCCGCGAGCTAGGCACCCGCACCGTGTTCAACATCCTCGGCCCCCTCACCAACCCGGCGGGCGCTCGCTCGCAGGTGCTGGGGGTGGCAGACGCCGCGCTGGCTCCCAAGATGGCGGGCGTGCTCGAGTTGCTCGGCGCTCAACACGCGCTGGTGGTGCACGGCGACGGCGGCATGGACGAGTTGAGCATCACCGGGCCGTCCATCCTCTACAGGGTGCGTGCAGGCGAGCCTACCGAGCGCATGGAAGTGACCCCGGAGGAGCTTGGCCTGGCCCGAGCCCCCCGCGAATCGCTCCTGGGTGGCACAGCGGAGGACAACGCAACCATTATCCGTTCGGTGTTGTCGGGTGAGCTGGGGCCGCAGCGCGACGTGGTGCTGTTGAACGCCGCAGCCGCGCTGTATGCCGCCGAAGTGGTCACCTCGATGCAGGAGGGCGTGGGTCTGGCGGCGCAAGCCATCGACAGCGGCGCGGCCCTCGACACGCTTGAGCGGCTGGCGCGGTTCAGCCAGAACCCGGTGCTCACCGGCGGGCCTCCAATTGAGGACGCTCCCGGCCCCGACGTGGGCCTGGAGGTGGAAGTAGCGCTCACCGCTAACAGCAAGCTGCACGCTGAGAAAACGGAAGGCGCGGAGGTGGCCGCATGAGCATCCTGGCCGAAATCGTCGCCAACAAGCGGGAAGAGGTATCGTTCCGCAAGCTGGCCCGCCCATTGCCCGGCATAATGTCGCATTTGCACAGGGCCACTCCGCCCCGGGACTTCCGGGCCGCGCTGTCCGACTCCTCCAGGCGAGCCCCACGCGTTATAGCCGAGATCAAGCGGCGCAGCCCCTCCAAGGGTGCTTTGCGGCCGGACCTCGATCCCGCGCAGGTGGCCTCTATTTACCAGCGCAACGGGGCGGCTGCCCTCTCGGTGCTGGCCGACAGCCGCTACTTTGGCGGCTCGCTGGACGACCTGTCGGTGGTGAGCATGTGGACCTCGCTACCTGTGCTGTGCAAGGAATTCCTCGTGGACGCCTACCAGGTCTACGAGGCGCGCCTTGCCGGTGCGGACGCCGTGCTGCTATTGGCCTCGGTGTTGAGCACCGGGCAACTGCGCGACTTCCGCGAGATAGCCGAAAGCCTGGGCATGGCAGCGCTGGTGGAGGTACACAGCGAAAGCGAGTTGTTTGCCGCTCTCAGCTCCGGTGCCAACATCGTCGGTATCAACAACCGCGACCTCCGCACGTTCGAAGTGAACCTCGACACCACACGCCGCCTCCTGCCCCTGATACCCGAGAACGTGGTGACAGTCAGTGAAAGCGGTATCCGCGATACCTCTGACCGCGAAACTATGTCCGCCCTGGGTGTGCACGCCCTGCTCATCGGCGAGGGCCTGCTGACTTCGCCCGACCTGGCAGCCGCGACCCGCCAGATGTGCGGTACCGCCGCAACTGCGTTGGTGGCCGCCCGGTGAGGCTGTACGGCCAGCCTGATACGCGCCCGGCTGTGAAGATATGCGGCCTCATGGACCCAGAGCACGCCCTTATATCGGCGGAAGCGGGCGCGGACATGCTGGGGATGGTCTTTGCGCCCAGCCGCCGCCGGGTTAGCCTTGACGTGGCTAGCGGCATTGTGGCAGCCCTTGATACCCGGCCGGAGAGGCCCTGCCTTGTAGGTGTGTTCGTAAACGAAAGCACCGGACGCATGCTGGAGATTGCCCAGCAGGTAGGTCTGGACTTTCTGCAACTTAGCGGCGACGAAAGCCCGGAGCAGGTGGAAGAGTGCTCGGCTCACTACCCCACTATTAAGGCGGCGCGCTTCCCCGCCAATATGTCCGTAAAGCAGGCCATGACGCAGTTGGAGCCTTATGCCAGGCTGACCCAGAGCGGGCGGGTGCGCTTGTTGTTAGACACCTACAGGCCGGGCGAGTACGGCGGCACCGGGGAGGTCGCTGATTGGTCGCTGGCCTCCGGTATCGCGAAGCGATTGCCCATGATACTGGCGGGCGGGCTTAACCCCGGAAACGTGGGCGCGGCTATCGAGCAGGTATCCCCCTGGGCCGTGGACGTGAGCAGTGGTGTGGAGAGGGGCGGGGCGAAGGACAGCACGCTTATCAGAGAGTTCATATCGGCGGCTAGCTACAGGTCAGCCGCGCTGAAAGGATAACGTCATGGTCAGCATACAAGAGAAGCCCACACAAGCAGAGCCAACGTACAACCTGCCGGACGCGAACGGCCATTTCGGCCAATTTGGCGGCAAGTACGCCCCCGAAGTACTCATGCCGGCCCTGGACGAGCTTGAACAAGCCTACAACCATTACAAGACCGACCCGGACTTCCTCCGCGAGCTGCGCCATCTTGAGGCGCACTACGTGGGCCGGGCCACTCCCCTCTACTTTGCCGAGAGCTTGACGCTGGAGATGGGCGGGGCGCGTATTTACCTCAAACGGGAGGACCTGGCCCACACCGGCGCTCACAAGATCAACAACGCGTTGGGGCAGGCGCTGCTCGCCAAGCGCATGGGCAAGCAGCGGATTATCGCCGAGACGGGCGCGGGGCAGCACGGGGTCGCCACCGCCACCGTGTGCGCCATGCTGGGGCTGGAGTGCATCGTCTACATGGGCGAGGTCGATATACAGCGGCAGGCCCTCAACGTCTTTCGCATGAAGCTGCTCGGTGCCGAGGTGAGGCCCGTGTCTTCCGGCAGCCGCACGCTGAAGGACGCCATCAACGAGGCGGTGCGCGACTGGGTAGCCAACGTCGGCACCACATACTATCTGATTGGCTCAGCGGTGGGCATGCATCCCTACCCGATGATAGTGCGCGACTTTCAGAGCATCATCGGGCGCGAGGCCAGGGCGCAATCGCTGGAGCAGGCGGGACGCTTGCCCGATTATGTTGTGGCCTGCGTCGGTGGTGGCAGCAACAGCATCGGCATCTTCCACCCGTTCATCGCGGACAGTGAGGTGCGCTTGGTAGGCGTTGAGGCGGCGGGGGAAGGCGTGGGCAGCGGCAAGCACGCCTGCACTTTGAGCGCCGGTTCGGTGGGCGTGCTGCACGGCTCGCGCTCCTACATGTTGCAGGACGAGCACGGGCAGGTGATAGAGACCCACAGCATATCGGCGGGCTTGGATTACCCTGGTGTGGGGCCGGAACACAGTTACCTGCGCGACACCGGGCGGGCCAAATACGTCGGAGTGACGGACGAGGAGGCGCTGGAGGGTTTCAAGCTGCTCTGCCGCACGGAGGGCATCATACCGGCCCTGGAGTCGGCCCACGCCATCTACTACGGCGCTAACCTGGCGGCCTCGCTAGCCCCGGACGCGATGGTTGTGATTAACCTCTCCGGCCGAGGGGACAAGGACATGGGCACCGTGGCCGAAGCGCTGGGGATCACGCTCTCCCCGGTATCGCACTCGGACCAGGCGAGGGTCTGATGGGGCGACTAGCAAGCACCTTCCGCCGCCTCAACAGGGCCAACGAAGCCGCCCTGGTGGCCTACGTCACGGTGGGCTACCCATCGCTGGAGTTGACCCGCCGCCTGGTGCCCATCATCGCCCGGCAGGGGGCCGACCTGATAGAGCTTGGCGTGCCCTTCAGCGACCCCATGGCCGACGGTGCCACCGTGCAGCGCGCCTCCCACGCCGCCCTAGAACAGGGGGTGAGCCTCAGCGACTGCCTTTCAGTAGCAGCCGAAGCGCGCCGCACCAACGAAGTGCCCCTGCTCTTCATGAGCTACTACAACCCCATCTTCAAATACGGCGTTGACGAGTTCGTCCGCGACTGTTCGACAGCAGGAGTGGACGGCCTCATCATACCCGACCTGCCACCAGAAGAAGCAGGGGAGCTAAAGTCAGCCTGCGATGCTGCCGCTATCGACCTCATCTTCCTGGTAGCCCCCACGAGCACCGACGAGCGTATTCAGAAGGTGGCCGAGTTGGCAAGCGGGTTCATCTACTGCGTGTCGCTCACGGGAGTCACAGGCGCGCGTACCGAGATGGGGGATGGTGTAGAGGCGATGCTGGAGCGAGTGCGCAGGCACACCGACTTACCCCTGGTGGTAGGTTTTGGCATCAGCAAGCCGGAGCACGTAGCACGGGTATCGCAGGCCGCCGACGGCGTGGTGGTAGGCAGCGCCCTCATCAACGTCATCGAAAGCCACCCCGACGAAGACGAAGTCATCCTCAGCGTCTCCGAGTACGTCCGCGACCTGAAAGAAGCCACTCACAGAACGCCACTAGCATAAGAGACGAAAACGCAAAGACGCAAAGAACGCAAAGGACGCGCAAAGAAGAATAAAAGTTAGAGAGTACAAAGAGGACCAGCGTACATGATTTCGTACCCTGGTCCTCTTGCTTAGAACACCTTCCTAATCTCTGCGCGTCCTTTGCGTTCTTTGCGTCTTTGCGTTTTCGTAATTCAACTGACCAGCACTGCCGCTGTGTGTTATACTGGCCGCATGGCGTTCGCGGCACGCACATCATCCGGTCCCCCTCCCAGGAGTAGCTGTCATGACTAGCGGAGACACCGGGCATGTGAATGACATGCAGCGGTACCTCGTCGAAGAAGAGGCCGAGAAGTGGCAGGAGGGGCGCATCAGCAGGCGGGAGTTCGTTCGCCGCGCCACGCTTATCCTAGGTAGCGCCGTGGTCGCCGGGCCTGTGCTCCTGGCCCTCGGCTGCGACCCCAACACTCCCGAACCCGCGCCTACTGCTTCTTCCAATTCCCAAGGTTTCCCTCTCCGTACTGCGACCCTACCTGAAGCCACGGCGACTATCGGTGCCGTTCCTACTACAGGCGCTACAGCCACCGCAGGTACCACAGGCGGCAGCCCCTTCCACGTGCCCGAAGACGACCCGAACGTGCACGCCGAGATGGTGGACTTTCCCGCCGCCGACCGCGCTACCATGCTGAAGGCGTACCTCGCGCTGCCCAGCCCTGTAAACGCTCGCATTATGACCCCTCCCGGCGTGCTGGTGATCCACGAGAACCGCGGGCTGACCGACCACATCAAGGACGTGGTGCGCCGCCTCGCCAGGGCCAACTACGCCGCGCTGGCCGTCGACCTGCTATCCAGGCAGGGCGGCAGCGAGGCCCACCCCGACGAAGGCGAGCGCACGGGCCTGCTGGGGCAGAACCCACCGGAGCAGATGATATCCGACCTCTCCGCCGGGCTGGACTACCTAAAGTCGCGCGATGACGTTGTGCCCGATAAGCTGGGCGTGGTGGGCTTTTGCTTCGGCGGCGGTTACGCCTGGCGTATAGCGACCGTCCGGCCCGATTTGAAGGCGGCAGTGCCCTTCTACGGTCCCAACCCGCCCCTGGAGGACGTACCCAACATCAAGGCCGCGGTGCTTGGCATCTACGGCGCGCTCGACACCCGCATAACAGGCCAGGTGCCACCGCTGGAAGAGGCCTTGAAGCAGGCGGGCACCACCTACCAGATCAAGATATACGAAGGTGCCGACCATGCCTTCCACAACGACACCGGGGCGCGCTATAACCCGCAGGCCGCCAAAGACGCCTGGGAGCAAACGCTCTCATGGTTCGAGAAGTACCTGCGGGGCGCGAATTCGTAATTTCGTAATTAAGAACCGTACGGGCCCAAACCCTACGGTGGCACGGGACTTCCTAGTGTAGTTGTATTCCATTGCCTAAGGAGGTCGCAATGAG
>JAXDKH010000034.1:0-3010 GCA_034667185.1 Chloroflexia bacterium | reverse complement strand
GCAGGCGTTGCAGAGGATGCAGTTGTCGCCATCCAGGAAGATGTTCAACTGGCATTGCAGGCAACGCTTGGCCTCCTGGAATGCCTCGTGCTTGTGGAAGCCTAGCTCGACTTCGGTCTCGAGGTTGTAACGCTCGTTCAGCGGCAGCATTGGCATGTGCTGGCGGGGCACCCCATCATAGTCGTCGCCGTCAACGAGCCTGCGCTGCATGGTATCTGCGGTCCACAGCGAGATGGGTTGCCATGACATACGAATCGTGGCGTCAGGCGCTGTCTCCTCGCGCACGGTCTCCGCCTCAGCCCACTGCATGATCTCCCTGGTCACATCTAGGTGGTAGTCGGATACATAGTCGAGGTAGGGCACCAGGGCGAAGTCGGCCTGAAGAGTGACTGTCTCCTGCTTGGTGTCTATGCCGCGAAGATACTGGTCAATGGCGATGGCGACCTTTTGGCCCTCTCCAACGCAGCTAATCAGGTTGCGAGCGCCGTGGACAAAGTCCCCGACAGCAAACAGCCCAGGCACCGAGGTCATCCAGGTAACAGGGTCCACGTCGGGGCGACCGCGCCTGTTCAGGTTATATGGCAGAGACTGTGTGCCCCAGCTTGGGTCGCTGTTCTGTCCTGTGGCAGCAATCACAGTATCCAGCTCCAGCACGAACTCGGAGCCGGGGATCGGCACGGGAGCGCGGCGGCCCGAAGCATCAGGCTCGCCCAGGCGGTTACGTACGCATTTGAGGCCAACCACACGTCCGTTCTCTTCCAGTATCTCCTCCGGTGAGACCAGGAAGCGGAAGTCCACGCCCTCGATCTCCGCCTCGCGGGCCTCCTCTTCGTACACCTGCATCTCGTTGCGCGAGCGCCTGTACAATACATAGACCTTCTCCGCGCCCATACGAAGGGAGGAGCGGGAGCAATCCATCGCGGTGAAGCCGCCGCCGATCACCGCCACGCGCTTGCCGATCTTCGGTCTCAGGTGGAGGTTGACACGCTCCATGAACCAGAGGCCCGGGTAGAGGCCCTCCATGCCCTCGTAGTCCTCACCTGGAATCTCCATCTTCTGCGGGTTCTGAGTGCCGGCGGCTATCACCACGGCATCGTGCATGGTCATTAGCTCGGCGAGCGGGATGGAGTTCTTGTTGGCAAGCTCCTCCGCACTTGGGTAGGTGCCGAAGCCGATGGGCGTGTTAAGCTTTATCTCTACTCCCAACGCGGCGAGGTATTCGTCAATCTCCTGCCTGCAGAGGTCGCGAGGCAAGCGCCACTCCGGTATACCGGCGGTCAACATTCCCCCGGCCACCGGTAAGGCTTCGTAGAGGGTGACGCCGTAGCCCAGCTTGGCGAGGTCACGGGACGCGGCTATACCTGCGGGGCCAGAGCCGATGACGCCGACAGTTTTTTCACTCGTGCGCGGCGGCCTGGGCGGTGGCGTCCAGCCGCCCCGGTAGTCGGCTGCTACGCGCTTGAGCCAGCAAATGGCGATTGGCTCGTCAAGGCGGCCACGGCGGCAGGCAGGCTCGCAGGGGCGGGCGCACACTCGACCCAGGATGCCGGGTATAACGTTGTCCTCCAGGTTCACCTGGTAGCTGGACTCGTAGTCCTCGGTAGCGATGTGGGCGATGTAGCGCGCCACGTCGGTGTAGGCCGGGCAGGCATACTGGCAGGAGATGTTCGCCAGGAACCATTCGTTGTCGCCCGTGTTCAGATTGTAAGGCGCGGCAGAGCGTTCCGCGTGCCCCACGCTACTTTCCGACCGCACCAGCGCCATGAGTCGCATTCGTTCGTCGGCCATGTGGTGTTCCTCCGTCTAGGCGTGTCAGTGTTCCGAGTGCCGGTGGCTCTTTCAGCTCCCGGCCGTGACAATGTCAAGTAACCAGCGTTCGGCCTTGATCGTCGTAGCAAGACCGTGACCAGGGTAGACCCGCGTATCGTCGGGCAGTTGCGCCAGCCGTTCTATCGTCTTTTGCATGGCCGGCTTGTTCCCGCCCGCCCCGTCGGTGCGCCCAATGCCCATTCTCAGCAACGTGTCACCCGTAAAGATGCTACCGTGAGCGGCCTCGTACAGGCAAATACTCCCAGGGGTGTGTCCTGGCGTGTGCCACACCTCGAACTTGAGGTCACCCACCTCCATCATCTCCCCGTCGCCGAGGTGCCGGTCTGCCTTGCTCGGCTTTACCTTGGAAGCCAACTCGACATCCGAGGTGAGACCGGGGTTCGCAAGCCGGGTTGCGTCCCAGAAGTGGGCACAAAGTTGCGCGCCAACCGCCTCGCACATCGCCACGTTATCGGCGTTGTTGTCCCAGTGCCCGTGCGTGCTGACTACATAAGGCACTTCGACCTTCGACTCGGCGACCACCTGCGCGATCTTACGTGTGCTACCCAGCGGTGCATCGACAATGATGCCGGTCCCGCCTATGTGGTCGTACACGAGGTAGGCAGTAGTGTCGAACGGTCCGCCGCCGAACGGCCTCACGATCATGGCTAGCGGCCTCGCTCAGCCGTACGCGCGGCCCGCATCGCGACCAACCTCAGTGGCCCCTGGAACTCGCTCCTGGCTGCGGGGGCTTCCGTTGCGAAATCGGCAACCTCTCGGAAAGGTGCCTCCGCAAGGTGGGGTAAGTCGCGTTCAGACTTGAGCATCAGCAGAAGCGACGACCGAAACCGCCTGTGGCCCGCGAGCCGGTAACCCTGTGACAGCGAAAACGTAAGGGAGTCGCCTTCACTGAGATTCAGCGACGAACCGGCCTGCCTGAACTCTACCTCCCCGGTGAGCACCATCAAATAGGCGTCTGTAGTGGAGAGTGCTACCCCCTCAAGGGCGCTGCCGGGCTGCAAGTGAGCTACATAGCTGGCACCCTGCGCGCCTGAGCCGGTCTGCCTCAGGCTGGAACGATCCCGTTCCGCATGGACCTTCCGGACCAGGCGTGGTCGTGTCGCGGGCACGGTGGCCGGGGCAATAGCTTCCGTTGAGACGAGGCTGGACACCGAGAGCGAAAGAGCATCGGCCAGGCGTT
>JAXDKH010000033.1:0-3692 GCA_034667185.1 Chloroflexia bacterium | reverse complement strand
GGGCAGGCACGGGGACCTGCCCCTACAATGGTTTTGTTATGTTCTCTTAGTCCCGCCTACTTATGGCACACAACAGTGTCCAGTGTAAACATCTTCCTGCCATGACCCTGGCGGGTAATTTTCAAGTAGGTGAGGAAGCGGCGATAATGTTCCGGACCCACCAGTGCCACCAGCTCCTTTTTGTTCTGCTGCATATTGGCTATCCAGTGTTCTGAAGTCCTCTCGTAATGCCAAAGCGGTATTTGATGCACCCCGCGCACCTCAAAACCGGCCTCTCCAGCGAGCGTCAATTCTTCAGCGAGAGTTCGGTAGTTACCGGTGTTCCCATATATTTCATGTACGAACGCCCCGGCACGGCTTAGTTGCGTAAATTTGTGATGTGGCAAATGCAGTTCTTTATTGAGCATACGCCCGCCAGCATGTAGCAGATCGTAAACTTTAATAAAGTACTGGCCCAGGTCGTTGAAATGCACGATTACCTCGTCGGTATATACCGCGTCAAATCCCTCTTCGTCCTGAAAGTCCCGCCAATGGCACAATACAATCTGTGCATCAACTCCGTACCTGGCAATCCGCTCCTCGGCAGTGCGCTTCTGTGTTGGTGAAGTAGTGACGCCTACTCCACGCACACCGTATTTCTTACACAGGTAGACAAGTGGCCCCGCCCACCCACATCCCACATCCAGGATCCTTTGGCCTGGCTTCAACTCCATAAGCTGCGCCAGCAGGTCCAGTTTCGCCTCCTGGCTCTCGGTGTCTGTAGTTATCCCCTCGGACCACAGGTTGCACGAATAAGTGTTCCACTTACCGCCGGTTATAAGCAAAAAGAAGTCACTCGGCTGCTCATAATGGACATTTATGCGCTGCTTGTCTTCCTCCGTTGTATAGGACTGGTACAACTCGCTACTAGACGTGGAATGCGGACGCTCTTGATTATTCGAAGAAGTCATAGTCTTTCCTACCTCCTTTCAATATGAGAGGCCAAAGCACCATTGTAGGTCCGCCGCCTGAGAGGACGCTTTCACGAATTGATGCTGATCTAGGAAGTTAACTTCTTCAGAGGCGAGGAGTGTTTCCGCTGTGGGGAGTCTCCCCAGTATATGATTATATCTTATTTTGTAAAGGGGTATTGTAACTAAAGGGATATGTGGCTTCAGGAGCTAAGGGAGTAAATGTGTGGAATTAGCCTACGCCTAGTCCGAACGCGCTGTGGATGCACCGGACAGTCTTGTTCTCGTCGGCAGTAGACAGCACGAAAGAGAGGTTCAACTCCGAGGAGCCTTGAGCGATTGCCAGCACGTCTATCTTCTCGTCGCCCATGAGGGTGAAGACACGGCCCGCAACGCCCGGCTTGCCCCTCATGCTCGCGCCGATTACCGCCACAATCGACACGCCACTCTGCACCAGGATGCCCTCTATGAGGCCGTGCCCTAATTCGTTTGCGAAGGCTTTTTCAAGGGAACGCCGGGCGCGGTCGCCGAACTGCTCCTCTATGACCAGGCAGATGTTGTACTCGGAGGAGGACTGCGAGATCATCAGCACGTTGATGCTCTCCTGGGCCACGGTGGAGAAGACCCTGGCCGCCACACCCGGCAGACCGATCATACCCTTGCCCTGCACCGTCAGCAGCGCTAACCCTGAGATTGAGGTGATAGCGCGAACGTCGTGCCCGTCGTCCACCGGCTCCGCGACCACGCGCGTACCCGGACGCTCAGGGTGGAAGCTGTTGCGAATGTAGACGGGTATGCGCTGCTCGACAGCCGGGGCTATCGTCTTCGGGTGCAGCACCTTCGCGCCGAAGTAGGAAAGCTCGGCTGCCTCGCCGTACGAGATCTGGGGCAGCGTGCGAGCCTCTGGCACGATCCTGGGGTTGGCGGTCATAACGCCGTCCACGTCGGTCCAGATGATGATCTCGTGTGCGCCCATGACGCTGCCGATGATGGAAGCCGAATAGTCCGAGCCGCCCCTGCCCAGCGTGGTGGTATATCCCTCTTCAGTGGCTCCGATGAAGCCCGTGACCACCGGCACTACAGGGCGGTGCAGGAGTGGGCCAAGCACCTCGCCAGCCTTACGCCGCGTCTCCTCCATCAGAGGGTATGCGTTGCCGAAGGTGCTGTCCGTCACCAGGAATCGGGTAGCCTCCACCGCCTCAGAAGCGCAGCCGGCATCTCGCAGGGCAGCCGACATGAGCCTGCTCGACAGACGTTCGCCAACGCCCGCCACGTAGTCCAGCGTGCGCGGGGTGACTTCGCCCAATATGGAGATGCTTTGCACGAAGTTCTGCAACTCGCCGATGATAAGCTGCACGTCGCCGCGCAGGAGGGCCGCATCGGAGTCGCACAGGCCAAGCCCCTCGATGATGCCTGCGTGGGCGCTACGTATCTCCAACACTAATTCCAGCGCCTCGAAGTGCTCGCGGGCGGCGGCTTTGCGGGCTGCGGCCAACAGCTTATCGGTCACACCGGAGACGGCGGACACCACGACCACGACCTTGTCCTCGTCTGCATACCGTGCCACTATCTGGGCCGCGCCCTTGATGCGGTCAGCGCTGCCCACGGAGGTGCCACCAAACTTCATAACTATCACAGCACACCTCCCAGCCTCAATATGTCCCCGAGCACACCGGAGGCGGTAATCTCGGCCCCGGCTCCCCTACCCCGCACCGCCAGCGGTTGGTCGCCATACCTGCGGGTGTGGAACACGAACAGGCTCTCGGTGCTATTCAAGTTCCCTGCGAGGCTGTTCAGGGGCACCTCAAGCAACGCCACCGAAGCCCCTGAGCTGTCTATGCGAGCGAGGTAACGCAACACGTTGCCCCGCGCCGCTGCCTCCCCTACCCTCTTCACGTACCCGGCATCAGAAGCCGGTAGTTGCTTCCAGAAGGCTGTAAGGGATATGTCGCCAAAACCGTGCGGTACCAGCGATTCTACCTGTATATCAGGCATATTGAGCCGCATACCGAGCCTACGCGCCAGTATCAGCGCCTTCCGGCGGGCATCGACCCCCCCGAGATCGTCGCGGGGGTCGGGTTCGGTATAGCCAAGCCGTTGGGCCTTAAGCAGGGCACTACTGAACAGCACCCCAGCCTGTATCTGTGTGGATATGTAGCCCAGGGTGCCACTTATGGCTGCATCTATTGCGGTCACTTCGTCGCCGGTCAGGAGCAGGCTGTCGAGCACATTGATCACGGGCAGGGCAGCACCCACCGTGGTCTCATAAATGAAGCGCCCGCTGCCCCCGTGGACCAGCGCCTCGTATCGTTCGAAATCTTCGGCCAGCGCCCACTTGTTGCAGAGGACCAGGTTCGCGCCCTGCTGACGTGCTTGCAACAGCGTGTCGTATGCATGGCGCTCGGCGGTCACGTCGACAACCACTAACTCAGCAGGGGATGTATTGCCCGTGGAGAAGACGGAGTCCAGCGGAGGCAACGCGGAACCTGGGGAGGCGGCAGTGAACGTGGCACGGCTGCCAAAGGACGCAGCAAGTTCGGCAAGCCGCTTTCCACTGCCTTTGTCGCTAAGCACCGCCTGAAGGTCAGCCAGGGACCAGCCCCCGTCAAGCAGCAGGAGGCCAGAACGGTCAGCTATGCCCGTGTAGGTCAGCCAGGGGTAATTACCGGCAAGGTTGATGTAGTGCCGCACCAGCGCCTGCCCTACCCCGCCGAAGCCAAGCTGCACTATCCGCAAGCGTCT
>JAXDKH010000032.1:0-10151 GCA_034667185.1 Chloroflexia bacterium | reverse complement strand
GAGCACGGAACGGCCGCGTCCGCACCATGGGGCTGCTGCCTGGGAGCATACCTGCCACGGAGTATATCTTAGTTACTTCCAACATCTCATCTGGTGAGAGGGAAGGCAGTATGGTTGGTACACAGCGGGCAAGCAGCGTCTTTCCGGCACCGGGGCTCCCAGAAAGAAGAACATTGTGCCCGCCCGCGGCCGCTACCTCCAGCGCCCGCTTGACGTGCTCCTGCCCCTTAATGTGGCTCATATCCACGCTGTGCTCGCTATGCCCATTGCATTCATCCTGGCACGGGGGTTGAGCCACATAAGGCACTATGCTGGACGACGCGACGGGGTTGCCGTTGAGGTGTAGCACCAACTGCCGCAGCGTGGTGACGGGCAGCACTTCTATGCCATCGATGAGGGCTGCTTCGGGCGCGTCCTCCACCGGCACGTACACCCGCTTGATGCCGTGCTCCCTCGCTATGCCAACCATCGAGATCACCCCGGTGGTGTGCCGCACCCCGCCGTCCAGGCTAAGCTCGCCCAGGAAGACGGTCTTGGTGAGGTCGGCCTCTATCTGGTCGGTGGCTGCCAGTATGCCCAGGGCGATGGGCAGGTCGTAAGCGGGGCCTTCCTTGCGGATATCAGCGGGGGCCAGGTTGATGGTGACGCGGGAGGGCTGAGGGATCGTGCCGCCCGAGTTACGTATCGCCGCCCGCACCCGGTCCTTCGACTCGTTCACCGCCGCATCAGGCAGGCCCACGACCGTCATCGAGGGCAACCCCGCCCGGCTGACGTCCACCTCCACCTGCACGAGCGAACCCTCAAGCCCCACCACCGCGCAACTCAACACTCTCGCCCATGACATCGCTTTGCTCCCCTTTGCTCCCGCCGGGTCATGTGGGGCACAGTCTGTACGTAGTTGTGCCGCCTCGATGGATGTTCCAGGCGGGAAGGGGAAGTTCGACTGCAAAACGGACCGTTAGCAGCGGAACTTAGTCTAAATCTCTCTCCAAAAGCGGCAGCGCGCCCAACATAAGCTTGCCGTCGATCCACACAGCCCGTGGGCTCCGCAACACACCAGGGTCCGATATAGGGTCGCCCATCACGGCCAGCAGGTCCGCCCTGGCACCCGGCGCTACACGCCCCAGGTTGGACTGGCCGAGGGCGTCTGCCGCCACAGAAGTTGCGCACATGATAGCTTCTTGGGCGGAGAGACCGAGCCGGAGCAGGCAAGCTAGCTCGTCGTGCAGCGAGTCGAACTCCATGCCGGGCGTACCGGCGTCGGTGCCCGCGATTATAGGTACACCACGGGCATGTGCCAACTGCACGCTGGACCTGCTGTTGCCGATGTTCTCCTTCACCACCCGGCGGAACAGGCTCTCAGGTCCGCCGTAATAGTCGTCTTTAGCTGCAACGTTCTCCAGCACGGCGAGGGTAGGGCATAGATAGGTGCCGTGCTCCAGCATGAGGTCCACCAGACGCTCGTCCAGCAGGCTGCCGTGTTCGAGCGTGTCGCACCCCGCCCGAATGGTGTTCTCTATCGAGACTTTGCTGAAATGAGCGTGACAGGCGACCCTGTGCCCGCTGCTGTGGGCCTCTTCCACTCCTGCCCGCAACTCCTCAAAGCCCAGTTCGGCCGTCGTGTTCACGCCGTACGTGACCAGCTTGATTACGTCGGCACCGTTCGACAATTCCCGCCGTACCGCCCGCCGCACCGCATCCGGCCCTTCCGCTTCAAGCCCGAAGCCCATCTCTACCCCATGCCCACCCGGCGCGGTTATCATCGAGCCTGCCACGATGGGGCGCGCACCCGCTATCTTCCCTTCCTGCCACGCCTTCTTGACGAGCATAGGCACGCCCAGCCCGCCTCCCAGGTCCCTCACCGTCGTTATACCCGCGTGGAGGGCCTTGCTGAGGTTTGCCGTCGCGTTCAATGTCATCGCCACGGCAAACTCGGTTGTGTCGTGCGGCCTGTCCTCGCTACTCGGGTCCATACAAATATGTACGTGCATGTCGATGAGGCCGGGCAAGATGGTGAGGCCCCGGCCGTCGTATACCACATGGTGCTCTCCCAATGTGGCGGTCACTCCCGCGACAATCGACTCGATGGTATCTCCGCTCACGGTGAGCGTCATGCCCTCACGTGGGGGATTGCCCAGGCCATCTATTACTGTGCAGTTGGCTATAGAGAACCTCATATAGTCTCCCTTGCTGGTGCTTTGTATGTGTGGTAAGTGGTCTAGCGTGCCAGGCTACTGTGTTCGACCTTCCGGGCTGCCGCGCCACGCGACTCGCTCAAGCGCACCAGCAGCCCACCAACGAGCACGCAAATGCCGAAAGCTATCCCCAGACCGAACAGCGGCAGGCGGAAATCTACCTCGTACAGCCAGGTGAGGCCGTTGGCCCCTACGAAGGCTCCTGCCAGGCCTATCGAGGAGTATACACCCTGCACCCGCCCCCGCACATCCTCGGCGGAAGAGGCCGCCACATGGGTGTCGATGGCGGGCTGCATGAGCGCGTAGATCGCGCCGAAGAACAGGCTGAGTACCGCTACGGGCCATGCGCTTTCCAGTAGGCCAAACACGAAGTAGAAGGGCACCTGGGCAGCGCCGAATACGAGCATCAGCGTGGAACGGCGCACCCGGTCTGCCAGGCGGCCACCCAATGGTGAGAGGAGGGTGGTGGGCACGCCCCAGAGGATGTACGTGAGGCCGATAAGCTGTATTGATGCGCCCAGGTGGTTTTGCATCCAGAGTGGGAAGATAGTGAGGTCGAAGCCCAGGTACAGGTAGTCGCCAAACACGAAGACATAGGCCCCGACCAGCGGCAGGGAGAATAGCTCTCGTGCGGCCACTTGCCGCTTGTGCTCCTGCTCCCCGGTCTTGCGCCGGGACACCCCCTGGATGAGCGCCACGACCACCCCCACCGCAATCAGGCGAGCAATCGCCGCCGCTGCGAACACAGGCGCGTAGCCGAACACCGCCAAGCCGCTGCCTATGCCGGGGCCGAGCAGCAAGCTGGCGTTGAAGAAGGCGTTGAACACCCCGTATGCCTCGCCACGCTTTTCGGCAGGCACCGCATCTGCGATCAGGGCGCGTGCGGACGGCAGCATGGTAGCGCTCGCCATACCCTCCAGGAGCCGCAGGACGACGAACGCCAGGGGGTCGGGTGCGAAGATGTAGGCCAGCGAGATGGCAGCCTGTGCCACCAACCCGGCTACCATGAGAGGCTTGCGCCCCCAGCGGTCTGCCAGCCACCCCGCCGGGTACTGGAAGATGAAGTTCGAGATGAGGAAGGCGGTCGCCATTGCGCCGATTACCGCGAGCGATGCCCCTTGCTGCTGAGCGTACAGCACGCGCACCGGCACAACCATATCCGTGCCCACGTAGGCCGCGAACACCGCGAACGACACAGCCAGCAGCACCCGGTTCCGCAGCATTTCCCCTCCTGACGTTACATTCCCAAACAACTATTCACTTGTACCTGTAAGTAACGACGCTAACGGGTATTGAGCCGTTCCAGCCACTCGCGTATGCCTGCTTCGTGCTCGTCGTGCAAATGCTCGCTGAAGTCGTACAGGATGGCAGGGCCTAATGCCTTGCCGCCCTCCCATGAGAACCGCCCCGGCTCTAGAAGGTCGCGTTCCGGCAACGACTGCACCAGCGCCTCCATGCGCTGCCAGACGGAGCTTGAGTCGTTGAGCACGTCGTCCAGGGAGCGGTGCTTGTACCTGTCGTAGAAAACCTGGTTCACGCGGTCCGCGTCCCAGTCCTCAGTGCCCTCGATACCTGAAGGTGCTTTGGGGCGTTCGCCGCGCAGCCCCGCCTCCCGACGTCCGATCTCGTACTCCCACCAGCCGATCATATGGGCTATAAGGTCCTTGAAGGTCCACTCGCCCATAGCCCCCGGCTCGTCCATTCGCTCGCGTCCTACCTCTTCGACAAGATTCTCCCAGTGGGTGCGTTCCTGCGTGATCTGTTCCGTCAATTGCTGCTTGCTCTGCGGCGTGTCCATGACTTCTCTCCTTTCCATAGAAACGTGCATCTGCAACGCCTCCTGGCTGTGGCTTTCCGCGCTGAGCAGGGCATGGAAGCGGTCCACGCACGTCTCGTCGCCCATGTCGGCCCCACATTCGGCGCACCTCATTTCAACGCCCATTCCTTTCAGTTGCTCCAGCTTCTTGCTTTTATTCTTGTGCCGCAACGCCGCGACCTATATAATGTCTCCAATTTGACTATCTTGTTCCCAGGCCGGTGGTGCTTACTGCCGGTCTGTGTCTACAGGGCTTACGCGGAGGTGCTACTCTCATGTCAACCTATGAGGCCACCCCTGGTGCGCTCGTCTTCGCTCCCCGACCCTCTAACGGCGGCATGCACATGATGGTGCTTGCGGGCATCGTGTTGACGCTCGCTCTTCTGCCACTGGTGCTAGCGTTCCTCCTGGTGCGCGATTTCTGGTACCTATTCCTCCTGGACGCACTGGTAGCACTTGCGCTCGGTTGGTGGGTGCTTCGCTACGCCATCTATTTCCAGCAGATGCGATATGAACTCGCACCCGACGGTTTGCACCTCCGCTATGGCCCTCTCCTTCACTACCACATTCCATACGACAGCATTCAGCAGGTATGGATACACGAGTTCCCCTATCCGCCCAACGTGCGCCGCGTCAGCTCTCCCGGCCTGCAGCTCTACGGAGCCTACTACCGGGATATGGGCAAGGTCTTCATGTGCGCCACCGCCAACCGTGGCAGGGTCCTCCTTATCAAGACTGACAATCGCACCTACGGCATCACTCCGCAGGACGAACAAGCCTTCATCGACGCCCTCAGAACCCACACCGGCGAGCGCGCCAGCTACCGTCCGGCTGAGTAGTGGTTAGTGGTTAGTGGTTAGTGGTTAGTGGTTAGTAGAAGAGCAACTAACCACTAACCACTCAGTCCGTCCCTTTCAGCGAGGCCAGCGGCCACAGGCGGTACTGTATCTCAGCCAGCCCGGCTTGCACTACCGCGTCCACTACCTCCTGCGAGGACTTGTAACAGGCGTCCGACTCGTCCAGGGGCACGTCCGAGTTGGCGTTCACCACCACCCCGCTCTCGCGATAGACGCGGTTGACCTCTTTCTGGTCCAGGTTCTTCCTGGCCGAGCCCCTCGACAGCCGCCTTCCCGCGCCGTGGTTTACCGAGAAGCCGCTTTTTACGGCCCCCGGCAGTGGCCTCAGTATGAAGCTGTAGTCACGGTTGCTGCCGGGTATCAGCACCGGGTGGCCAGTGCTTTCCCACATGCTGCCTTCCAGATTCGGGTGTCCCGCCGGGAAGGCGCGAGTGGCCCCCTTGCGGTGCACCCATACCTCGCCAAGTTCCGGGTGCGGCTCCTTCTGCACAAGGTTGTGGCTGATCTCGTAGATCAACTCAAGCTCCTGGCCGAACACCTCCTCGAAGGCTTCCGCTATCTGCTCGTAGAGCACCAGGCGGTTGACTATCGCGAAGTTGCCGCCCGCCGCCACCGCGTTCAGGTACGACCTGTGGTACGGCGAGTCGGGCGTGAAGTAGCCCATGTCGAGGTGCTTGATCTTGTCCGGCTTCTCGACCTTAGCCAGGTCAAAGTAGTTGGTCGCGAGCCCGTGCCCGAAGCCCCGGCTGCCGCTGTGCACCTGCACGAATAGGGTACCGGTCTCCTCGCAACGTTGAAGTTCCATGAAGTGGTTCTTTTTGTTACTAGCCACGTAAGCGCCACAGTCGCATCTTGATACTCTGCCGAGTCCTTTGCAGGAACTCGGACGCTTCATCAACTGTGTGCCCCAGAACGTAACTGTCCTCTTCGCTTGTCCAACTTTTTCTGGCGAAATCTACCTTGCGCATGTTTCCGGGTCTGGTCCAACTTAGAACTAGCTTTGCGGCCTCTTTCTTGCGGGTGAGTGCTAAACAACCGTTGTAGTACAGAGTTGCGACGAATGCTTGCGCGTCTTCCTTATAGACAACAATGTTGAACACGCCATCCCGCTTGTTTCTCTCCGATGTCTTATCTTGGCCTGTTACTTCTTTAAGGAAGTGGAGGTAGGCATCTGCGAGTACACTGCTTGATGTGACAAGAGAAACAAACGGGAAGTGTTTCCCGGTGAGGCCCAAGGAGCCATCTGCATCGACAATACCCCTAAAGTAGTCTCTCTTTGAGAGGGAACCTGAAGGTAGAGCTAAGGAAGTTGCTTTCTTACCAGGCACCATTCCCAGAGAAATTAACGCATCCCGGAACTTCTTGTCGTACACCCTCAGTGTGGCTGAAGTATGTGCAGCAGCAAAGTTCGTCGTGCGTGTTCTTCTGACAATGGAACTGGTGAAGGGTATCAACGTTGCGAACTGCTCAAGAATGTGCTCGTCCGCGACCTGCACCTCTAATTGCAACTTACCTCTGTTCCTCGTCGTCTGGTACAGATGTCCATCGGCCTGAAAGAAGCCGAACATATACGCTTGGTAAGGATCAGTTAAATCTAGCGAGTAGCTCAGATTGGTTTCAGCTTGGTGTCTATGTATGTTGTTCATAATTTGCACCACTTTGCCAAACTCCAGTCGGTGCCACTCACATGGCTGGCTAGACTGTTTCCATCTAGCTCTATACCTTCTGTTTCGGTATAGGTCGGAGCACATCTTCATCCCGGAGGGATGCCCAAGTGCCTATGCTCTCTACGGGGGTATTCAAACCTTCCCTCGGAATTAGCATCACAGCTTTTCCCGATTTGCACGAGTTGTTTGCGGCTACATTGCTGTAACCGGGAGGCAACCTATTTTACCTCCACCCAAGGAACCCAACTGCGACCTGCCTCTTTCCGGCCTGCCACGCCCGCCCCACGGTATGTTCCAGTCGTCGTCCACCGGGATGCGGTTGCGCTCGGCCCGGCTGCGGTCCAGGCGTACCCCGTACTTGCCGATGTAGTACTCAGCGCCGCCCCGCACAATCTCGTTGAACTCTTTCTCGGACACGTTGGCGAGGCTCGTTTTGCTGGAATACCCGGCACCCATAGCCACGCGCCTCATGACGGCCTTGTTGAACTCCAGCCGCTTCTCCGGGGTGGCTGCGGGCCAGGGCACGTTGGAACGGGCGCTGACCATCCCGCATCCAATATCGTAGCCCACCGGCCCCATCGCTAACGTGCCGTCAGTCAGGATCACCGAGCCGACCGGTACGCCGTAACCGTAGTGCACGTCGGGCGTAATGACTACCATCTTCACGCCGGGAAACTGAGTGGCGTTGACGATCTGCGTATACAGGATGTCCTCGGCCTCGGCAAGCAGCTTGGGCGTCAGGAAGAGGCGTACCGGCACATCGCCCGTGTCGTCGGTGCGGAGATCGTAGTAGCCCTCTTCGTTAGCAACGGCGTACTGCTTCCACCCGAGGAGGCTCACCGTTCGCTCCGGCTTGGCCTTCCTCGACTGCCTCTCCTCTTCAACCTTGCGCTGTGCCGCCATGGCCTGCGCCAATTGAGTTTTCTCTTTCTTCTTCACTAAGCAAGCTCCTTTGTTGGACGATGCACGATATACGATAGATAGTGGTGACATCGATGGGCCGCCTATCGTCCATCGTCCATCGTCTCCTGAGTGGTGGAGACGGCTGAGCTACGTCCCCACGTTGTTTCTTATGCAAGCAAATCTTGCGCCTTTGACAGCTGCCAGACAGCCCCTGGTCCGACATGAACGGAAAAGGGTGCGGGACCGCAGCCCCACACCCCTTCAGTCACGCGCTATACGTGCAAGATGATGTAAGTGCCGCTAAGTCCTCCGTGTCATGCTGCGTGTGTTCGTCTTATCGAGCGCGAGCATGCTCCAACCTTCCGCTATACCGGCGTGGCTATCTAGCTGTCGATATTCGGTTGGTTTGGTAATGGACAGACGGCGTCTCACTGTCTTGCTCTCTTTGTGTCATATTGCGCCGGACGAGTCATTTGCTGAGGGACTTGGTTTGCAATCGCGGTAACCCTCAACGTCCGGCCCGGCGGCTAATATCATAAAGGCGCTGCTGAAGAGCGTCAATAGGTCTGCGGTAGTAGATGGTTCGGTCTGGAGTTGTTAGCGAATACAGGCAGGTGTGTATCGCGCCTCTACCCGGTACGGTCTGCAAGCCGGATGACGAAGCGTATGCCGCTGGTCGTCTCATCAACCGAGCACGTCTTATTATCAACGACATTTGCTTCCGCGCCTGCCTCGATCAGGTCGTTCTGGTTTACATAGCCTGGCTGGCCGCGCTTGGGAGTGAGCAGCCAGATACCGCCATTCTGCCTGATGCGACCGCGCCACTCCAGTAGCACACCGGCGGCGTCTACACCTGCGTGGATGGGCACCAACACGACCTCGACGACCTCGTTCTCGCCAGCGGGAGCGCAGCCGGTACGCTCCAGCACCTTACGCCGCAGAGCTTGGTCCAGAGGGGCGTATCTCTCGTCAAATGCGACTACGCTACCGGGCTTGATGCCCAGTTTGTCTACTATGTCGCGTTTACTAAAATCCCTGTCTGGCATTGAGCACCACTTTCTCTCGCCGACCGCAAACGTGAGCGTGCTGTTACTTCCCGATGCAGAAGTTGCGGAATATCTCGTCCAACAAGTCTTCGCCAACAGTCTCGCCGGTAATCTCACCGAGGGCGTTGAGGGCGCTATGCAGGTCCACGGCCACGAAAGCCGCGGGCGTGCCCCTCCCCGCCGAGACGATCGCCTCCGCTACGTGACCCCTTGCTTGTTCTAACGCATCCTTGTGCCGCACGCTGGTGACCATTGCCTCGTCGCCTGCTCTCACAGCCTTGCCACTCAATACGAGGCTTGCCAGTTTCTCTTCGAGAGCAACTGTGCCGTTGGGGCCGGCAGCGGAGGTAGGCACTACCTCTACTCCGGCCAGCAGCGTCTCTAGTTCGCCCACGTCCAGCACCTGTGGCAGGTCGCTCTTGTTCAGTACGGCCAGGCGCATGGCCGGGGCCATCTCTGCCGCCTGGGCAACTACCGACCGGTCAGACTCGGTCAGTGGCTGCGACCCGTCGAATACGAGCAGCGCCAAGTCCGCGTTCGAGAGAGCACGCCGGGTGCGGTCCATACCGATGCGTTCGATGGGGTCGCTGGTATCCGCTTCGTGGCGCAGCCCCGCGGTATCGGTGAGCACCAGGGGCACGCCACGCACGTTAGTCACTTCCTCCAGAGTGTCGCGGGTGGTGCCGGGAATGGGCGTCACGATGGCTCGCTCGGTGCGCAACAAGGCGTTGAGCAGGCTCGACTTGCCCACGTTCGGCCTCCCCACGATGGCCGTCCTCACCCCCTGCCGCATGACTATTCCCGTGCTCGCGCTGGCGATTAGCGAGTCGAGGTCTGCGAGCGAGTCGTTCAACTCAGGCGTGACGTCGGCTGGGGGCACGTCTTCTTCGGGGAAGTCGATGTTGGCCTCCAGGTGGGCCAGCGCGTGCAGCAATTTGGCGCGTATACCCTTCACCCGCGCCGAGACCCCACCCCCAAGCTGCTCCACCGCCAGCCGCAGCCCCTCGCCGGTGCGCGCCTGCACCACGTCCAGCACCGCCTCAGCTTGCGCCAGGTCGAGCCGCCCGTTGAGGAAGGCCCGCAAGGTGAACTCGCCCGGCTGGGCCATGCGCGCCCCCGCCCGCAGGCATAACGCCAGCACACTCTGCAACGGCATGGTGCCCCCGTGGCAGTCTATCTCCACCACGTCCTCGCGAGTGTAGGAGTGGGGCGCGCGCATGAGCACCGCCAGCACCTCGTCCACCTTAGCGCCGGTCGCCGAGTCGCTTATGTGCCCGAAGACCAGCCGGTGCGACTCCATCTTGCCGGGTCGCACGCGCCCGCCCGACGCAGGCACAAATATGTGCGACAGTATCTCCGCCGACAAAGGCCCGCTGAGACGTATGGTGCCGATCCCGCCCTCTCCGTGCGGCGTAGCTATGGCTGCGATAGTGTCCTGGTACATGGTTGGTTCTGAAACGTGAAACGTGATGAGGTAAGGGTTATAGGGTACGTAAATTGAGGCCGTTTCTACGGTGGGATTCTACTCCCCTTTGTCATTCTGAGCGCAGTGAAGAATCTCGTCCTCTACCTGGATGTTTCCTCTTTCTCAGGGTACTGGGTGACTACTAGAAAGGTGGTATTTGGGTGGTGAGGGACGAGATTCTTCACTGCGTTCAGAATGACAA
>JAXDKH010000031.1:0-26833 GCA_034667185.1 Chloroflexia bacterium | reverse complement strand
CGCTGTCGACTCCCGAGTCGAAGGCGACGACCGGGATCTTGGCGGTCTGCGCCTGCTGGAGCAGCGGGGCGGCGGCCTTGGAGTCCAGCGCGGCGAAGGCGAGGGCCTTGGGCTGCTTGTTCATCGCCGTCTGCAGCATGTTGATCTGGTCCTCGACGTCGGCCTCCGATGCCGGGCCGTCGAAGCTGATCGTGGCGCCTTCCTTCTTGGCCTCGTCCTCCGCGCCCTTCTTCACCGCCTGCCAGAACTGGTGCTGGAAGCCCTTCGAGATGACCGGGATGTAGGTGTCGGGGCCTATGTTACCCGTGCCGCCGGTACCACCCGTACCGCCTGTGCCCGTCGTGGCGGTGGGCGTAGCGTCGCCGCCGCATGCTGCGAGCAGCATGGGCACAATCAACAAACTTGAAGCGAGTAAGCCTAGCTTCCGTGGTTTCATAACAACCATCCTCCTTGGGATCTCGTTACATGCAAGTGTTAGTCACGACAAAAGGTCTTTCTCTGACACCGAACTTCATAGGCAAATCCCCCCTGACTATGATTATGCGATTGGCATGCATCCGCGCTGGACCAGGATTCTCGACACGCACATAATGTGCAGCCACCTAGTCCTTCCTACGGCGAAGGATGTCGAGGTAAACAGCGAGGATAACAATCGCGCCCGTGATAATCGTCTGCCACTCCTGGGGCACGGACATGATTCGCAGGCCGTTCGTCAGCGTGCTGATGATGAACGCGCCGATGATCGTGCCCAGCATGCTGCCCTCACCTCCGCTGAGGGAGGTGCCGCCGATTACAGCCGCCGCTATGGCGTCCAACTCGTAGCCCTGCCCCAGCGCGGGCTGTGCGGAGTTGAGGCGGGCGGCGATCATCACACCCGCCAGGCCGCTGAACAACCCGCCGAGCGTATAGATGGCAATCTTCCAGAAGTTGACGTTCACACCGGAGAGTCTCGTCGCTTCTTCGTTGCTGCCAAGCGCAAACGCGTACCTGCCCAGCACCGTTTTTGTAAGGATCAGGCTGGCAACCACGGCGGCGGCGAACAGGAGCAGCACCACGTTCGGAACGTCAAAGCCGGGGATGATAGCGCCCACGGCAGACCCCATCGCCGTCGTGTTGAACTCCGGCGTGTCGTTGAAGTAGATCGGTTTCAGCCCCGATATGACGAGCGCAAGCCCCTTCGCGACGTATAACATGCCCAGCGTGGCGATGAATGGAGGCACCTTCAGGCGGGCGATGATGATGCCGTTGGTCAGGCCCATCAATCCCCCCGTGGCAAGCCCCACCAAGATGCCCAGCAGCAAAGGCAGGTGCCCGTTGGTTACCACCACGCCGGTCATGACCGCCGAGAGCGTCATCACCGTGCCCACCGACAGGTCGATGCCCCCGGTGATGATGATAAACGTAACGCCCAGCGCAAGCACACCGTTGACCGCCGTGGCGAGCAAGATGCCGACGATGTTGTTGAACTGAAGGAAGTTAGGCGAGGCCGCGGAAAAGACGATGAAGAGGACGATCAGCGCCCCGAAGGCCAGCACCTTCTGTATGGCGTCCCCACGGAGCTGTATCCTTCTTTGAGCCTGGGTAATCTCGGCTGCCATGTTCGCTCCTTATGCTAAGAGTAGGTCGGCGCTGGCGACATAGGGCCAGGCACTTCGTGGACGGTTATGTCGCCGCGCTGAGTGGCAAGGGCCATGATCTTCTCCTGTGTGGCCTCGCTGCTCATTAGCTCCCCGGTTATGCGGCCCTCGCACATGACCACGATGCGGTGGCTCATGCGCAGGACCTCCGGCAACTCGGAGGAAATCATGATGATTGCCTTGCCCTGTTGCGCCAGTTCGTTCAGGAGCCTGTAAATCTCGCCCTTTGCTCCCACGTCGATGCCGCGTGTCGGCTCGTCGAAGATAAGCACGTCGGTGTTGGCGGTCAGCCACTTGCCGATGATAACCTTCTGCTGGTTGCCCCCCGAAAGGTTCTTCACCTTCTGCTGTATTCCAGGCGTCCTGATCGAGAGAGTTTGTACGAAGTGGGTGGCCGTCTTCTGAATCTTGGCGGTGTCTACCCAGCCAAAGAGTTGCAGGAACTTGTTGAACGCCGCAAGCACCACGTTGGTGCCCACGTCCATGCCCAGGGCCAGGCCGAAACGCTTGCGGTCCTCCGATAGGTAGCCGATGCCATGTTGCACGGCGTCCTTAGGGCTGCGTATGCTGACCTTTTTGCCGTGCATGTATATCTCGCCTGAATTTGGTTTGTCCGCTCCGAATATAGCCCGCGCCGTCTCAGTACGCCCGGCACCTACCAACCCCGCAAAGCCGAGGATTTCACCCCGTTTCAGGTTGAAGCTGACGTCTCGAATGTGGCGGCTCCTGTTCAGGTGCCTGACTTCGAGAATTACGTCCTGGTCGGCACCCTGGGAAGTCTCCGGCGAGGACTCGTAGATTGTGCGGCCCACCATCATGTGGATGATGCGCTCAATTGTGACTTCGTCGGTGCGCACTGTGTCTATATAGTGCCCGTCGCGCATGACGGTTATACGGTCGCAGATCTGCTTGATCTCCTCCAGGCGATGGGAGATGTAGACGATGCCTGCGCCCCTGTCGCGTAGCTCCCGGATGATGCGGAAAAGCTCGTTGATCTCCGAGTCGGTGAGCGCCGCGGTGGGCTCGTCCATGATCAGCACTTCAAACCCGAAGGAGAGCGCCTTGGCTATCTCGACCATCTGCTGCATGGCTACCGTGAGGTCGCCCACCTTGGTGCGCGGGTCCAGCTTCAGGTGCAACTGGTCGAGTATCCCCTGAGCCTTCTCGTTGATGCCCTTCTCGTCCAGTACGAAGGGCAGCCCCTTGCGCGGTTCGCGGCCAATGAAGATGTTCTGCGCCACCGTCAGATGGGACATCAGGTTCAGCTCCTGGTGGATCATGCTGATGCCGAGGTTCTGCGCCCCCTTGGGGCTGTGTATCTCCACCTCGCGGCCCTTGTAGTAAATGTGGCCGCCGTCCTTCATGTATACGCCCGCGAGCACTTTCATCATCGTGGACTTGCCCGCGCCGTTCTCGCCAAGCAGGGCATGTACCTCGCCCGCGTGAAGCTCGAAGCGTCCCTCATCGATGGCGTGCACGCCGGGGAACCGCTTCTGTATGCCGTCCATCAGGACCAGGACGTTCTTAGCGTCTTCGGCAGAGGCTGTGGGTTTTTCTGTGACGGCGTTGTCCATGTCTGCCCTCCACGATGAAGCCATGTCAGGGGCGACGATTACTCACGCGTAGACTTTATAGTCGATACCCAGGATTTTACAAGCCCAGATCAAATCCTCTACATAGTTGCCGTACACGCCGTGGATGTGGTTGCTGGAGTAGGTGTCGATGAAGGTCTCAGGTGAGACTTTAAGGCGGGCGAAGGCGTGGGGCCACACGTCGGTGGTGGCGGCGGCTTTCTGCTGCGCCACGTCCGGTGCCAGCGCCAGGAACTCGGCGGGGAGGATAGCCATCCAGTAGTTGCCGTCCTTGCGCGTGAGCCTGCCCAGCGTGACCTCGCCCGGTTGGGCGATGTGGAACACGCTCGCGCCGCCCGCCGGGAAGTAGAAGGTCTCCGGCAGCAGCTTGACGTGGGGCATGTTGTCTTCGGGGTTGAAAGAGCGCCCCGCGAAATATGTGGCGTGCTGGCCGCTATTGACGAGGTCCCAGAAGTCGTACTCCTCGTCGTAATGCCGCACGTCGGCGAAGAGCACGGGGGTGCGGGCGATGTGCTTGAAAATCTCCATCGTGAGCGCGGCATCGCTGTCGGCTTCGGTGGCGCACACTACAGGCTCGTGCGGCCCGTCCCAGTCGTAGGGGTCGTTGAGGAACGCCTCGGTGATGTCCATCGTGGCGAAGTTGTTGGTCATCTCAGGCTGCCCCTTGATGCCCACGAAATCGAGGTCCCACTGGTCGATTAGCTCGCGGACGGCGTAGTAGGAGCGTATCTGCCGCTCCAGCTTCTCTTGCGTGAGGGCTTCACCGTCGTAGCGCACCTCGCCCGCCATCTTTTCGAGCCAGTTGCGGGCGCGTGTGACCTTGTTCTGGGGCACCTCGGCGCTCAGGCGTACTATCTCGCCCTGGTCGATGTGCTCGATGTCGATGCCGAACTGTCGCCGCCACTGCGCGGGGTCCACCGTGGCCGTGTACATGCCCATCGACCGGCCGCCGATAACGCCGTACGTCTCGCCCTTCAGCCGGGAAACCGCGCTAGCCCCCCGCACGAACTGCATCACGCGCTCGAAGGTCTTAGAGTCCTCTATATCGCCGGAGATGCGGGCGTGGTACACCCCAATCTGGTTGAGCGACCCCGCCGCCGCGAGCATAGCCACGAGGCCGGGGTACTGGGGGTTGATGTTGGAGAAAAGGAGGAAAGGGCCTGGCGCGAATTCGGTGGCTATCGCGGTGAAGTGGGGGAACGCCCAGATAGCGTAGTTGAGGATAGTGCACTCGACACCGGCATCTCTGAGCTTGCGGCCTTCGCTACGGGCAAGCTCCGTGGTCCAGACTAATTCGCAGGGCACCGCCTCTATCTCGCCGGAGGCCTCCAGCGCGTTGACAAGCCGGTCCTGGAACTGCTTGTTCATGTCGTACTGGAGCTTATGGGCGAAATCGCGCCCGTCCGAGAACGTGAGGATGCCGACCTTGCGTTTGTCCACGACGACCTCCGGCAACTCTGCCTACGCTGGCTACGCGGTTCCGGTTAGATGCCGCCCTGGCTGAGCATAGGGCCTCGATTACCAGAGCGAAACCGGAAAAACGTTTTCACGAATGATGCCGGGAGTATACATTATGCCCCCAGCTTTGTCAATACCATTCCTGGTGTTTGATGGGCTTTTTCACAGCATTTTCATGGCTCAGCTACACTCAGGCACATGAAAGTACCTATTGACAAGCCAATACACTGCATTTATACTGTGCTCACGGCTGCGGTGCCCAGATAGATTTGAGAAAACGTTTTCACAGAAAGTAGTAATTGCAGCACAAATCTACGGAAACGATGCTTGACTTCATGGCCGCCGGTGGAGGATAGCCAAAGCGATGACCAACATCCAGGACGTAGCAAGGCACGCCGGTGTGTCGATCTCCACGGTATCGCGGGTGCTGAACGGCAACGCACGGGTGAACGGCGAGGTCAGGAAGCGGGTCGAGGCGGCAGTCGAGACCCTGGCTTACCACCCGAACCAGGCTGCGCGCCTCCTGCGCACCAATCGCTCCCGGATCATCGGTCTCCTCATCTCGGACATCCAGAACCCCTTCTTCATGGGCCTTATTCGCGGCGTGGAAGACGAAGCGCTCCGTCACGAATACAGCCTGATCCTGTGCAACTCCAGCGAAAGCCCCCATAGAGAGCAGCAGTACCTAGACGTGCTATACGCCGAGCGGGTGGCGGGCGCTATCATCGTCCCGACCCGCGAGCAACTGGCCGAGGAGCAATTGAAGCGCTTCCGCGAGCGCGGCGTGCCTATCGTGGCTGTGGACCGGCGGGTGAAAGACCAGCATATCGACGCAGTGCTGGTGGACAACGTCAGGGGGGCACGCGAAGCGGTCGCGCACCTGATCGCCAACGGCTACCGTCGCATCGGCATGATCACGGGGCCGACCACGACCACCACGGGCCGCGAACGGTTGGAGGGCTATCGTCAGGCGCTGGAGGAGGCCGGTATTCCTCTCGACCCGAAAATAGAGCTTCGCGGCACATTTGAGGTGCAAAGCGGCGAGGAGTTGGCCCGTCAGTTGCTCAATATGACTCCTCCCATTGAGGCGCTATTTGTGGGCAACAACTTGATGACGCTCGGCGTATTGAAGACGCTCCAGGCACGTAACGTGCGCGTACCGGAGGACGTTGCCCTGGTTGGTTACGATGAGATCCCGTGGGCCGAACTTGGCTCTATTTCTATCACCACCGTCCTGCAGCCCGTCTACGAGCTTGGTAGCGCCGCGGCGCTGAGGCTCTTCCAGAGGCTGCAAAATCCCGCCGTGCAGAGCCGCCAGGAAATCACGCTGGCCCCAACATTGCGGGTGGGCGAGTCGTCGAGGCCGCGAACGGGCGTCGGGTCGCTGACGTAAGGCTCGGAGGAGGTAGGGTGCGCATGGCCAGTCAATCTCAAACAACCTTCAGCATAGCTGAAGATGGGGTAGACCCGGCGCTGGTGCCGCAGAGGGTGCTATATACTGGCGCTAAAATGCCCGCCATCGGCCTCGGCACCTTCGGCTCCGACCACGTAGCGGCCAAAGATGTAGCCAATGCGGTACTCGGAGCTGCTTCGGTCGGTTACCGGCATTTCGACTGCGCGGCGGTCTACGGCAACGAAGCGGAGATTGGTGAGTCGCTCCGGGCTATCATGGCAGGCGGCATCCGGCGCGAAGATCTGTGGGTCACCTCCAAGCTCTGGAACAACAAGCACGACCCCGCCGACGTAATCCCCACATGCCGGCAGTCGCTGAGGGACCTGCAACTCGATTACCTGGACATGTACCTGGTGCACTGGCCCTTCCCCAACCACCACGACCCCGGCGTCGACGTGCACGCCCGCGCTAACAACGCTCGCCCCTACATCCACGAGGAATACATGGCGACCTGGCGAGAGATGGAGAAGCTGGTCGAATTGGGGCTGGTGCGGCACATCGGCACGTCCAACATGACCATCCCCAAGCTCCAGCTCCTGCTGCGAGACGCCGAGGTCAAGCCCGCAGCCAACGAGATGGAACTGCACCCGCATTTCCAGCAGCCGGAGCTATTTGAGTTCGTGCGCTCCAACGGCGTTGAGCCGGTCGGCTTTTCGCCCCTGGGTTCGCCCAACCGCCCCGAACGCGACAGGACGCCCGGCGACACGGTGGACACCGAGGACCCGGTGATTGTAGCGATAGCCGAGAGGCTGGGTGTGCACCCCGCCGTCGTATGCATCAAGTGGGCCATCCAGCGCGGGCAGACCCCTATCCCCTTCTCCACAAGGCGATCCAACTACCTGGGTAACTTGCGCGCCGCCGTGTCTGAGCCCCTGACGGACGAGGACATGCAGGCCATAGCGGGCATAGACAAGAACAACCGTCTGATCAAGGGGCACGTGTTCCTCTGGAAGGACGGCCAGACCTGGGAAGACCTGTGGGACGTGGATGGGGTAATAACCCCGCCGTAAATATGCGATAGGAGATTCGCCAGATGCTAAGAGGCAAACTTATCCATCCGCAAATCCTGGAGGCGCTGGGCAGCGCGGGACACGGCAGCAAAGTCCTGATTGCCGACGGCAACTACCCCTTTGCCACGGGCGTGGCCCCACGTGCAAAGCATGTGTTCCTCAACCTCAGCCCCGGCATTGTGTCGGTCACGGACGTGCTTCGAGTGCTGGTAGAAGCTATCCCCGTAGAAGCGGCTGCCGTCATGATGCCGCCGGAGGAGACCCCGCCGATCTTTGCGGAGTTCAGCCAGATTCTGCCTTCAGAAGTAGGGCTTGAGCCGCTAGAACGCTTCGCCTTCTATGGAGCCTCACGGGACGACAACGTGGCACTCCTGATCGCCACCGGGGAAGAACGGGTCTACGCCAACATTCTGCTGACTATAGGTGTGGTCAAATAACGGATTGGTAAGCAGGCACGCGCTACCTCATCTCAACAGCACCTCGTCGGGACACGTTAGAACAAGCAACCTCATAAGTGGGCAATATCTGCTGTTACACGCCACAGCAGCTACGCCTCTGCGCCTCGCACAAGTAAGAGATCAAAACCCGCCAAAATGCACCGCGCTAGGGGTGCACAACTGAGCCTCGAAGGGGTGATTGTAGCTACAATCTGTGTTGATGATGGTGGGCGGGTGCAAATTTAGAAGCAGTGCTTTGACGCCGCTTGCGTAGTGGCACCCACCTGGGGTAATATCCACGCGGCGATATGCGATACCGCCGCAACTCATCAAATCTCTCAACGTCGAGACACAGCAGGCGCAGTTGCCCGTTGGAGGAATAAAGCGGCATGGGTGATACGCTGTCGGGGCTGCTGGTAATGTCGGACGGCACAGTGGTGCGCGGACGTGGGGGAGGCGCGCCGGGGCTGGCAGTGGGCGAGCTGGTGTTCCAGACCGGCATGGTCGGCTACCAGGAAGCCCTCACCGACCCCTCTTACGCGGGGCAGATTCTTATCTTTACCTATCCGCTGGTGGGCAACTATGGCGTTGGGGAAATCGGCAACCAGAGCCGCCGCATACACCCACGGGCCGTCGTCACGCATGAATTGATGTCCAGCAGCGGCCACAGGTCCAGCGATAACGGCCTGGATGATATGCTCCGCGTCCAGGGAGTGCCTGCCCTTTACGCGGTGGACACGCGCATGCTCACGCGAAAGGTACGCATGCACGGGGTGATACCCGCCGCCATGTCAGTGGCACCTGAGGAGAAGCTACCCTCCGTGGCCGAATTGCAAGCCCTCGCCGCGTCTCTCAACTATGACAGCGTAGATTTCGTGGTGGAGTGCACCACGCCACGGGCTATGTGGCACCCACCCTCAAATCCCGACGGGCGAAGAGTAGTGCTCGTTGACTATGGCGCTAAACAGGCCATCCTGGACTACCTGCTGGAAGGTGGCGCGGGGGTATGGCAGGTGCCCGCCACCACGACCGCCGAGGAAATCCTGTCGTTGCAGCCCGATGGCGTGCTCCTGTCGAACGGGCCGGGCGACCCTTCCCGGCTGGACTACGCGGTAAATACGGTGCGCGGGCTGCTGGACCAGGGTAGCGTGCCCGTGTTCGGCATCTGCCTGGGCCACCAGTTGCTAGCGCTGGCGGCGGGTGGGCAGACCTCCAAGATGCGCTTCGGGCACCGCGGCATCAACCAGCCCGTGCTTGAGGTAGCTACCGGGCGCGTGTCTATCACCACGCAGAACCACGGCTACATGGTTGAGCCCGGCTCGATACCGGCAGAGTATGTAGTAACCCACACCAACCTCAACGACGGCAGCATAGAAGGCATCGCGCACGTATCCAGGCCCGTGTGGGGCGTGCAGTGGCACCCGGAGGCGCACCCCGGCCCTGCTGATACCCGGCGGCTATTCGACAGGTTCCTCCAGTCACGGGAGGTGGCAAATGCCTAAAGACCCCAGCATCCGCAAGGTGCTCGTGATAGGTTCGGGGCCGATTGTGATCGGGCAGGCCGCCGAGTTCGACTACGCGGGCACCCAGGCGTGTATCGCCGTACGCGAGGAAGGTGTGGAGGTGGTGTTGGTCAACTCCAACCCAGCCACGATCCAGACCGACCCCGACACGGCAGACCGCGTGTACATAGAGCCTCTGACCGTAGAAAGCCTGCGCGACATCATCGAAAAGGAGCGGCCCGATGGCCTGATCGCCACGATGGGCGGGCAGACGGGACTGAATCTGGCGGTGGACCTGGAGCGGGCGGGCGTGCTGTCCGAGTTCGGGGTGCGCACGCTGGGCACCTCCACAGCCACCATTCGCACCGCCGAGGACCGGCAGATGTTCGCTGACCTCATGATGGCGACCGGGCAACCTGTCCTGGCGCATGTCTCCGTCTCTGACCTGTGGCAGGCACGGGACTTCGCGGCCCGCAGGGGCTTCCCACTGGTGGTGCGGGCGGCTTTCTGCCTGGGAGGCACTGGCTCCGGCCACGCAAGGGACGAGGCGGAGTTGGAGGAGATGGTCACCACGGGGCTGCACGAGAGTCCGGTCAGTTCGGTGCTATTGGAGCGCAGCGTCACCGGCTGGGCCGAAATCGAATATGAAGTGCTCAGGGACGCCGAAGACAACGCCATCATCGTATGCAACATGGAGAATATGGACCCGATGGGCATCCACACCGGCGAGTCCATCGTGGTCGCGCCCAGCCAGACCCTCTCGGACGAAGACTACCAGCGACTGCGCACGGCTTCGCTGGAGATCGTGCGGTCGCTGGGGGTGGTGGGCGGCTGCAACTGCCAGTTCGCCCTCAATCAGCAGACGGGTGAGTTCGCCATCATCGAGGTCAACCCACGGCTGTCCCGCTCCTCGGCCCTCGCGTCCAAGGCCACCGGCTATCCGATAGCGCGTGTGGCCGCCAAAATCGCGCTGGGGTACACCCTGGCGGAACTGCGCAACGAGATCACCGGGGCCAGCGCCTGCGCCGAACCCGCCCTCGACTACGTGGTGGTGAAGCTGCCACGCTGGCCCTTCGACAAGTTCCGCAACGTCGACCAGCGCCTCGGCATGACCATGAAAAGCACGGGCGAGGTCATGGCGATAGGCCGCACCTTCGAGCAGGCATTCCTCAAGGCCCTGCGCAGCCTGGATGTAGGCTCGGCCTGGCTGAAGGTAAGCCCTTCCTGGACCGAGGAGAAGATAGCTGAGTGCCTGGCGCACGCTACGCCTGAGCGTCCCGCTGCCATCTATAACGCCATATCGCGTGGCTGGAGCGTGGAGCAAATCGCCAAACTGTCGCGCATCCACCCCTGGTTCATCACGCGCATAGCTGCCATTTACAGCATGGAGCAGCGTTACAGGGAATGCCCCACAGCCGCTACCTTGAAGGAAGCCAAGCGCATGGGCTTCTCCGACGACCATCTGCTGGAGCTTGAGGGCAGCGTTCACAGTAGCGAGCAGGAACGGCTGCAAAAGAGCCTCGACTTGCGGCACCGGGTGCGGGACATGGGCATGAGGCCCACGTACAAGATGGTGGACACCTGCGCCGGGGAGTTCGCGGCCATGACGCCCTACTTTTATTCTACCTACGAGCAGGAGGACGAAGCCAAGCCTATGCCGGGGCCCAAAGTAATCGTGTTGGGCAGCGGGCCAATACGCATCGGGCAAGGCATCGAGTTCGACTATTCATCGGTGCACGCGGTGGAGTCGTTACGGGCGGCGGGTATCAAGGCTATAGTGATCAACAACAACCCGGAGACCGTGAGCACCGACTTCCACCTGAGCGACCGCCTCTACTTCGAGCCGCTTACCGTGGAAGAAGTGCTGAACGTGGTGGAGCACGAACAGGATGGGTTGCTGGGGGTGATAGCCCAGTTCGGCGGGCAGACCGCCCTCAACCTGATAAACCCCCTGGTCGCAGCGGGAGTCAATATACTCGGCACCTCGCCGGAGTCCATCAGCATAGCCGAGGACCGGGACAAGATGGCCCGCCTATGCGAGCAACTGGGCATCCCCGCCCCCAGGTGGGCGATTGCCCATAGCCACACCGAGCTTGCCAGTTTCGCGCCCGAAATCGGCTTCCCCGTGCTGGTGCGCCCCTCTTACGTGCTTGGCGGGCGCGGGATGCGCGTCATCCACAGCGAAGAGGACCTTCAAGCTTATCTCGGCGGCCTGGGAGAGCAACTACGCAAGCACCCGGTCCTGGTAGACCAGTTCTTGCAGGACGCCACCGAGATTGACGTGGATGCCGTGTCGGACGGCCAGAACGTCTTTACCGTCGTCATGGAACAGTTGGAGCGGGCGGGTATACATTCGGGCGACAGCACTTGCGTCTACCCACCTCAGACGCTATCCGCCGAGGTGATTTGCCAGGTGGAAAGCTACACACGCTCGCTGGCGCAGCACCTGAAGGTCGCCGGCCTTATGAACGTGCAGTACGCGGTGAAGGACGGCACCGTCTACCTGCTTGAGGTGAACACTCGGGCCTCTCGCACTGTGCCGTTCGCCAGCAAGGCCACCGGACTGCCCCTCGCCCGCATCGCCACCCAGGCCATCATGGGCACGCCGGTCTCGGAAATAGAGCTAAACCAAAAGCGCGTGACCGGCAAAGTCTCGGTCAAGGCCGTAGTATTGCCGTTCAAGAAGTTCCCAACCCTCTTGCCCGTGCTCGGCCCCGAAATGCAAAGCACCGGCGAAACGATGGGCATCGCGCCGGACTTCGCGACCGCCTTGCGCAAAGCCAGGCTGGGCGCGGGCTACAGCCCCGATGCTCCTGCTGACCTTGCAATGCACCCGGCTGTCAATACAGCAGTCAGACCTTGATCCGTATTAGAAGCTTAGAGAGTCCAAGACTTGTAGGGGCAGGTCCCCGTGCCTGCCCACGGTGGAGATTAGCTATATACGCCTGCCAGCGAGGGCAGGCACGGGGACCTGCCCCTACAAGTAACAACCTGACATTTTGAGATGTGGTCTAAGTAGCCAGCGTGCGCAATACCTGCTCCAACACGTCGATTGAGTAGAGGTACTCACTCAGGCTGATATGCTCGTTCGGTGTGTGGTCCAGGGACGAGTCGCCGGGGCCGTATGCAACTATGTTCTCGCCCCAGTGCGGACCCACCACGTTCATGTCGGACGTGCCTGTCTTCACCTTGAATGTGGCATTCCCTCCCGTCGCGCGTATGGCCTGGATGAATGCGCGGGCCAGGGGCGTGGTGCGGCTGGTCTGGAAAGCGGCCTCCTCGCCGGAGAACGTAATGTGCGCCCCATCGTCGCCCCCCCACCCTTCCAGCTCCGACCGCAACGCCGCAACCTCATAGCCAGGCGGCAGACGATAACCAATCAAGAGGTTCGCCCGCTCCACCAGGCCGTCAGCATGGCTCTGAATGCTCCGCAACGAAGGGAGCAGGGCCGCAAAGGCCGATTGTCCCGCGTGCTCGCCGTTCCACCGTGCGGCGTGCTCCTGTACACGCTGCCAGAACCCGGCGGCCACCTCGCTTGCCGTGGAGTGCGGCCCGGCACTGTGGCTGCTCTCACGCGCGATTTCGTACTGGACCAGCAGCCGCCCCTTGTAGCCAATCGTCACAGCCTGTGCGCCGCTGGGCTCACCGATGATGCAGGCAGCAGGATGGTAGCGGTCTATCACTGCCCGCGCACCCTTTGACGTGGCAGCCTCTTCCTCCACAGCGCCCACCACGACCACCGGACGTCGCAATTCGCCCGAACGCGCCAGTCGGGACGCCCCACACAGGAAGGCCAGCAACGGCCCCTTTGCGTCCACCGCACCACGCCCGTAAAGCAGCCCGTCCGACACGCGCACCGGCACCACCCCACCCACCGTGTCCATGTGCCCCAACAGCACTACAGGGTCGGCACCCTGATCTTGCATGGCGACGGGCTGCGCTATGGCGATTAGGTTGCCAGCCTCGTCGATATGAGCGTCAAGGCCCATTTCCCGGCTTTGGGCGCACAGGAACTCGGCAAACATACGCTCTTGCCCAGAGAGGCTGGGAATGGTGAGCGCCTGGTGTAAGAGGCGAGTCTCGGAAGAACCCAGGTCATCCGATGCTTCAAGCACCGAAGTAATAGATAAGGCGGCGGTGCGGCCCCCAAGCACCTGCTCTATCACATCGAGGGCGCGGTCAAGCTGGGATTCGGTGATGACCAGCGGGGGTAGCAGGCGCAGCACGTTGGGACCGGCCGGGAGGGCGATCACCCCTCGCTCCAGCAACATCTCCAGGTACGGCTGCACGCGCTCCCGTAACTCAATGCCGATCATCAGGCCCAGCCCGCGCACTTCGCGCATGAGGTCGCTCTCGATGCCACGCAGCCTAGACAAAGCACGCTCGCCCAGCACCGCCGCACGGCTCGGCAGGCCTTCCCGTTCGATTATGTCAAGCGTGGCGAGGGCGGAAGCGCATGCCATCGGGTTGCCGCCGAAGGTGCTGCCGTGGGCTCCCCTGGTGATGCGTCCGCTCTCTATCACACGTGGGCCCAGACCGACCGCACCTATAGGCACACCACCACCGAGCGACTTGGCGAGACAGAGGATATCGGGGCTAAGCTCGTAACGTTCACAGGCGAACATGGTGCCCGTGCGGCCCAGGCCGGTCTGCACCTCGTCTACAATCAATAGCGCGCCACGTTCGCGGCACAGCACGGCCAGCGCGCGCACGTACTCCGGGGCGGCTACGTGCACGCCACCCTCGCCCTGCACTAGCTCGATAATGACCGCCGCCGTTCGCTCGGTAATGACGGCTTCGGCTGCTGAGAGGTCGTTGAAGCGGATGTGGGTGACGCCGGGCACGAGTGGGGCGAACGGCTCGCGATAGCTCTTTTCCCAGGTGGTGGAGAGCGCGCCCATCGTGCGGCCGTGGAAGCCGCGCAAGGTAGCCACGAACTCGGTCCGCCCGGTGGCGAGCCTGGCGAACTTGAGGGCACCTTCCACAGCCTCGGTACCGCTGTTGCACAGGAAGAAGCGGTCCAGGCCAGGAGGTGCCAGTTCGACAAGGCGGGAAAGCAGGCGAGCGCGCACATCGTTGTAGAGGGCTTCCTGGCAAGTGATAAGCGTTTGCGCCTGGGCTGCTATGGCGGCGGCGATCTCCGGCCTAGCGTGCCCTATGTTGGCGACCCCATGCCCCGCCGCGCAGTCTATGTACTCGCGGCCCTCGGCGTCGTAGAGGAGCGCGCCACTCCCCCGCACAATCGCGAGCGGGCGCTTGCCGTACACCCCGCTGGTGTGCGCGCTCTCCATGTTAATGATGTCCTCTGTGCCTATGCTACTTGTTCGAGCTAGAAGCTGCGACATGATTGCTCCCATACTAGTGACTGGCCCAATGCCCGGTACCCTGCTCCCCTCTGTCATCCTGAACGCAGTGAAGGATCAGCCGCCCGTGTTTGACTCTCCCTACTATGGCAACGACGTTCCTCTTGCCGCCATCATCCTCAATGTTGAGGACTCTCGCTTACCCACCTGATCCTTCACTGCGTTCAGGATGACAGGGTGGGGCTTTGGTCGCCGAAAATTAGGCTTGGCTACTCAGCGAACTGATACACCCAACCTGCCGGCATGGACGACGCTTCGATGGTCGTGCCTGCGCCATTGAGCACACCTGTTAGCGAGTGGCTTCCTATAAATACGCGCGGTACTCCGTCCTCGATAGCCTCTTGGGCGCCGAGTAGCTTCTTGCGCATGCGGCCCTTCGCATAGTCCACGTACTCGTTCAGGCGGTCGGCGGGAATGTGCGAGATCACGCTGCTTGTGTCGGTAGGGTCCGAGAGCAGGCCTGGCACGTTGGTCATGATCGCCAGGGCTTCGGCCCCCAAAGAGGCGGCTATAGCGGCGGCTGCTCGGTCGCCGTCCACGTTCAGGCGCTCGCCTTCGTGACCGAGGGCAAGGGGAGCGATCACGGGCGTGTAACCGGCCGCGATCAGGGCGTGCAGCATAGCGGCGTTGACCGACTCGATCTGCCCCGTGTGGTCGTCGCGCAGGATGAGGGTGCGGCCTTCAGGGGTGACGGTGCGTACTGTGGCCTTGCGCCGTGCCACCAGCAAACGCCCGTCAACGCCTGACAGCCCAAGCGCGTTCACGCCCCGGCGTTGGAGTCCCGCCACGAGGCTCGTGTTGATTTCGCCCGCCACCGACATGGCGAAGATGCGCAACGTCTCGGCGTCGGTGTAGCGGCTGGTCATGCCGTTGGGTGACGTGACGGTGCGCACGGGGTGGCCCAGGCGCTCCGACAGCGAATTGGTTAAGTCCGACCCGCCATGTACGAGCACCAGACGACGTCCGCTCGCCACAAGCTGCGCTACTTCGTCCAGTATGGCTTCGGTAGCCACGCCCGCCCCGCCGCCAATCTTTACAACATATGTCATGCTTGCCTCCTGTGTTCCTGTGTCCTTGCAGCCAACCTAAATGGGGTGCAGGCCCGGAAAGACCAACCCCAGCGTCTCGTCCCAGCCGTAGACGCAGTTCATGGATTGCACGGCACTGCCCGCCGCGCCTTTCACCAGGTTGTCCAGCGCCGACATCACGACCACCCTGCCCTGCTCCACGTCCAACTCAAAGCCTATATCGCAAAAGTTGCTGCCCGAGAGAATCTTGGGTTCGGGGTAGCGGTAGACGCCCGTACGCTCCTTCACGATGCGGATAAACGGCTCCTGTCCGTAAGCCTGCCGGTAGGCCCGCCAGAGCACCTTCTCGTCGGGTACGTCCCGCACGAAGGCGTGGGCAGTGACCAGCACCCCGCGCACCATCTCCACAGCCGTGGCCGAGAAAGCGATCTTCTGGCAGAGGCCGTCTTCCGAAACGGCTCCCAGCTCCTGTATCAGTTCAGCGGTGTGCCTGTGCCCGGTCGGCTGGAACGAGCGTACGGCCCCGCTCCGGTCGGGGTGATGGCTGCCCGCGCCCGGCGTGACCCCTGCTGCCGAGGAGGCTATCTTCGACTCCACGACCAGCGGTATCGACTGGTCAACCAGCCCCGCCCGGTAGAGCGGTGCCAGCCCCAATATCGCGGCGGTGGCGTTGCAGCCCACGCCGCTCACCAGCCACGCATCGGCAAGCTCCTCCCGGTGTAGCTCCGGCAGCCCGTAAACCGCCTCCGACAGCAATTCCGGATGGGGGTGCTCTTCGCCGTACCACTGCCGGTACAGATCGGGCGAGCGCAGCCGGAAGTCCGCCGACACGTCGATAATCCGCGGCGCGATGCCTCTATAGCGTTCAATCGCGGCAACGGAGGCCCCGTGCGGCAAAGCCAGGAACAGCACGTCGCAGGGCGCAAGGTCATCCGGGTGGACGAAGCGAAGTTGCGTCACCTTGCGCAGGTTGGGGTGGGCGCTGTGGACGAACTGCCCCGCATGGCTGCCTGATGCGACCTGGCTAATCTCCACGCACGGGTGGAAGAGCAGTAGACGGATTAGCTCGCCGCCCGCGTAGCCCGACCCACCCACTATGCCGACGCGTATCCTGCTCATACCACCGCTCCCGCCGGTGTGTGCGCCACGATGTAGTCGAGCATCGCGCCTGGGATGTCTACTCCGGTAGGCGCGATGCTGTTGCGAAACTCCATGGTCGCGTTGATCTCGTTCACGAGCAGGCCGCGCTCCCCGTCCTCGAACACGTCAACTGCCAATATGCCGCCGCCCACAGCGTTCGCCGCCCGCACGCAGAGGTCGTTTAGTTCCTCAGTGACGGGGCAGTTGGTAGCTACAGCCCCGCGCGCTGTGTTGGTGACCCAGTGCTGGCTCGTGCGGTAGATGGCGCAGATGGTGTGGTCGCCCACCACGAAGGCTCGGATGTCACGGCTGGGCTTGTCGACGTGCTCCTGGATGTAGCGGATGTGGTGCTGGTACGAGCCAAGCGTCTCCTGGTGCTCCAACACCGCCTCCGCCGCGTCCCGGTCGTTGACCCGCGCCAGCAGACGTCCCCACGAGCCTGTCACCGGCTTGAGCACAGCGGGGTAGCCAAGTGCCTCTATCCCCTGTAATGCGGTCTCCGGCGTGAAGGCTATCATGGTACGTGGCGTGGGCACACCGGCCCGCAGCAGCGCAAGCGTAGTCAGCAGCTTGTCGTTGCAGGTGGCAGTAACTGCCGCCGGGTTGAAAGTGGGCACGCCCCAGCTTTCCAGCACGTACATCAGCGCGAGCCCCCGCGACTGGCTAACGCTGCGACACAGCACGGCATCATACTGCAGCCAACGCTCGTCAGGCCGCTCCAGGTCCAGCAGCAAATCGCCGTCGTCAACGATGCCATAATCGAGCCCGCGCAGCTCCAACGCCCCGATCAGCAGCTTCTCCTCCACCCGGATGCGAGAAGTAATAATCCCAAGCCTCATAGTTCCTCCATTTGGGATTTCGAATTTCGAATTGCGGATTTAGTAGATATCGAAGTAAATTCGAATTCCGAAATCCCAATTCCCAAATTCCTCATTCTCCCCAGTCTTCTTCTACCTGGGGGGCCAGTCCTACGCTGGGGTTGGTCAGGTCCAGCACCTCTAGCTCGGCGTTGCAGTCAGGGCAGTAGATGATCTCGCCTACTATGCGGCCGTCGAGCGATACGTTTGCTTCACATTCCGGGCATATCGCCATTGTTATTTCTCCTCCTGGTCCATTTTGCGGCCAAAACAAAGCGCCCTCCATCCCGTAAAAGGACGGAGGGCGCTCTCGCTGCTTCCGTGGTACCACCTTTCTTCGCCGGACACCTCCCAGCGTCCAGCCTCACCGAGTACAGTTATGCCTCAACTAGAGTGCGGCCACTTAAACAAAAAGGCCCTTCATCCCCAAAGGACGAAGAGCTGCGATGCTCTCGTGGTACCACCTTCGTTCGCCGTGTGCCTCTCGGCAAGCGGCCTTTTCGAGTCGCCTGTACTCATGCCCTGTAACGGGGGCCACCGGCAAGGTTCTACTTTCTCTCGATTTCTTCCTGCAACTCAGGGTCTTGTTCGCGGTCCGTTCGCATACGGGCTTTCCACCAGCCGCCCGTTCTCTGAATGCCACGCCGACCGCTACTCTTCCCATCCACGCTTTGGTGTATTCGTTTGTGTAAAGTGACTATAGCGGAATGCGGTCAGGCTTGTCAAGAGGAAGTTTTCGCGGAGCGCAACTGTGTCGAATCAGGAGAGCAGCACCTTGCTCCCTATGTCATTTCGAACGCAGTGAGAAATCTCGTCCCTTTGCACTCAGTGACTTCTTTCTTGCGGGCCAAAGTCACACATTCTGCGGAGAAAATGCCACAAAAGTGACACATAGGGGTGTAGGAGGAGATTTCTCACTGCGTTCGAAATGACAACGTCATCTTTGGGTGCTGCTCCTCGATAGTTGTATATTCGAGCAATGGTAACTTACGGTAACATAACGAAGCTACATTATTGACACACCTTCCGAATGCCGATATACTAGCGTCATCCCGCAATTGAATAGGTCGCCACGTGCGTTCGTTGCACGCCTGTTGTTCGATAAATATCACAGCTTCGGGCGTTATGCGTATAGACTTCGCGGCTTGCTAAGTGCGAGCGGACCGCTGGCAGGCTGAAGTGCACTCCACCTATCTCTTGCGACATTACATCCTCCCGTGTTGAGAGCGCATTATGGCTTTTGATTTTTATGCACGGCGGGCTTTGCATGTTTTGCTTGTGCAGACATGACAGTGAGGCAATAGATGACACCATGTGCTCTGTGCTTCCTTTTGCATGTCTCGGAACGCCATGCCCTGCGCTAATTGCGCCCTCGACGCTTGCATGAGAGTAAGACTCTCTCAAAACCCACTAAAGGAGGTATAGCCCTCAGTACAAACTCCATATGGGTCCTTTAGCAGCTTGCGAGCTGTGGTCCACTTAGTCCAACAGCAAGGAAAGGAACGAGACACGTGATACAGCAAGAAACTCGCATCTCAGCGCGGCGCATGTGGATGTTGCTGGTACTGGTGCTGGTGGTAGTAGCTACCTCCGGCTTGTTGTACCTGCAGACCCGGGGCCAGGGCAACGGCTCGGGTGCTACCAACAGCACCACTTCGTCCGCCGCCAACCCCGCTCGCGCCGCGATTTTGCCGGGCGAGCAGACCAACCCGCGCAGCGGCCAACCGAACAAGGAAATTGAGGCCCTCAAGAAGCGGCAAGCCTATTATGCTAACCGCTACGGCCTCCCCGGAAGCTCTTACGATCCTAATTGGCTGCTCAAGGGCTACGAACAGGCTACCAGTATGCAGTCGGCGATCCCCGCGGGCAAGGTCGTATACGACCGCGCCAAGACGAACTCCCCGCTGGCCCTCGACCCGAACTCCCTAATCAGCCTCGGCCCGGCGCCCGCACAGACGGACCACTGCTACACCTGTTTCAACTCAGGTCTGGTCAGCGGCCGCACCAACTCCATTCTCATCGACCCCACGATGACCTCGACCGTCTACCTGGGCGTGTCCAACGGCGGCATCTGGAAGACCACCAACTGCTGCACCGCCAGCACCCAGTGGCACCCCGTCACCGATGACCCCTCCATCACGACAATCACGGTTGACGAAATCGTGATGGACCCCAGCAACCACAACACGCTGTACGTAGCCACGGGCGACTTCCGCCCGGTCGGTGCGGCGCGCGGCAGCCAGGGCGTGCTGAAGAGCACCGATGCCGGAGCGACCTGGGAGGTGCTTGGCGAGGATGTCTTTACTCCGAGACGCACCAATGGCGGCGCTGATGTGTTCGCGGGAGATGGTATCAATGGCTACGATGTAGTCAGTGCCATCAAGGTCGATCCCAACAACAGCAACAACCTGATCGCGGGCACCAAGAACGAACTGTACATGTCCTACGACGGCGGCCAGAACTGGACCGGCCCCTGCTACACCAACCCGTACACCGGCACCCAGCGACAGGACAATACCGAGATCGTGGTCCGCGACATGGGCGCCACCAGCATCATCTACTACGCTGTCGGTTGGGTAGCGGAGAATGCAAACGGTGCCAACGGCATCTATACGACGACTTTCCCCAGCAGCGGCTGCCCGGCCTGGAACCTGGCGACCCGTGGCGACAATGGCTGGGACCCTAACACCGGTAACGGCACTGCGGGCTATCCCAAGCCAGGCCGCATCGACATCGCCATCGCCCCTAGCAATCCCGACGTGATGTACGCGGCGGCGGCTGACGCGCGTTTCCTAGACATCGGTGTCATCTACCAGACCACCGACGCGGGCGCGACCTGGGAAGCACGCTCTGACTTCCTCGCCTTCGAGGACTGCGCAGGCGGCGGCCCGGCCAGCGGCGACTACGGCCAGGCCTTCTATGACCAGGCTATCGACGTAGACCCCAACGACCCTATGACCCTCTACTATGGTGAGGTGGACGGCTTCAGGTCCAACGACGGCGGCTCCACCTGGCAGAACTGGGGCTGCGTCTACTCCGGCGGTGATTGGATCCACTCGGACCAGCACGACTATCGCTACGTGCCCGGCTCGTCCAACGAGGTCCTGTTCGCCAACGACGGTGGCATCTGGTACACCAACAACGGCGACGTGGCACAGCCCGACAGGCCGACCATACAGTCGCTCAACGCCACCATGAATTCGCTCGAGTTCTACAACGGCGACATCACGGGCAACTTCGCCAACGCGGCCAGCCCCGGCGCGAACGGCGGTACCCAGGACAACGGCTCGTTCGTCAACCTGTGGAGCAGCCAGGAAGCCCTCGGCCCCGAGCAGTGGCAACTCCGTATCGGTGGTGACGGCTTCTTTGCCGCCATCGAGCCTGTGAAGAACCAGATTTGGTACCAGGAGAACAACAACAATACGATCTGGCGGTCGACAACCGGACCTTACGGTGCGTATACGACTGTGAGCGGAGGTTTCGTTCCAGAGTGCGACCCGAGTGACCCGAGTGTAGGTGGCGATATCTGGGGCTGCGACTCTCGCAACTTTGCTATGCCGTTCGAGATCGCCAAGCAAGACTGCCCGCCTACGGGTTGTACTCACCTCATCGCCGGTACGTACCGCGTGTGGGAGACCACCGACGGCGCGGCCTCTGGCGATAGCTGGTACATCAACAGCCCGCAGTTGACCAAGGACCCACCTTCTATCCCCGGCTGGGGTGGCGACCTCTACATCACGCAGCTTAGCTACGCCCCCAGCATGTCCACCACGGCTATAGTCGGCACCAACGACGGCAACGTCTGGTACGGCTTCAACCTGGGCCAGGGCACCGCCAACTCGGCTACCTGGGTGGACGTTACGGGCGACAACGCAACGCTACCTAACCGCCCCATCATGGACGTGGCTACCGACCCGATTACCCCGACGGTGGGCTATGCCGTGCTCGGTGGCTTCAACGAGTCGATAGAGGGTCAGCCCGGCCACGTATTCCAGGTCACCTGCACGGCCGGACTGGGCGCTAAGCCGAATGTCATCTCAACCCCGTGCAGCAGCTTCACGTGGGCCGACAAGTCCGGCAACCTGCCCGACCTGCCATTCGAGGCGGTCGTGGTAAACCCGCGCTTCCGCCAGCAGGTGTTCGCGGGCAACGACGCCGGCCTCTTCTATACCAACGACATTGACGCGGCTGAGCCGGTCTGGTACCGCTTCACCAATGGCATCCCCAACGTATGGATCGGCGACCTGACCATCGACCGCGGCGGCACCACGTTGGCTGTGTGGACCCGCAACCGCGGCCTGTACGTGTGGCCCTTCCCGAACGAGCCTTTCATCCAGCCCAGCCCCACTCCTACCGTTACCGGCACTCCTCCTACCGCTACCCCCACTGCAACCGCAGCCGCGGGCGGCGCATGCTACCAGGCCGAGGTAACCACCGGTGAAGGATCGATAATACCGGCCAGCGACGACACGGGTACCTACTGCGACGATTGCTCGCCGTTGATCAACTTCCCCTTCCCCGTCAGGGTGTATGACAGGACGTTTAGCCAGGGCTATGCTACCTCCAACGGCGCGGTTGCGTTCGACATGGTTAGCCTCGCCTATGGCAACAACTGCATACCGGACCGCAACGAGGGCTACACAATCCACGCCTTCACTACCGACCTGTGCACCAACCAGTGCACCGGAGACAACACGCCATGCGAGGGTTGCGGTATCTTCACCTCTACGACCGGCGAAGCACCGAACCGTCAGTTCATCATTGAATGGCGGGCGGAATACTTCGGAGCGCCGGAGCAGGTGAACTTCGAGGTGATATTCACCGAAGGCTCGGACGGGTTCTCCATCATCTATGGACAGGACACGACCGGGTCGGATGGCGCGTTTGCCAACTCAGGAGTGCAGAAGGACGAAACGACCTACTACAGCTACTCGTGCGGCGATACGAGCCTCACGAACGGCCTGCAGGTCAACTACACCTTCAGCCAGTGCGCCGCGCCTACCACTACACCTATCGGCGGCGCGACCTGCCCGATCCAGTTCGCGGACGTGCCTCCGAGCACCAGCGCAAGCTCGTTCTACCCCTACGTACGATGTCTGGCCTGCCGCAACATCATCGGCGGCTACCCGTGCGGCGGCACCAACCCGCAGACGGGCGCAGCTGAGCCTTGCAACGCCGGCCACGAAGCTTACTACAGGCCGAACAACAACATCACACGCGGGCAGATAGCCAAGATCGTGGCGCAGTCCGCCGGCTACTCTGACGACCCAGGTCTTCAGGTCTACGCCGACGTTCCGCCCGACCAGGTGTTCTGGCTCTACATCCAGCAGTTGTCTAACGACGGCATCATGGGTGGTTACGCGTGCGGTGGCACCGACCCGTACAGCGGCCAGCCGGAAGTGTGCGACGCGCAACACCGTCCGTTCTTCCGCCCGAACGCCCCTGCGACCCGAGGCCAGATCTCCAAGATTGTGGCTAACGCAGCCGGTGTCACGTACGGCGGAACAGCCCAGAGCTACCAGGACGTGCCGCCAAGCACCAGCCCCACCTCGTTCTACCCGTACGTCGAGGGGCTCACGCAGATGGGCGTCATGGGTGGCTACAAGTGCGGTGGTCCCGGCGAGCCTTGCGTAGGCCCATCGAACCGCCCGTACTTCCGCCCAGGCGGCCTGGTCACCAGGGCACAAGCAGCGAAGATAGTGGCTAACACCTTCTATCCCAACTGCGAGACGCCCGCCAGGCCCTAACCGGCATAGTTACTAACACACTTACGGTTGTAGCCCACTAACAGGCTGCGATCCAGGCAGAAGGGACTTCCTTATGGAGGTCCCTTCTTTGTTCGTGCGTTGGATGAGCCCGCCAATGTCCCGTCATGAATGGCCTAAAACGTGCAGATCATAATAAGCGACTGTTGATGGACAATGGGTAATGGCACCTCCCGCCAATGTAACATCTGTTGTCCAGGAAAGGAACTCCTATGGCTGACAGGAAGAGACCCGAAGTTGTAGTAATCACCGGCGCGAGCGCAGGTGTGGGTCGCGCCACCGTGCAGGCTTTTGCGCGCAAGGGAGCGTATATTGGCCTGCTCGCTCGGGGCGAGGAGGGGCTGGAAGGCGCGCGCCGGGACGCCGAGAGGTTGGGCGGGCGAGGGTTGGTGCTGCCCACCGACGTAGCCAACCCCGAACAGGTAGAAGCAGCGGCCGAGGCTGTCGAACGAGAGTTCGGCCCAATTGATATCTGGGTGAACAACGCTATGACGTCGGTCTTCTCGCCCTTCATGGAGATGACGCCTGAAGAGTTCCGCCGGGTGACGGAGGTGACCTATCTGGGATATGTATACGGCACTCAATCGGCCCTCAAGCGGATGCTGCCGAGGGACCGGGGGCACATAGTGCAGGTAGGCTCCGCCCTGGCCTACAGGGGCATACCGTTGCAGTCGGCATATTGCGGGGCCAAGCACGCGATACAGGGCTTTACGGAGTCGGTGCGCACCGAGTTGATCCACGACAAGAGCAACGTCAAAATCACCATGGTACAAATGCCCGCCCTCAACACGCCGCAATTCGGCTGGGTCAAGAGCCGCCTGCCGAGGAAGGCCCAGCCTGTGCCGCCCATCTACCAGCCCGAAGTAGCTGCCAAAGCAATATACTGGGCCGCCCACCACGACCGCCGCCAACTGTACCTGGGCCTCTCAACTATCATTGTCATATGGGGCGACAAGGTAGCCTCCGGCATTGGCGACCTCTACCTGGGCAAGACCGGCTACGACGCGCAGCAATACGACGGTCCGGAAGACCCCGCCCGCCCGCATAACCTCTGGGAGCCAGTGCCCGGTGACCGTGGCGCTCACGGCGACTTCGACGCACAGGCCAACAAGTCCAGCACGCAGCTATGGGCTGATACGCACCGTAGCTGGCTGGCACTCGCAGGAGCCGGAGCAGCGGGTCTGGCGGGTGTCGTAGGCGCTGCCCTATCCAGGAAGAAATAGGTCTGACCCAAAAATCACTAACCAGGGAGTAACTGCATACTCTTGGAGGGGAGGGACCAAAGAGGCCCTTGTCATCCTGAGCGTAGCGAAGGATCAGTAACCCGTTCTTGACCATTGACATGGAAGTACCAACGTTCCTAATGACTCCAGCATCCCCAACGTTGTAGAGGCTAGCATGCCACCTGATCCTTCGCTGCGCTCAGGATGACGGGGACCACTCTGGTTCCTGCAATGCAACAACCCCCCTACCCACCTGATTCCTCACTGCGTTCGGAATGACAAAGGGAGGTTTGGTGCTGCTAATTGCAACAAGCGATTGCACCTTATCACATGCGCTAATAGGGCGAAACCCGGTTGCCGTTGTTGCCGCTTTTATCAAGCCTACGCCGATAGAGTATAATCATCTAAGGTCGATCTGCCACTTTCCGCAATAGCGCGTATGACTGCAAAGCGGGGTAGGTGCTATGACTCGCTTCAATTCCGGCTTCTTGGACGAAGTGTCCAACAACCTCCCAGTCCAGCCCACCCCATTCATCGGGCGGGAGAAAGAGGTTGAAGCTGCATGTGCGCTGTTGCAGCGGGAAGCGGTACGCCTCGTCACCCTGACAGGCCCCGGCGGCACCGGCAAGACCCGCATGGCGGTGCAGATCGGCGAGCAGATGCTCCTCGACTTCCGGCATGGCGTCTTCTTCGTAGCCCTCGCCTCCATCACCGACCACACCCTTGTGGCGGGCACTATAGCCCAGACCCTCGGTATCATGGAAGGGGCCAACCGGCCTATCATAGAGGGCATCAAGGCGTACCTGCGCGACAGGCACATGCTCCTCATACTGGACAATTTTGAGCAGGTGGTGGACGCCGCGCCGGTCGTGGCCGACATAATGACCGGGGCCGCCAGTCTCAAGGTGCTGGTCACCAGCCGCGAAATCTTGCACCTGCGCGGCGAGCACGAGTTTCCGGTGCCGCCCCTCACCATGCCCGATACGAGGCACCTGCCTCCCGTCGAGCGCCTCACCCAATACGAGGCGGTGCGGCTGTTCGTGGACCGCGCCATGTCGCTGCGCCCCGACTTCCAGGTGAACGAGGAGAACGCCGCCGCCGTGGCCGAAATCTGCGCCAGCCTCGACGGCTTGCCCCTGGCGCTTGAGCTTGCAGCCGCCCGCATAAAGATACTCTCACCGGAGGCGATGCTCGCCCGCTTGCAGGACCAGGACGCCGGCGAAGGCAAGGCCAGGCTCAAGTTGCTGGTCGGCGGGCACCGAGACCTTCCCACCCGGCAGCAGACCCTTCGCAACACCATCGGCTGGAGCTACGACCTGCTGGACGAGGCCGAGCGCACCCTCTTCCGCCGCCTGTCCGTGTTCGCGGGCGGGCGCAGTTTCGAGGCTATTGAGGCAGTGTGCAACGCCCATGCCGCACTCCCCATCGACCCCCTGGAAGGTGTGGCCTCACTGGTAGACAAGAGCCTGTTGCGGCAGGGCGCGGGTCCCGGTGGTGAGGAACGCTACCTGATGCTGGAGACGATCCAGGAGTATGCGCGCGAGAAGCTGGAGGAGAGTGGCGAGGCGGACGCGCTACAGCAGGAGCACGCCGCGTATTTCCTCCAGATGGCCGAGCGAGCCGAGCCCCAGTTGCGCGGTTCGAGGCAGGCCGAGTGGCTGGAACGCTTGGAGGCGGAACACGACAACCTGCGCGCGGCCCTCAAGTGGGACATCGAGCAGGGGCACCCCGAAGAGGCGCTCCGGCTGGGGGCTGCGCTTGTGGAGTTCTGGAAGGCGCGCGGCTACTTGAGCGAGGGCCGCACCTGGCTGGAAGCCGCGCTCGAAATCAGCGACGCGCCCACCGAGGCCCGCGCCCGCGCTCTAATGGCCGCGGGGAACCTTGCTTCCGCCCAGGGTGACTACGCCCGCGCCAGTTCGGTGCTGCTCGAGAGCCTGGAACTGTTCAGGCAGTCTGGCGACAAGGTTAGGATCGCCGCCACGCTGAAGAACCTCGGCAACGACGCGCGCCTCCAGGGCAACTACGACGCCGCCTACGCCTATTTTGAAGAAGGTCTACAGATCGCACGCGAGCTTGGCAACCGCCAGGAGGTGGGCACCATGCTCGGCGACATCGGCATCGTCGCGCAGAGCCTGGGCGACCAGGAAGGAGCCCGCACCTACTACGAGGAAAGCCTTCAAATCAGGCGGGAGCTAAAAGACAGGCGCGGCATTGCCATGATGCTGGTGAACCTGGGGGAGCTAGCGCGCGGCAGCGGAGATTACGACACCGCGCAGACGTTGTACGAAGAAGGGCTGGCTATCGCGCGAGAGCTTGGCGACAGGTGGGGCGTCGGCATGGTGCTGCACAACCTGGGTCACGTCGCTTA
>JAXDKH010000030.1:0-15047 GCA_034667185.1 Chloroflexia bacterium | reverse complement strand
ACATGATTCGGAACTTACGCAACTACACTTCCCACCCTAAAAAAGAGGCTATAATCCTCCCACACGATGCTGTAAACGTCTTAAGACGTATCACTGACGAGATCAATGCGCTTTTTCCTGTCGAACGCTCCTGACAGTCTATAGAGCTCTTCTATGACTTACGAGCAAGACTCTGCGATTGTCACCCCAGCAGCCAGACTTGAGACACTGGACGGGGTCGTAGACAAGATTACCTACGTAAACGAAGAGAACGGCTACACGATAGGCCGCCTGAAGGTGCCCCGCCAGAAGCAGTTGGTAACGATTGCGGGGCACCTTCCTGCCGTTAACGTGGGTGAAGGCCTGCGCGTAGAGGGACACTGGGTGCAGCATCCCCAGTACGGACGCCAGTTCCAGGTGGCTCGCTACCAGACCGCAGCACCCGGCACCGTTGCCGCGCTCAAGAAGTACCTGAGTTCCGGCTTACTAAAGGGTGTTGGGCCGGTGCTCGCAGAGCACATAGTCAACACCTTCGGATTGGACACGGTGCAAATCCTTGACGCGGAGCCTCACCGCCTGGGCGAGGTGCCAGGGCTGGGAGGCCGCAAGGCGCAGATGATCGCCGACGCCTGGGCTGAGCGCCGCACCTTGAAGGACCTGATGGTCTTCCTGCAGGGGCAGGGTGTGCCCATCGCGCTGGCGGCGAGGATACTGCGCAAGTACGGAACGGCCGCCGAGACCGTGGTACGAGAGCAGCCCTATCGTCTGCCTGCTGAGGTGTACGGTGTTAGCTTTCAGGTGGCGGACACGCTCGGCGTGCAGGCCGGCATCGCTCCAAACTCACTTCAGCGGATCGGTGCGGGGGTGGCCCAGGTACTCAGGGAGGCTGCATCTTCCGGACACGTGTACTTACCGATGGACGATCTGCTGTTCGGCGCTTCCCAACTACTTTCCCTCTCGACCGAGTCCATACACGCCTCCCTGCCGGAGCTACAGCAGGCCGGATTCCTTACCCTTAACGGTGAGGAATCCAGCGGTAATGTGGGTACCGGCGGAAGAGCGTACCTCACGGAGATGCACTCGGCGGAGGTTTCGGTGGCGGCGGCACTTAGGAGAATTAGCACGACAGGCGAGGACCGGCTGGCTGCGTTCCAGCGCGTCGATTGGGAATCGGCCTGGCGCTTCCTCTCTACCCTGGAGACTGTGCAATTGACGGAGAGGCAGCAGGAGGCGATACAAGCTACCTTGAGCCGTCGAGTGGTCGTGGTGACGGGTGGGCCCGGAACGGGCAAGACAACGACCCTGAGAGGCATCGTGAGGCTTCTGAAGGCTAAGGGCCGCACGGTGGCCCTGGCCGCGCCGACCGGCAGGGCCGCCAAGCGCCTCACCGAGGCCACGGGTGTGGGTGCGAGCACGATCCACCGCCTGCTTGAATTGAAGCCGGGCGGCTACCAGGTGCGTGCTCCGATTGAGGCGGACCTGGTCGTGGTTGACGAGGCCTCGATGATGGACTTGCCACTGGCAGATGCGCTGCTCAACGCTGTGCCTGTTGGCGCTCACCTCTTGCTCGTGGGGGACGCGGACCAGTTGCCCCCTGTTGGGGCAGGCTCGGTCTTCAAGGACATCATTCTCAGCGAGACAGTGCCGGTGATTACGTTGGAGACGATTTTCCGCCAGCCGGAGGGCAGCGCGATTATCTCCAACGCTCACCGCATAAACGCAGGCCGCATACCGCGCACAGGCAAGGGCATCATGGACTTTTTCTTCCTGCCACAGCCCGAGCCCGCCGCCTGCGCCCAACTGGTGGTGGACCTTGCCACCCGCCGCCTGCCCCAGCACTTTAAGCTCGATCCGGTGGACGACATTCAGGTGCTTTCTCCAATCTACGGAGGCGTGTGCGGCGTGGACGCGCTGAACGTGAACCTGCAAGCCGTGCTCAACCCACCCGCCTCAACGAAGGAGGAACGTCGCTTCGGTGGGCGCATCTTCCGGGTGGGGGACAAGGTCATGCAGGTCGTGAACGACTATGAAAAGCAGGTGTCCAACGGCGAGCTTGGCCGCATTCTGCGCATCGACCTCGAAGAGGAACATGTCGTGGTCAGCTTCGACGCCGAGTGGACGGTCGAATACACATTCCAGGAGCTTGACGAGTTGACCCACGCCTACGCCATTTCAGTGCACAAGGCCCAGGGCAGCGAATACCCCGCTGTAATCATGCCCGTGCTACCGCAACAGGGCCGGATGCTGCAACGCAACCTGATGTACACAGCCGTGAGTCGAGCCCGAAATCTGGTCGTCCTGGCCGGTTCCCCCGATGCCGTGAAGCGCGCCGTGCAAAACACTACGTCGACGCTCCGCTATTCCGGCCTCGTGCAACGCATCAAAGATGCTACTTAGATGGCCCCGCATCTTCTTACGTAGAATTACGTAAAACATCCTCCTCAAAGTAGTAAAAACGAGTCAATGGTATTGACTCATATCTTGCGCCTCCCGTATATACGATAAGCCACTCCCGATTGCTTGGGACGCGTGGCGCTCTGTGTTGCAAGGAGGAGAAAGACAAATGCAAGGAATTAAGTTGACGTTCGGCGCGGCGGGCAGGTCGCGTCTTGTGGGAATTGTCGTGACGTTGCTTGTTATGTTCGGCGTTTTCGGGGCAGCATTTACCCCGGCTAGCGCGCAGACATCACGGGCAGACCGCCTGGCGCAGTACAAAGCTTGGATGATCGAGGCCAAGGCGATGTACCCATACCCGCAGACCATCGACAAGATGTACCGGGTGATGATGTGCGAGTCGAGTGGCAACCCCAGTGCCTCCGGCGGGCGCGGGACCTACCTGGGTCTCTACCAGTACCACAGAGGCACATGGGGAGGAAGCTGGAACCCGTATCGCAAGAACAACATCTTCGATGCCAGGTCGCAGATATTTGCTACCGCCAAGGCCTGGAGCATAGGGATGCAGAGTCACTGGAGTTGCTATTACATTACGCCGGGGCGCTAGGACATTTTGTTAGCAAGAGAGAGGCAGTCACAACGGCTGTCTCTCTTTCTTTTGTGCCCGTTTTCTCAGCGGGTTGACTATTCCTTGACAACATCCTTAGCCTTTAGATACAATGCGATGTTGCCCTGCATACCCCTTGCGGCCAACCTTCCCCATTCTCGAAACAAATAACCGGGCGGAATAATGCCTGAAAGTGAGGACATCTCTGCATGATAGAGGTGGAAAACCTGACTAAAGATTACGGCAGCTTCCAAGCCCTGCGTGACGTAACCTTCAGCGTCGAACGAGGCGAAATCCTCGGGTTCCTTGGTCCCAACGGCGCGGGCAAGACGACCACAATGCGTATCATTACCGGCTTCATCCCGGCCACTTCGGGCTCGGTGCGGGTTGCAGGATACGACGTGGCCGACAAGTCACTAGAGGCAAGAAAGCACCTGGGGTACCTGCCTGAAACGGTGCCCCTGTACATGGAACTGACACCTACCGAGTACCTCGACTTCCGAGCGCGCATAACGGGCATAACTGGCTCGCGAGAGCGCAAAGCCCGTATCGGTGAGGTGATGGACAGGCTCAACATCGTGGACGTCGCCAACAAGCAGATTGGCAACCTGTCCCGCGGCTACCGGCAGCGAGTGGGCCTCGCGCAGGCGATGCTGCACAATCCCGACGTGCTAATCCTCGACGAGCCGACGGTCGGCCTCGACCCGGTGCAGATAACGGGCGTGCGCGAACTGATACGCGAGCTAGGCCAGGATCACACCGTCATCCTGAGCACCCACATACTTGCTGAAGTGAGCATGGTGTGTGACCGCGTCGTGATCATCAACCGCGGGCGGTTGGTGGCCCTCGATACGCCGGTGCACCTCGCCTCCACCGCTACGGAGTCGCAGACGGTTCACCTTGAGGTGGCGGGTTCACCCAGCACTGTCCTGGCGGCTTTGCGCACGGCCCCCTCGGTAGCAAGCGCGGGGCTGCTGAGCGCCGATGGACAAAACGGAACTGCCGCAGCGGCAGAGTCGCTGCCCGCCGGTACCTATAACTACCAGGTCGAGGGAGCGCCGGGTGCCGACGTGAGGTCTGGCCTGGCTTCAGCGATAGTGGGCTCCGGCAACCAGCTACTCGAACTGAAAGTATATCGCCCAAGCCTCGAAGATATCTTCATCAGTGTCATTTCACAGGACGAGCAAGCCGCCGCCGAAGGGGCATACGACGAGGACGAATGGACGGATGATGGTTCCGACGATGGTGACGTCGAAGATGGCGAGCCCGACGCACCAAAAACGAAGCAGGGGGCAGCGGAGCCCAAGGACCGCGTCGTGACCCGCAGGAGGGTGAGAGGATGAGAAACGCCCTCTACGTCGCCTCCAAGGAGTTGCGCTCCTACTTCGTATCGCCAATCGCCTACATAATCGTGGCGTTCTGGCTGGTAATCACCGGCCTCTTCTTCACGTCAAGCGCCACCGCGGGTGACGCCAGTATGCGCAATGTCTTTGGCGTCATTCCTATCCTGCTCCTGCTCATCTCGCCCGCGCTTACCATGCGCTTGCTGGCGGAGGAGTCGCGCACAGGCACGCTCGAATTATTGCTCACCGCGCCCGTCAAAGACTGGTCCGTGGTGGTTGGCAAGTTCCTGGGAGCGCTCGGCCTCTACATAGCGATGATGTTCCTGACCATTCTGTACCCGCTGATCCTCTTGCTCTTCCGTGGTGACCCCGATTGGGGCCCAATCTGGAGTGGCTACCTGGGTCTGCTGTTGCTGGGTATGGCGTTCCTGTCAGTCGGCTTGTTTGCGTCTTCGCTGACATCGAACCAGATACTCTCGGCGGTGATAGCGCTCGCAATACTGCTGGTGCTGTTCATAATCACCGTGCTGACGAGTAACGTGGCCCCGAACGTGGCGGCCATACTGGCGAAGCTATCCATCGGCGACCGTTACGATCCATTCACGCGGGGCATCGTGGACCTGACGGACGTTGTTTACTTCCTCACGTTCACGGGGGCCGTGCTCTTTATTACCGTTCAAATAGTCGAAGCCAGGAGGTACAGGGCATGAAAAGATCAGGACGTGCCCTCCTCGCCACGGTTGCCGGTTTCGCAGCCCTGGGCTTCGGAGGCATCGCTCTATTCTACTGGGCTGCCTTCCAGGGCCTCACGCTGGACTTCGGCAGCATGGATCTGACGCTGCGGGTCCTTATCATCGCAGCGATCGTCAGTTTCGCCATCTTTGTGCTGGCCGCCCCCGAGTCGGTGGGTCAAGCCGCCGGCAGGCGGAGCACCCGGCTGACAACGAACGCGCTTGTCGCCTCAATCGCGGCAATTGCCATTGCTGTGGTTATCAATTTCATCTCGGAGAACGCGCCGACCGTGCGCGCTGACTGGACCGCGGGTGGCGACTTCACACTTTCTGCCCAGACGCAAAGCGTGCTCGACAGCCTCAACAGCCGCCCCGGCAACGTCCAGGCTGTGGCTTTCCTCCGTGTTGAGGACCAGGCGAGTCGCCAGCAGGCGGATGACTTGTTGCGCGAGTACAGCACCCGTAACCGCAAATTGACCTATGAGATAGTGGACCCGTTCCGCCAGCCGGCACGCGCGGTCGGCTTTGGCATCACGCGCGAAGGCGTGGTCGTCTTCACCGACGGCCAGAAGCGTGAGGTTGCCAACAGCATCACCGAGCGTGAGTTCACCAGCGCCATAGTGCGTCTCGGCCAGAACAGCGTGAACACGGTGGCTTTCCTCAGCGGACATGGCGAGCGCGATATCAACGGGGTCGATGCTGCATCCTATTCCGCCGCGCGTGACTCGCTTGAACAAAACAACTACCGCGTGCTGACCTGGAGCCTTGTGACCTCGCCCACCCTGACGGTGTCAGACGTGACGGTGCTCGTCATCGCAGAGCCGCAACAGGCGCTAAAGCCGCAGGAAATACAAACTATCCAGGGCTACCTGGACTCCGGCGGGCACCTGCTGGCGATGCTGGATCCCGCGATGTCGGCGGAGGCTCAGAAGCCTCTCCATGACCTGCTCACCCCGTACGGGCTTGAGCCGGTGCAGGGTGTCGCGCTCGACCCGGCAATTCAGCTGGACCCCAGTGATGCAAGCATACTTGGCCCCGACACTTACCCGTCGACCGACATCACGAGCGAGCTTTCGCGAAACAAACTGCGCACCGCTTTCCTGGCTTCTCTCGGCTTCAGGGAGGGCACTCCCAAGGATGGCTTCCAGATGAAGCCGGTGGTGCGTACCGTTAGCTCCGCGCCACAAAGCTGGCTGGAGACCACACTCACGGGTACCACACAGCCTGCGTACGACCAGGACGTGGACCTTCCGGGCCCGGTGACGCTTGCCGGCTTGATTGAGCCTGCGGACCCGGCCTCCGGTACCGTCACAAATACCGAGACCGCCGGCACACGCATCGTCGTGTTCGGCGACGGGGACTTTGCCAGCAACAACGTGTTGCAGCAGCAACTCCCTCTGTATAACACCGACCTGTTCGGCAATACGGTGTCCTACCTGGCAGGGGCTAATGAGCTTGTCTCAATCCGGCCCAAGGACCCCTCTACGCCGCGCACGGTGGCCCTGGACGCTGGACAGCGTAACCTCGTGCTGATTGGCACCGTGCTTGGACTGCCATTGTTGGTGGCGCTGGCTGGTGTCATGATGTGGTGGAGGCGAAGGTAACATGGAACGATATCGCACTACCATCATCTTGCTCGTATTGCTGCTGGCGCTGGGTGGCTTCGCGGTCTTCCTCGGCGGCAACAAGGGAACCACCACAACACCTGGCGTGCCAACAGAAGCGCCTGTCAGCTATGTTTGGCAAGACCCCAACCCCATAACAGGCCTGGACGCGGTAAGTGGCACCCAGCGGCTCGTCCTGAGCAAGGATGCCGCGACGACCATCTGGAGCATCCGCGAGCCGATATCCGACACTGCGGACCCTTTCGCGGTGGGCAACCTGACCGACCAACTGCAGAACCTGCAGGCCTCCAGCACAATCACGGAGGCGGGAGACCTTGCGCAGTTCGGCCTCGCCCAGCCAAGTATCACCACCACGCTTACGTTCAGCGACACGGCGGGCACCAAGCGTACTTTGCTCGTGGGCAACCAGACGATTGACGGCGCTGCGTTCTACGTCAAGGCCGCTGACAAGCCTGACGTTTACCTGGTGAGCAACGCGCTCATCGAGCCACTTCGCTCGTGGTTCAGCAGCCCACCCAAGGTCGTACCCACCGCAACTCCGCTTCTGCCCACTATCGGGCCGACGCAAGCGGTAACCGCGACTGGCACCATCACTGGCACGTCGGTTCCTTCAGGCACAACCGTGCCGACAGGTACTACCGCGCCATCTACTTCGGGCACAACTACTCCAGCAGCCCAGGCCACAGGCGTTATATCGGGTACCGAAACGATCACGGCCCAGCAACCCGCGGGTGCGAACGCGACGACACCAGTAGCAAGTCCGCTGGTGCCCACGGCTACCAAACCCGCTACCGCTGCGAGCCCGACGCCTTAGCGTTGGCAAGCTGATAGGAGAATCAAAAGAGGGACGGTTCACAGCCGTCCCTCTTTTCATCCCGGCATAACTACTTACCGTCCAGTCCGTTACCGTCGGCGAAACGCTGGTAGGCGCGGACCATGCGCTTCGGTAGGCGTCCATCTATGAGCGTGCCGGTGCCCGTGTGCTCCTCCGAGTTGATGATGCCCCTCTCATGGAAGCGCGACACGAGCTCGCTCTCCTGGTAGGGGATTAGCACCTTCATTGCTACCAGGGTGTCGCTCAGCGTCTGCTGTATGCGATCCAGGAGTTGGTCAAGGCCCCAACCCAGCCGGGCTGAAACGGGCACGTAGTTCGGACCCAACTCCATCTCAGCCGAGATGCGGGCGCTGATATTCGCGATGTCCAGGTCCGGCTCGCTAGCACCCACTGCGCCGTTTGTCCGGTCATGGGACCTGCCATTTCGGTCAAGGCCGGGGAAAAGCCGGTCAATCTTGTTCAGGGCAACAATACTCGGCTTCTCCTTGATGCCTAGCTCGCTGAGCACACGCTCCACGGTGGCGGCCTGTTCTTCGGCGTTGGGGTGCGTGAGGTCCACGACGTGCAGCAGGATATCTGCGTCCTGTATCTCTTCGAGGGTGGCACGGAAGGCGGCCACAAGTTGGGTAGGCAGCTTCTGTATGAAGCCCACGGTATCGGTGAGCAACACCTCTTGCCCTTCCGTCAGCTTGATGAGTCGCGTTGTGGGGTCCAGGGTGGCGAAGAGCACGTTGGCTGCGTACACCTCCGACTTGCTGAGGGCGTTGAGCAACGTAGACTTGCCCGCGTTCGTGTAGCCTACCAGCGCGACGATGGGAAGTCCCTCACGGCGGCGCTTCTGCCTGTACAATTCGCGGTGCGAGTGTACTTCCTTTAGCTCGTCGCGCAGGCGGGCTATTCGTTCCGAGGAACGGCGGCGGTCCACTTCAAGCTGGGTCTCGCCGGGACCGCGCAAGCCCACGCCGCCCGCCGCCTGGCGCGAAAGGTGGGTCCACATACGGGTGAGGCGAGGCAGCCGGTATTCAAGCTGGGCGAGCTCTACCTGCAGCCGGCCCTCACGCGTCTGGGCATGGCGGGCAAAGATATCCAGGATCAGGCCGGTGCGGTCGAGCAGCTTGGCGCCAAGCGCCTCCTCCAGGTTGCGCTGTTGGGTAGGGGTCAGCTCTTCGTCAAAGAGCACTACGTCTGCGCCCAGTTGCTCCGCTAGCGCCTTGATTTCTTCGACCTTGCCCTTGCCTACCAGCGTCGCGGGGTTGGGGTCGCTGATCTTCTGCGTGATCCGCCCCACGACTTCGACGCCCGCCGTTGCCGCAAGCTGCTCAAGTTCGTCGAGCGAGTCCTGCACACTAAGTGTCTGCTTGCCGGTTTCCACCCCGACCAAAATCGCCTCTTCTACAGCTGTTGCAGTATTGACCATTTTATCCTCTGATTTAGACAAGTTTATTTCCTCCAGTTCCTGATTATTGCCTTCTGCACCACTCACCGGCTCGGCAGTGCGGGGTCTCCCACGTCCCAAGTGTGGAAGTCCAGTAGCGAAACCGTGAGCAATTCTTGGAAGTGTACTAGAATCAACCGGGATGGCACCGCCAGTTCAACGGCCGACTTCCCGCGTCCGAAGGGGCGCAGCATTCTTGTTCTGTGACACTCCTCTCAACGTTCTCGGAGCAATCAACCGACGTATGTCAGAACTAGTTGTCAAGCGATATTACCTTGAGATCGCGATATTCTATCCTGCGCTCACTGTCGGCGGTTTCAAAGCTTACGTTTAGCCCCATTTCTATGCTTTGTTTCTCTCCTAACTTCCAGTCGAATGCACTCACCCGAGTGCCGTTAATGGAGATAGTAGCGCTGCCTTTTCGCACTTCTATTCGAATCTTATTCGTTGCAGAGTCCGACGGGTCAATTTTGCCTGCCAGTGGTGTCCTGTCACTCTGTACTCCGCCCATGTACGTTTCTAACGAGAGGCAATCCTCACACGAGTCTCCGCGCATCCGCAAGACATACCCAGTTACACCTAAAGCGCTGGATTCGTTGGAGTTAATATATGCGCTGTCATTGAACGCGAACTGATACGAACCACCATCTGCAGCAAAGTGCACTGGGTTGATGATACTCACTTCAAGTATGAAATCGTGAACAGCAAGGAACTTGGTGCTGAAGCTTGTCGCCACACTAAAGAATTGGCCAGCATCTGCGCCTCCCAACATATCGTACAACCCGCCATCCTCGGGCCCGTATATCAGTCTCTCTTCAGAGACCGCAGTCGGTACCCGCGTTGGCGCGGGCGGTGTCTCTACGACGGGTATTGAAAGAGCAGCAGTGGTCAACTCTAGCAGGTTACCTCGCATCCAACCTTGTGGGTGGTCACCGGTTAAGACTTCGACCTTCAACCAGCGATCATCTTCACCACGACCGTCCGTGCCAATAACTCGCAACCTGGTTCCCTGTGGCACTGCGCCAAGGCTCGGAAAATCACGGCTGTTGCCGCTGCGAAGATTTACAAGATATACATTGGTGCTCGCAACTACTGCATTGTATGTCTCAGTTGGGGTGGCAGGAGGTTGTGTAAGGATCGGTGGCAGCGCGGCCTCTGGACGAACTACTGCAGCGCCAGGGGCCGCCGCATTGGAACCGTCAGCATCCGTGAATTCCTGCACAAACATCTTCCCATAAGAGCCGCCGTCCAGCACGCCAATGCCCACTTTACTGAACTGCGCATTCAGTATGTTAGCTCGGTCCCCAGGTGAGTTCATAAAACTGTCGTGAGCAATCTCTAGTGTGGGGGCCAGGGCCAGGTTCTCGCCCGCCAGCCGGTACTGGATGTTGGCCTTGTCCATGCGCTGGAAGGGGTCGACCCCTTCCGGTGTGTCGTGCGCCAGGTAACCGCGCTTGAACATATCGTCGGCGTGACTGCGAGCCACTTCTCGAAGTGCACCGTCCCACACCAGAGCCTCCAGTCCCCGTGATGTACGCTCCCCGTTTATGAGCTCTAGCATAGCTTCCTCAGTGGACGGCTCGGCTGGGGCGCCCTGCACAGTGAAGTCGAGATTAGGCTTATCTGCTGTAGCACTAGGGAATGGGAGGCTGGTCGGAGTCGCTGTGATGTTACCCATAGAAATGCTACCCAACGAAAGGTGGAGAGGGGCAATCGTCTTGAGCAGTTGTGGAGCAAACAGAACAGCAGCAGCAACCATTGCAAGCAGAAGAAGAAGAATTCGCCCAGCCCTTGATCTACCAGCTCCCTGTACTGCCTGCGGTTGAGTTGGATATCCAGATCGGGAGGATGGCATAGAGGACATCGGGATCGAAGTGTCGAGCTTGGAGGCCCTGGATTCCGCTTCAAGTGCTTTCTGATGTTGATTTTGCTGAGTGTATATCTGGGCCTGTACTTTGTAATGTGTACTGCGGCCTGGATTCAGACTTATCGCACGATTGATATTATTCAGCGCTTGGTCGAAGTCACCAAGGCTAATCAAAGATAGTGCTAACATTCCATAGCCGGTATCGTGATCAGGGTGCATACGAATGTATGCCGTGAAGTCGTTTATAGCACCCGCCAGATTGTTTTGGTCTAGATAGCATCGACCACGGCCCATTAGCATGTCGCTCAATGCGTCGTTCGCACCAAGCATTTGCGCGAGGTCTATCGTTGTTTGGTATGTTTGTATCGCGTCGACTGCGTAGCCCATACCTTCAAGGCACCATGCCCTAATCGCGTAGCCAACCATCTGCGTTTCTTTATCCCGCTGCTTAATGAGCTTATTGGCACAGGCTAGCGCTTTCTCGTATGCACCGTTTGCCAGGTATTGCTTACCCCGCAGAGCGATTCTTTCTGCAGCTTTGTCCTTTGTATTTCTATGATCTTGTATCAGCCAACCGATACCAGCGCCGACCGCGCTCCCTACACCTTCTGCTATCTCGTAGCCTGTGGGCTCACTTCTGGTGACAATTTGATCCCTACCATAGATGTCAGTCTCGTTCCGGGTTACGTACTTTGGCATCGCATTTCCTCCCATTCCCTGCAGGTTCACCCTATGACAAGACAACTCAACTCAAACACCGCTCTCAAAATACTGGACAGTGTACATCTGCCCGATCAGGTCGCTTTTCTCGCTAAACGGTTCAGAAATAGGGAAGCGTTGTTGTGCTAGGCCACCGTGTTGCTGCCAATATCTTAGGAACTTTCGGCAGAGTGTGTGACCTGTTTCGTTGAACGTCTGGCAGTTGCCCTGCTGCGCAATTGCGGACGCGAAGTTAAAGGGCTGGAATAAACCTCCAAGCACCAATCCGACAGCCAAGATGAGACCCTATGACCACATGCGCCCTTGCATGAGTAGCCTCCTTCGTTGGGTATGTAGTTGTCTCGGCAAGCCGCAGTCATATAGGACGTACGAAAGGACGGCTGACTATAGTATAGCTCGACAAAGTTCACCTGTCGACCAGGCCAGCGAAACGCTGGCCTGGTTGAGAGACTTCTATTCTGTTGGTGGTAACGGTGCAGGTGGTAAGGGCTTTCGCCCGTTCTTGCTGCCCCACGGTGCACGATTGGGGCTGGCTTGGTGTGGAACTTTGCGTCCGGGGTTATCCGGAACATTCATGATTATTGTGAAGGGAATATTCAAGTTGCCACGTGCCTGTGTACCTGAATTTGTGCGGAGTTGACGAGCGGAGAAATGTGTCAATTGTATATCAGCCGTTTCTACGGGCCTGCCCGTGTCAGTCATTCGCGTAGATATAGTCTTCTCCTTCTGAGCCGTGGCTCATGATGCCACGGCAAACATCGAATTTCCTTAGAACTGCAGCTTCGGCAACCGTGCTACGGCCTCATCAACCTCCCTGTCAGACGCGGTTAGAGACAGGCGCAGCCAACCTTCACCCTGTTGCCCGTAGCTTGCGCCGGAAGTCATCGCCACACCTATCTGAGTCAACACTAACTCGGCGAATTGTGCCGAGGTATAGCGTTCCGGCACCGGAGCCCAGAGATACAGGCTGGCTTTCGGTGGCTCCAGATGGATGCCGATGCCTCCCAGGGCCTCACAGAGCCTGTCGCGCCGCCTGCGGTAGATTTCGTTTCGCTGTGCTATCCACGACTGGTCTCCAGTGAGGGCAGCATAAGCGGCGTCCTGTACGGCTCCGTAGACGCCCGAGTCGATATTAGTCTTGATGCGTCCCAGCGCACCGACGACGTCCGCGTTGCCGACTACCATGCCGATACGCATCCCCGCCATCGAGTACGTCTTGCTCAAGGAATTGAACTCGACGGCCACATCCTTGGCTCCCGGCACCTCGAGTATTGATGGTGCTCGATAGCCGTCATACGTTATCTCGCTGTAAGGGTTGTCATGGGCGATAATAACGTCGTGCTTGCTCGCCCATGCAACGGCACGCTCGAAGAACTCCAGGCTTGCAGTTGCCCCTGTTGGATTGTTCGGGTAGTTCAACCAGAGCACGTTTACATAGTCGCTAAGGTTAGGGTCCAGCGCCTCCAGGTCGGGCAGCCAACCGTTCTCCGCCATGAGAGGCAAGGGACATATCACACCGTCCGCCATGATAGTGCCAAACTTGTACACCGGGTACGATGGGTCGGGAACAAGCGCCGCGTCTCCCGGATCAACGAAGGCCAAAGCGACGTTGGCGATGCCTTCCTTGGAGCCGATCAGCGGCAAGACTTCCGTGCTAGGCTCAAGGCTGACCCCGAACCGCGAGCCGTACCAATCCGCGATGGCTTCCCGCAACTTCTTCTTGCCAAAGTAGTCGGGGTAGCGAGAGTTTTCCGGTTTACGCACCGCCTCGCACATCTCGTCCAGCAGATATTCGGGTGTAGGCACGTCGGGGTCGCCCATCGACAGATTGATGACCTCAACACCAGCGGCCCGCAGATCGGCGATTTTCTTGGCCATCCCCGCGAAGACGTAAGGCGGCAGCTTATCCAGTCGTTTAGCGAATTTCATCGTCCACTTCCTTGTGGTTGACATGGGAGGGCTTCCGTTAATTATACCCGACAGCCGGTACCTCCACAAAACCGGTACGGCTGCCTGCTGGCCCTCTACGTCGCTTTATTTGAACCGGCACCGGACAAGAAATCTTCTAAGATTCGCCGCGCTTCGGGTAGAGGGTCCGAGTTGGTGGCGTCTATGTGAGCAGCAGTCCTGGCTCGCCTGAACCAGTTGACCTGGTGGCGCACGAAGGAATGCGTGTCCCATTTGATGCGTTGGACAGCCTGCTCAAGCGTCGCACGACCCGTAAGGTACTCCCCGATCTGTCGGTACCCGATGCCGCTCATCGAAGGTAGGTCAAACCCGTAGCCCATGTTATGCAACCCCCGGACCTCCTCCACCAGCCCTTGTTCTATCTGCCGGTCCACCCTTTGGTCGATGCGTCTGTAGAGTTCGGGCCGTTCGCAGTCAAGAACGATTGTGAGTATCCGGTACGGCGGAGGTCCTTTGGCCTGTTGCGCGCTGATGGGCTTTCCTGTGCGTTCTATCACCTCAAGGGCCCGCACGATTCGCCTCGTGTTCGAGGGCAGGATACCGGCAGCGGCGTCCGGGTCCAGCTCTGCCAGGCGGCGGTGAAGTTGCTCAGGGCCTGCAGCTTCAGCCTCGGCCTCAAGTCGAGCCCGCAGGCCCAGGTCCGGCTCGACCTCGGGTATTGTCCAACCCTCGAGCACAGCGTTCACGTACAATGGTGTGCCGCCCGCCAAAATAGGCAGCTTGCCCCTACTCAATACTTCATCAATGGTAGCGTAGGCCTGGCGCTGGTAGAGGGCAAGCGTGTAAGGCTCGTCGGGGTAGACGAGATCAATCATGTGGTGGGGCAGCCGGGCCTGTTCTTCGGCGGAGGGCTTGGCAGTGCCGATGTCCATCAGTTTGTACACCTGGCGCGAGTCTGCAGTTACGATTTCGGCCCCAAGTTCCTCTCCAAGCTGCAACGCGAGTGCGCTCTTCCCTGAAGCCGTGGGGCCTGTAATGGCTATGAGTGGGGACATTTGGTCGGGCATGATTGTATTATAAGCGGCAAGAGGGCGGGGACATATTGTGGCGTGTGAACATTCTGCCCGCCAACACTCGCTTGCGGGTGGTACCTCGCCTTTGCTACAATGTCAACTGGCTAGGAAAAAGGAGACCTTTTAGCGTGCAAATAATAGGCAGTCTCATTAAAGGTGTTATTGGCCTCGCTATGATCGCCGTAGTGCTGGCCGCGGGCGTGGGCATTTACATGTTCGTGGGCAACAGCTTGCAGTCGGGCGGGAGCGGCACCAAGGAATCGGTCCCGGTGGCTTTCGTGATTGCGCCGGGAGAGAACGTCAACCAGATTGCTTCCAATCTCGAAAGCCAGGGAATCATTGACAGCGCGTTCTGGTTCGGGCTGCAACTCAGGAGCAGCGGCAAGGATATTCTCATCAAGGCGGGTACCTTTCAGCTTCACACCAACATGGACAACAGCGAAGTGATTAACGTGCTGACCGCCCCTATTGCGGACGAACCGGGCGTGCGCTTCACGGTGATCGAGGGCTTGCGGCTGGAGGAAATTGCC
>JAXDKH010000029.1:0-11526 GCA_034667185.1 Chloroflexia bacterium | reverse complement strand
GTGGTCAACGACATCTACTTCGACGAGAAGTCGGGCAGCATAGTGGGCCTGGAGCTTGCGGGTGGGGTGCTCGAAAACTCCTCGGATGGCACGGCTTACTTGCCCATAGAGGAAGTGATCAGCATCGGCCAGCACGCGGTGATGATCCGCGCTCAGGCGGTGGGCGCGCTGCTAGAGCAGGCTAGTGGTGGGCAAGCAGCCGCGCGCAAGGCGGAGGGGCAGGAGCCAGCGTCCTAACTCTCGCGCGGTATTGATCCTCAGATATGGGGATCGTCTCGTCAGCCGACGCCCAGGGATTGAAATCGCCGGGCGTCGCTTGCTGTCTTCTGGCAGACTCCAGCTTGAGGAACAACCTTCGGGGTACTATCGCTCATTCCATAGACGTATTGACACGACCTTCAACCGGATGCATGATACAGCCAAAACTTGTGAAATAATGCACAAGGCACCAAGAAACTATAGAAACATAACAAACACATCTCGCAAAGGAGGCATACGATGAGTAAGGTATACGTAGAAGTCGAGGGCATGATAGACGCCCCGGCGCAAGAGGTCTATGACATCATATCGGACTACGAGCACGGGCACCCCCACATCCTGCCGAAAGAGCATTTCAGCGACCTCGTCGTGGAAGAGGGCGGCAAAGGAGCAGGCACCATCATTCGCTTCCGCAACAAGGCAGGGGGTGTGGAGCGATCCTATCGCATGCGGATCAGCGAGCCTGAGCCGGGCCATGTACTGGTTGAGAAGGATACTAACGGAACCGACCTAGCCACTACCTTCACGGTGACGTCGGTGGATGGTAGTAAGTCCGGCGTTCGCATCAGCACGGAGTGGACGGCGAGCGATGGTGTACAGGGGCTGGTGGAGCGACTGTTCGCACCCAGGATGCTGCGGCCCGTGTATAAGAAGGAACTGCGGCAGTTGGCGGAGTACGCGCGCGGTGGGCGTGCTCCCGTGACGGCATAAGAGACACCTGTCAAGAGAATTGAACGAAGATGCTAGAACCGCTATTTTTCCTTAGGAATGATTACTTCTATGCCTGGGAAGAAAACGGAAATAGGATTACTCGGCGTTCCTGCGTCGCTAAGAGCAGCCCTGACCTGCGTAGCAATCTCCGACCTGTATGTCTCCAATTTCGGCACTAAAGTGTAGATGTCAGTGGTGTCGATTACTACAGTACGTACCTGGTTTACATCAAAGGGTAGTTTGTCTGCTTTTCTACTAATCTGAACAATAGGAAGCCCACAAGCATGTCTGATGGCCATCTCATAGAAGGCGTTGGGATTGTGAAAGGACAGATCGGCTATCGCTAAGCGTGACCGCATTACATACTCAAGAATTTGAGAAGTAATCATACCAGCTGTACCAATTTTGTCAGCACGAATGACATTCATGCCGAACTCTCTTAGGGCAGGCTCAATGAGTGCGCTTAGGAACAAATCAGAATGCCTTCTAGTTTCAGACGCATCATCACCAATGGGTGTAATAACAAAACACGTCCTTGACCAGTCTACCTTTTGAGGTGCTTGCTCATTAGAGGTACTGCGTTCAGTCCTGAGGTCTTGTGCCTCCAACTTGGGGCCGAACGAATGGGAGAAATGAGTTTCCCTGCCGTCTTGAGCAGTGGAACGTCGCGTTTCGAGTTCATCTAGTACTTGTTCTATCGATATTAGCGTTTCGGAACCAGCGATAGTCTGGAGCAATCCTAGAAACTTCGAGTTAACGATAAAGAGGTCTACACATTCCTTAAGATCTTCAATTTCAAATTTGGCCTCAACTAATACATCTTTAAGCACATCATGGGTCGGTAATTTTTTACCCTTGTATTCTGAGTAGAGCCTAAAAAAGGGAGCTATCCTCTCAATTGCCAACTTGAACTGGGCTTCCCGCTTTTCTCTTGGTGCGCTGTCAGGACTACTTGCAATGGAGCCTAGTTCCGTAATGTCTAGCCACTCAGCGTCATATCCTCCTACGGTGATTCCATACCTCGATGAACTCACTATAAGCATGCGAGTGGAGCTACTCGTGGGTGATTTATCCAGTTGCTTCAGTAATGTGAGTCTTCGTACCTTCTGACCTGAAGCAAATTGCTGGATTGCCTTTGCCAGAGCTAAAGCATCTTCGAACGGCGACGCGGGATAAGGTCGGGGGAGCCGCTTTCTTGCCGAATCGCTAGGTCCGTTGCTTTTCCTTATCTTGCCACGACTTGCTGACTTCCGGCGAGGAGTAGAACTTCCCCTTGTGCGGGCGCCCTTATTTGGTGCCGCCTTACTTACAGACGCCGTAGGTGTTGCGTCAACCTCTTCGGATTTCGGTGCAGGTGCTGAGTCTTGCATGTTCGGCCCCCTCGATAACGCTTCGCGCGAACCATTGTTCCCATCCATATGGATGGGTAAGTCTACAAATAAGTATATAGTGGAAAACTCTCTTACTCAACAACCTGTCACAGTGGCTTATTGCCAGAGGTAACAGACGAAAGAATCTACGCTCGTTTTGTAAGCCGTCTTACCTCTACCACACACGAGAATTCCCATTATGCTATAATAGTAGGTCATAGACAAATTGATATCTGGTAATAACAACAATCCCGACATAAACGGGGCTTTTTCATGGGGTAACACAGCAACATGCAGCGCAAAGACATACGCAACATAGCCATTATCGCCCACGTAGACCACGGCAAGACCACGCTGGTCGACGCCATGCTCAAGCAGAGCCACATCTTTCGCGAGAACCAGCAATTGACAGAGCGCATGATGGACTCCAACGTCCTCGAGCGCGAGCGGGGCATCACCATCATGGCGAAGAACACCGCCATCGTTTACAAGGGCATCAAAATCAACATCGTGGATACCCCCGGGCATGCCGACTTCGGCGGCGAGGTGGAGCGCGTTATGAACATGGTGGACGGCGTGCTCTTGCTCGTGGACGCGGTAGAGGGGCCGATGCCGCAGACCAAGTTCGTGCTGCGACAGGCGTTGCAGGCGGGGCACAAGGCGATCCTGGTCATCAACAAGATCGACCGCGCCAACGCCCGCCCCAACCACGTGCTGAACGAGACGTTCGATCTCTTCCTGGACCTGGGGGCCAACGAGGAGCAGGCCGAGTTCCCCACAGTCTATACTAACGCTCTGACCGGGGAAGCGGGTCTAGACCACCGGCACATGGGGCCGACCCTGGAGCCGTTGTTCGAGGCTATCGTGGAGCACATTTCGCCTCCTGAGATTGCGCCCGACGAGCCGACTCAGTTGCTGGTGACCAGCATGAGCTACGACGACTACAAGGGCCGTATTGTGCTCGGCAGGTTGCACAGCGGGTCGGTGCGCAAGGCCCAGCCGGTTATGCGCATCGACCACAGCGGCAACATGGTGCCCGCGAAGATCACGCAGGTATTCACTTTCCAGGGTCTCCAACGCTCCGAGGTGGAGGAGGTACAGGCCGGCGACATCGTGGCCCTGGCCGGCATCACCGATGTGAACATAGGCGACACGATTGCCGATGCCACCGACCCGCGACCCCTGCCGCCTATCCGGGTGGAGGAGCCGACCGTCCGCATGACCTTCGGCGTGAACACCAGCCCCTTCGCGGGCCGCGAGGGCACCTACGTCACCAGCCGCAAAATACGGGAGCGTCTCTACAACGAGCTGGACCGCGACGTGGCTCTGCGCGTGGAAGATACCGATTCCGCCGACACCTTCCTGGTGAGCGGGCGCGGCGAGCTGCACCTGGTCATCCTGATCGAGACGATGCGCCGCGAGGGCTACGAGTTCCAGGTGTCCAAGCCCGAGGTAATTATCAAGGAAGAGAAAGGGCAGAAGCTGGAGCCTTACGAGCAGGTGGAGATCGAGGTCGCGCAGGAGGCCGCCGGCGTGGTGGTCGAGATGATGGGGCAGCGGCGCGGGCACCTGATCGATATGAAGTTCCGCGACGACGGCTCCACGCACTACGTCTACCGTGTGCCCACACGTGGCCTGCTCGGCTTCCGCCAGGCGTTCCTCACCAACACTCGCGGCCGGGGCATCGTCAATACCCTGTTCGACGGCTACGGCCCGCTATCCGGCTCGATTGGCACCCGCGAGAACGGCTCGCTGATCGCCTGGGAGTCGGGAGTGACCGCTACATATGGCCTGCATGCCGCCCAGGAGCGCGGTGCGCTGTTCATCGGTGCCGGAGTGGACGTGTACGAGGGCCAGGTCGTGGGCGAGCACATACGCGAGCGCGACCTGGAGGTGAACGTCTGCAAGAAGAAGCACCTCACCAACATGCGCATGTCTACCTCCGAAGAAGCCCTGCGCCTGGAGCCGCTGCACGTGCTGTCGCTGGACGATGCGATTGAGTTCCTGAACGACGACGAGCTACTGGAGGTCACGCCCAAGGCCTTCCGCCTGCGCAAGCGCCTCCTCTCGAAGCACGAGCGCGACCGTGTGGCGGGGCAGACCAAGAGCCTGCGGGTGGGCGTCTAAGGCAAGCGACAATCTGCAATTTCGTTTAGTGAACGTGATGGTCAAATCACTTTGGCCACCACGTTCTTTTATTTGGCGGAGGCTGGGCAGATCAGATGGTAGGTGGAACGCGTATAGCGCAGCCCCAATATCAGCACCTAAAGTGCCTATTGTCATTCCGAGCGCAGTGGGGAATCAGGTGGGTAGGGATGAAGATGAATTGGAGAAGGGGACGGGCCTTGCCCACCTGGGTTCTCAATTGCAACATCCGACGACTGCCAGCTGATTCCCCACTGCGCTCGGAATGACAATGCCTCTTTGGGCACTCATCTCCTCCTACTCAAATATGGCAGATGAGTTCAGGTATGGGGCATAGGCAGTACGTTTTCGCTATGACAACTGGGAGTTTTGGCTGTGTGTATCTTGTTGCTATGCGCTCCGCTGATTGGGTAGACTTAGGAACCTCAGGCTACTGACTAAGGGCGTCATGTCTGAGACGTTGAAGTAAGTCACATGAATACGTAGATTGGAAGGGTTATGCGAAAGTTCTTCTTGCTGTTAGGTCTGGTCATATTTGCGCTCGGCTTCATGTTCATGGACAGGGGTGCCTCCTACGCCCAGTCCGGGGGTGGCTACGGCGGGCGCGTTCCGCAGTTTGCCCCCGCACCCGGCTACGGCCCCTTTGAGGAAGTCACCCCGGTACCTGCCTCCAAGTCACAGCCGTCGCGCGTCGAGGCTACCCTCGACCCGGTGTCGATGTTTGGCATGAACCTCTACCTGTCGGGCCTGGAGCGCCGTTTCACCAACACCGACCAGTTGGCTGACCTGGCTGCTGCCGGCGGGGTAAAGGTGTCGCGCGAGGAGCTATCCTGGGCAAACGTGGAGCCGAACCGCAAGGGTGCCATCGATACCAACGTGGCAGGCATCTACGACAAGGCGATCAACCAGAGCGTGACCAGGGGCATGGACGTAATTGGGATGCTGCTGACTACGCCCAAGTGGGCCAGTACCAACCCCAGCGCGGGCGACTGGTACTGGTACCAGCCTACGAACCAGGAAGACTACTTCGACTACGTGCGCTGGGCAGTCACACGATGGAAGGACAAGGTCCACACCTGGGAGATCTGGAACGAGCCGAACCACCAGGCCACCTGGAACTGCATCAACAGCTGCACGTTCGAAGACAGGGCCAACTCCTACGCTACCCTGCTGGCCGGGGCTTACCAGGCGATCAAGGGGGTCGATCCCAACGCCAGGGTGCTGATTGGCGGCCTGTACGTTCACGACTCCGACAATGAGGGCATGGCATTCCTCGACCAGGTAGTGTCCGCGTCGGGCGGGGCCGTCAACTTCGACGGCATGTCAATACACACCTACATGCCCGACCGCGTGCCAGAGGACATGCGCCCCGATAGCGTGGTGCAGAACTTCCAGTACCGCCTCAACATGGTGAACACCTGGATCGACCAGCATGGCGGCAAGCCCGCCGAGATCTGGATCACGGAGGACGGCAGGAGCACCTGCACCGTCTCCGGTGAGTGCCCGGACAACATGAGCTGGACGGAGGACGAGCAGGCTTCAATGCTGGCCCGCATGTACGGCATCGCTATGTCCACCCGGCGGCTGGTGCACTTCAGTTACTTCCAGTTCGAGGACAAGTTCGACCGGCCCCAGAACCTCTACGGCGGCATGGCGATTGTGCGGGACGATTTGACGCCCAAGTCCGCCTACAACGCCTACAAGACGATGTCAGGCTTGTTGGACGGTGCCACCTACGTCGGACAGGGCTCGCAGATGGTGCCCGGCAACAACCCTCACCAACCGGACGACTCCGACTACGTAGGGTTCGACTACCTCTTCAGGGCCGGTAACACCAACGTTAACATGCTGTGGCGGGTGAACAGCAGCGCCACCGTAGACTACCCAGTGACAGTCCAGCAGGTGGACGTGGTGGATAGGGATGGAGGCATCACGCACCTGACGGCCAGTAACGGCACAGTCCGGCTCACGATCAACTCGCGCCCTCAGTACGTGGTGACCCAGGCTTGCGACTCGATTTACTCTGACATATGCCCAGACTTCTGGGCTTACACGTACATCAAGTGCCTAGCCGACCGTGCGGTGATCTCAGGCTTCGGCGACGGCACCTTCCGGCCCAACAACAACATCACTCGCGCTCAGCTGTCCAAGGTGGTGTCCAACGCTGCGGGCTTCAACGAGGCGGCGAGCGGGCAGAAGTTCCAGGACATCGCACCCGGCAGCACCTTCTACGACTTCATCCAGCGGCTGGCGGTGCGCAACATCATCGGCGGCTACAACTGCGGTGGCCCCGGTGAGCCTTGCCTAGCGGGCAACCTGCCATACTTCCGCCCCAACGCGTCCACCACTCGCGGCCAGATATCCAAGATTGTGTCGAGCGCCAAGGGCTACAGCGACACGCCCACGGGCCAGAGCTTCCAGGACGTGCCGCCGGGCAGCCCCTTCTACCCGTGGGTGCAGCGTCTGGCTTCCCGCGGCGTCATGGGAGGCTATGCGTGCGGCGCGGCGGGTGAGCCTTGCGTAGGCGGCAACCTGCCGTACTTCAGACCTGGTGCCAATGCGACCAGGGCACAGGTAAGCAAGATAGTCGCGAATACCTTCTTCCCTGAGTGTAACCCTTGATACCTTGCCCTCGCTGGCAACAAGAAGAAAGCAGCTGGCTATTGCGGCCAACTGCTTTCTTCTTGTTGCCATGTGCTGCTTACTTTCTTGCCGGAGTCTGGCAATTGGGGAAGAAGGTGTTGGCGACTATCTTCGCCGTCTGCCCCCTTGTCACATATTCGATGGGTCGGAAGTAAGGGCGATGCTGATCGTCGCACGCCTCTCCAGGGTCGCCACACGCGTAGCCACTGATTACGCTCCTGTTAGCCAGCCTGTTGATCCAGACGAAGAATGGACTGGTGCTCCGTACGTCCGCGAACTTCTGCGGTCCGGGGTCTTCGTCAAACCTGCCGGTTTCGCTCACGATCTTGGATAGCTGTCCCCTCGTAGTGTTCACGCCCGGCCTGAAGTAAGGGCGACTGCCTCCATCGCACGTCTCGCTGGCGACGCTGCCGCAAGGATAGCCGCCAATATAACCACGGGAGGCAAGCTGTTGGATAGGGTTATAGAACGGGCTGCCTGGTTCTACGTCCGCGAATATCTGGTCGCCGGTAGGCCCGCCCAGGTCAGCGGCGAGGGCAACCATCTTCGATATCTGCCCCCTGGTCACGTTCAGCCCGGGGCGGAAGTAAGGGTCGTGGCTGCCGTTGCATGCCTCACCGGGTCCGCCGCACGGGTAGCCGCTGACGATGTTGCGGCAGGCGAGGCAGCGCGCGAAGCTGTAGAACGTGGAGCCGGAGGCGGGTACGTCCGCGAATTGGACCGGGCAGGTCGTGGGTTGCGCCTGCGTAGAGGCTGTTGGAGACCCTATGGATGTTGCAGTTCGGCTTGGCGTATTGGTGGAGGTCATTGTGGGGGTGTTAGTGGCAGTAGCTGTGGCTGCCGCCTGGCCAACCGGAACAGAAATGGCACAGTAGTCACTGTACCGGTCGATCAAGATGGAGTCCGGATTTGTTATTAAGGAGCCTACAGCCCAGATGTACTGGTCGCTGAGGGCTTCGATCGAATCGAGGGTTTGCTGGATGGTGTTCTCCGGGGCTGCCACCAGGGTCCAGGCGCTGCCGTTCCAGTGCTCAATCAGGCTGCGCTGTTCTCCTGCTGATGCATTCCACGTGGTGCCAACCAGCCAGGCGTTACTGCTGCTAATCGCCTCAACGTCGCGGAGGTAGACACCACCCTGGCTGATTTGAATGTTGGCAGTAGGCACATCGCTCCAATTGCTGCCGTTCCAGTGTTGGGCTACCGGTAGTGTGTTCAGGTTGATGCTGTGCTGATAGCCACCCACCACCCAGACGTCGTTTGAGCTTGTGCCATCCAGGGCGAAGAAAGCATAGTTTTGGTAATTCGTCTCGTTGGGCGATGCCGCCGGTACGCTGGTCCAATTGCTGCCGTCCCAGTGCAGAAGGGTGGGCACGCCGAAGCCGACACCTCCCGTGACCCACACATCGTTAGCCGAAATTGCCTTGACTGCAACAAAGGTTGTAGGGGTTGAAGAAGCGCTGAAGAGGGCGGGTGGCAGGGTCACGAGGTCCCAGACCAGGCCGTTCCAGTGGATAATCATGGACCGTGAGGAACTACCGCTGGAGGCATAACCTACAGCCCAGATGTCGGTGGGCGAAACTACGGATATGGCGCGCAACCGGCTCGTATCATAGGAGGCCGGAGCGGGGGGACTTGGTGTTCGAGTCCAGTTGACGCCGTTCCAATGAAACGTTGCGGTTTGCCCGGCATACATACCAACGGCCCAGGCATCGAGAGGCGAGATTGCGGCCACCGCTGCAAGCTCGCTCCAATCCGCAGTCCCGGTTAAAGGTACTGATGCCCAGGAACTACCATCCCAATGCAGCAGTGAGCTAGCAGAAGGAGCCTCGTTGTGAGGTTTCCAACCGACAGCCCAGGCGTCCGAACTAGAGCTGGCTGAAACGCCCTGCAACCTGCCGGGGACGCGGGTTGGCTCAGGGCTTCCGACAACTACGCTCCAGCCCACCCCACATGTAGGTGTGGCAGTAGCGGTATTTGTAGCCGTGCTTGTAGCAGTGGCCGTGGACGTAGGTGTAATGGTGGGAGTGGTGCAGCCACCGGAGTAGTGCTCGATCAGCATCTGCCCTTCTATTCTATCGCCAACTAAGACCTCGTACTTTCCGACCGCCCACACATCCTGTGCGCTTATTGCTGCTACGCCGTATAGCCAGTTCCTATCCGCACCGAGCGTAACACTTGAAAAGATACTCCACTGAGTGCCATCCCAATGCTGGACCAACGTCTTCTGCTGGGAGCCTGACCAGTAATAGCCGACCATCCAGGCGTCGGTTGCGGAAATAGCAGCCACCGACGTGATATGGTGAGAGCCATAACCTGCACTTGGTGCAGAGACACGCGTCCAATTCGTCCCATTCCAGTGTTCCACCAGCGGCTGGTCGGCGTAGGTCCCTACAGCCCAGATATCGTTAGCCGCCGTTGCAGCGACGCTAAGCAGCCTACCGTCGGCAGGGTCTTCAGTGGTGGGTACGTCGATCGATTGCAGGCTCCACGCCGTCCCGTTCCAATGCATAACGTGAGGCACATCACGCCCCCCGGCTGGCGTGTGGAAGCCCACTGCCCAAACATCGTTGCTGGAAATTGCCACAACGTCGCTGAGATAGTTGTTACCAGACGCGGTATTGGGGCTTGGGACGATGGTCCAGGTAGTACCATTCCAGTGTATGGTAAGTGTTTGCCTTACATTGGAGGCGTCTCTGTAAACACCTACAGCCCACGCGTCGTTAGCCGACAGCGCAGCCACGCCTGAGAGGGTATTGACCATGCCGGGGATATTGGGACTTGTTACCACACTCCATTGGTTTCCGTTCCAGTGTGTCACCAGGGTCTGCGCTAACCCCCCTGCGCTGACGTCTGCAGTGAAGTAATACCCAACCGCCCACACATCGCTACTTGTCCTGGCATCCACGGCATTTAGACGGTGCGTGCTGGTGGCAACAACGGTGGGAGCATCCATTCGGGTCCAGTTTGTGCCGTCATAGTGTTCGATCAAGGCGTGCCCCTGGACATCCTGGTTGTTGAAATCTCCTACAGCCCATACGTCATCATGTGCAATCGCTGACACGTCGTTCAATTCAGCAAATGTGCCTGGGCTTTCTTCCTCTACAATGTTAAATCCCGGCGCGCAATCGAGTCCTCCTGGGGCTGCTCCCATGACCTGCTGGGAGTTATATTTCCCGACTATTTCAGGGGCCGTGTTCGTGCCCTGGTCTGTAATTCCGGCAAATGCAAGGCTGGATGGGATTCCGATTGCGAGGAGCAGAATCAGTCCCCGCAGAAAATACCAGCATAAAGCAGTTCTCCCGGCAGTAGAGTACAACGTGGTCTTCCTTCCTGGTGTGTAGTAAAGCGAACGCGATGACGAGGAAGCTGTAGATGGTGCAGCCCACTGGCAGGACAAGCCTTCTGGTATTGGCGTACCTTTGAAGGGCGGGCATAAATAGAGTGTCGTTTCTGCCCGCGCTATTTCCAGCAAGAACTGCTCGAGGCCCCGTTTAGAGGTGCGACTAAGTTCTTACTGCTATTTATTGGATTCCCATAAGTGTATCACGCAAGCAGGTTCATGTCAAAAATATGTTGATGTGTGGCTCCAAAAGGGAGGTCGGGTGGCGCGCCCAATTCTGGCGGAATCGCTCGAACAGAAGAGCTAAATTGTTTGACAACAGGATAAGGATCTCGTATAATTACCCAGCGCCCAGAACGATCGGGCTTGTAACGAGAGCCGAAAGCAAGCGCAAAACAACGGCGAAATTGCTTCAAACCGGAGCCCAAATCGCCTTGACAAAGCAAACCTGGTTTCGTATAATTACCCAGCGCCCAGGACTGGATAAGCAGTCCGCAAAGGCAAGAAGGACAAGCATGCAGCAGATCGAGGCCACAAGCTGATACAGTAACTCGCAAACTCCAGCCGGTGAGTAAAGGCTTGAGGCGAGTGCCCAGGTCTTTTTGTTGCCCCCGGTAAGCACCTTCAAAAGCAAGTAAGCCCATAACGAATTCCGATCCTCGTCTTGCACAAAGACGGCGACCGGCAGTCCAGAGGGCTGACGGGTCACTCAAGCGAAAGCAAGAGTGTCCACCTTAACAAGAGAATAGTTGCAATGAGTAACTAGCAACAAAGCATCGTGGAAAGTGAAGAGCTTTCCATGAAGGGAATTCAATTTCGCAAGAAAGAAGAATGACCGATAATGCGCTGCAAATGTGCTTGTGCTATCCGCTCTCTCGAGTCGAGCCGCGAACGGACGAACGCTTCTGACATGTTCAGAGGTGGGAGGCCCAGAATGTGGAAGAGATAAGAGAAGAGAAAGGGTGGAGACAAGCGAGAAAGGGCGTATGGTGGATGCCTTGGCAACTAGGGCCGATGAAGGACGTGGCAACGCTGCGAAAAGCCACGGGGAGCCGCTTG
>JAXDKH010000028.1:0-6489 GCA_034667185.1 Chloroflexia bacterium | reverse complement strand
CCAGTAGTAATTGATGGCCCAGAACCGCCCCTGCTCGTCGGTGGGCGTGGCGTCCGTAATGCGGTACTCCAGGTGCGGGAACGGTATCGTATCGAGGTGGTTGAACTCCAGGTCCAGCACGTAGGCTTCCGGCTGCGGGTTGACGTTGACGCCGTTGGCTTCATAAATGGCTATGAGCCTGTTCCCCGTATACACCAGCGTCTCATACGAGGCGTTGGGCACGTGCGCCTGCGGCCTTATTGACACCAGGGTGTCGGAGTGCAAACGAATGGCGCTCAGGCCGCCCGCGTCGCTTTCTACCGTGCCCGCCACGATGTAGCCCATCATTTTGTGGTGCTCCGGCTCGGCCTCCACCGTCACAAAGACCCTGTCGCCCACGATCGCTATTGCCTCGTAGCCCTGGAAGCCAGGTATGTTCGCCTCCAACCCCGACGTGATTAGCGGTATCTCTCGGGGCACCACGGGGTTGTCGGATATGCCGTACAGGAAGGCTTGAATGGCTGCGCGGTCCAGCACCTGCACGCAACCGTCGCCGGGGGTGCCTTCCCAGTTCGGATACTGAGGCAGGATGATTAGGTGGTCGCCGTGCCAAGCCAGGCCCGACACCTGCGCCTTGTCAATGTCAAGCGCCAGCGGGATGAGGCGCACCATTTGCTCCGGGAGTAGCGGCAGGGGGCTTGGCGTGGGTGCTTGCTCGTTCATGGGGGTTCTCCCTTCGAGTTCTGTGGGTGCTATATCAAGGAAGATGGAATCGTATGGGTGAATAGTTTACTTCTTGGCAGCAGATAAGGCCAATTCTGCAGCGGCGCTACGTTTCGACAGGTACTCGGAATAGTTGCCTGGGTATTCGCGCACGCGCCCGCCCGGCTCGATAGCCACGATGTGCGTGACCACGCGGTCCATGAAGTAGCGGTCGTGCGATACCGTGAGAAGCGTGCCCTGGAAGTCGTTGAGTGCGTCTTCCAGCACCTCCACCGAGGCGATGTCGAGGTTGTTGGTAGGCTCGTCCAGCACCAGGAAGTTGGCATCGGTGAGCATCAGCCGGGCTACCTGCAGGCGGCTCTTCTCCCCGCCGCTTAGCTCGCGGATGGCATGGTGGGCGTCCCGGTAGCTGAAGAGCAGCCGGCGCAAAAGGCTAATCGCGGCCTGTTCGTTGAGTGGCTTCAGGCTGCGCACGAAATCCAGCGGCGTCATCTCTCCGGGCAGAGTCTCTTGCTCCTGAGAATAGTAGCCCAGCACGACACTCGCACCTATCTTTACCGTGCCCCTGTCGGGCGGCAACTGCCCCACTATCGTCCTGAGCAGCGTGGTCTTGCCGCTGCCGTTCGGGCCAACTATGCCGACGCGCTCGCCGTAGTACAGCATGAGGTCGAATGGGGCGAACAGCTCCCGCGCACCCACCGACTTGCTAAGACCCTTCGCTTCCAGCACTTTCTGCCCGCTGCGCTCCGAGTCGAAGTTGAAGCGGACCCGCTCGCGTCGCACGATTGGACGTTCGGCAGCCTCGCGGCGGGCGCGGTCCAGCCGCTTCTCCATGCTATCGGCGCGAGGGGCGAACTTGGGGTTCTGCCTAGCCCATTGCTTGAGGTTGCGCAGGATCACCTCTAGCCGCTTGATTTCGTCCTGCTGCAAGGTGTACATCTCGTGCCGCTTCAGGAGGCGGCGCTCGCGCTCTTCCGCAAAGTAGGTGTAGTTGCCGTGGTAGATTTCTATCTTGCCGTCCTGTAGCTCAAATATCTTCTTGGCAACGCGGTCGAGCAGGAAGCGATCGTGCGAAACAACGATCACGGTGCCCGGATAGCCCTGGATGAAGCTTTCCAACCAGGCCTTGGCGTCCAGGTCGAGGTGGTTGTCCGGCTCATCGAGCAGCAGCAGGTCGGGTTTGAGCAGCAGGATGCGAGCAAGGCTGACCAGTTTCTTTTCGCCGCCACTCAGGGTGCCGACTTGCTGGCTGTGCCGCGCCGGACCGAAGCCAAGCCCCTCCAGCACCGACTCGACGTTGTGCTCCACCTCGTACCCGCCCAGCGCCTCGAACGCGGACATGACCTCGCCGTACTCATCAAACACGCCGGACATCCCGTCGCCGTCAAGGTCGGGGCCGGTCATCTTCGCCTCAAGCTCGCGCAGCCGGGCCGAGAGGGTAGCCGCTTCAGGGGATACTTCGGATACAGCCTGGAAGATGGTCTTGTCGTTGTCCAGTGGGTCGGCTTCCTGGCGCAGGTAGCCAATAGTGAGATTGCGGCGGCGCGACACGCTGCCCTCCGTGGGCGTATCCAGTCCCGCGACGAGGCGCATGAGCGTAGACTTGCCCCCGCCGTTCTCCCCGACGAGGCCAATTCGCTCCCCCTCGATTATCTCCAGGTCCACCTCGTCAAAGACGGGGTTGCCCGCGTAATCTTTGCTTACACCCGCGAACTGCACCAGCAGCATTCAATGCCTTCCTTGGGGCGATTTAGGAATTGGAATTGCGGATTGCGGGTTTACCCTGCGCTATTTGGTGCCTTCTTTAGCGCCGTGGCTTTACCGCCTGCTCCTTCAAGCCGCAATGGTCCCACCATTATAGCACCGCAGGCAACGCGTAGGGGCACGATGCATCGCCCTCATGCAGTCCCGATTCTGCGATTGCGGGACCATCTCGCCCTTTGTCATTCCGAACGCAGTGAGGAATCAGGCGGCTAGGGAAGAAGGGGCATTGCAGCAGGAGAGTGGCCCTGCCGCCTATCTTCCACATTGCAACAGCCTATGATGACCACCTGATTCCTCGCTGCGCTCGGAATGACAAAGGTGGGTATGGTCCTGCTCACCGGGCTGTGTGGTTGTACCACCAGGGCACAATGCTTTGTGCCCCTACCGGATCGCACCATGAGGTAGGACCGCATGCACACCCTTAACCCCGTTCACTATCTGCGTCACCCGCAGATCGACCACCACGCTGGCTAGCGCCAGGGCTTCAAGCCGCTCGACCCCGTGTTGCTCCATTATTAGCTCAAGCATCGCTTCGAGGGCGAGGGCCGTGGCCTCGTTGAGGTCCTTGTCGAAGCCGAGCGTGAGCCAGCCTTCGGAGGTGCGGGCGCGAGGCGTGCTGATCCGCATCTCCTCGTTGAGTACCAGGGTGAGGGCTACACGCTCCATGGGGCATTCTATCGCGGTGGTAGACGATTCGCCGTCGCCCTGGGCCCCGTGCCCGTCCCCTGTGGAGAATAGGCCACCCCGTACTGCGATAGGCAGGTACAGGGTCGTGCCGGGCACAAGCTCCTTGCAGTCGATGTTGCCGCCGGTGTTGCGGGGAGGTGCCGTCGGGAGCAAGCCCTGCTCGTCCGGGGGCATGCCCATCACGCCCATGAAGGGGTGCAATGCGACCGTGTGCCCAAACTGGTCCCGCCCCTCCATCGCTTCCGCATCCAGCGTCCAGGTGAGCAGCGTGCCCTCGGCGGACACTCCCAGGCGGTCGTTGATCTCGCTGGCCCAGCCGCCCGCGAAGGTGAAGCCGTAGGGGCCGGGGCGCACCTCGCCAATGTGCACTTCCAGCGTCATGCCGGGCTCAGCACCCCGTATCTCTATGGGGCCGCACAGGGCGTGGCCTTTGTCCTTCTCCCCGTCGCGACCCTCGAACTGACGTCGCTCGCCATGAATTGAGGTGTGCGGCTCCAGGCCCCATGCCGCGTCCAGCGTGCGGAAGACCACCGTATCGCCCGAGTCGATGGTGAGCACCGGCGGCAGGTCCCGCGAGAAGGTGCCGTGCAGCGTGCGTCGCTCCGGCTCGATATGAAAGGTTGCCATCTAAACCCCCTTCTATATGGAACAGGTTTCGCAACCTTATTGTACAGGAGGATGGGTGTCGTAGGGGCATTATGTGTCGTGCCCCTACAACATACCTTTCATCTACTCAGCACTCATCACTGCTATCGTCCATCGTCCCTGGTCCATCGTCCATTACTAGATTTCCGCGAAGCCGTCAACTATACGCGCTATATGCCTTGCCCCGTCGAGGAAGTGGTCGAGGCGGACGTGCTCGTCGGGGGAGTGGGTGCGCGAGCCGAGGTAGCCGACGCCCGCAGTGACCACGGGGATGCCGAGCGGCCCTGCGAACGCGTAGATGGGGCTGCTGCCGCCGGAGATGGGCATCACCAGGCTGGCGACCCCGTATACCTCTTCGGCGGCGCGGTTGGTGAGGAGCACCAGCGGGTCGTCCGGGGCGGCCTTGGCGGGCCACATGGCACCCAGGCGCTTGACCTCCACGTCCCCGAAGCCCTCGCTATCCAAATGCCGTCGTAGTTTCTGGAGGATATCGTCGGGATCCTGGTCGGGCACCAGGCGGAAATCGACCTTGGCGCTGGCCTCGGCGGGCACAATCGTCTTCGGACCAACCCCCTGCCAACCACTGCCTATGCCCTGTACGTTGCAGGTCGGGTCGAACACCGCCAGCTTGTAAGCTTCCCCGGTCACTCCATTCAACAACTCCTGCACGCCGAAGGTCTCGCGCAGCTGGCCCTCACCGGAGGGCAGCGCGGCGAACAGGTCCTTGTCCAGTTGGGAGGGTGGGAGCGCCTGGTCGTAGAAACCGGGTATGCGGATGCGGCCATCGGGGCCTTTGAGGCTGGTGAGGGCCCATAGTAAGCGCCAGGCGGCGTTCGGCAGCACCGAGCCGTTACCGGAATGGGCGTCCCTCGACAGCGTGCGCACGTGGAGTTCGACGGTGAGCACCCCTCGCGCGCCGAGCACGTTGAACGGCTTGTCCTCCGGGCCGAGGCCGCCCTCCTCCCAGATAGCCCCGTGCGACTTCAGCAGGTCCAGGTGGTCGAGCACGAACTGGGCGATGTGTGGGCTGCCTATCTCCTCTTGCCCCTCGACCACGAAGGTCACCCCGCAGGGCAACTCGCCTGCATGTGCCGCGCGCACCGCGTCCACTGCTGCCAGGCGAGCTATGAACTCTCCCTTGTCGTCCTTGGACCCACGAGCGTAAAGGGCACCGTCGCGCACCGTGGGCTCGAAAGGCGGGGAGGTCCACAGGTCGAACGGCTCGGCGGGTTGCACGTCGTAATGGTTGTAGCAAAGGAGGGTGCGCTCGGATTTACCCGGTGCGCGGCCCACGACCACAGGCTCACCGGGCGTGTCGAATTTCTGCACCTCGAAGCCGTGGCTCGCCAGTATCTCCTCCACCAGGTTGGAGCACTCTCGCACGCCCTCCCCGGTAGCTGACACGCTGGGCTGGGCGCACAGGCGGGCCGCTTCGTCAATGTAGCGGTTTAGACGCTCTTGCAAAAACGAGTCGATCTGTTCGTTGGTGCTGGTCATGTATTGGTTCCTTTCTATAAGTACGGTTGGTGCTAGCGGTCTAGTATGGGTGAAGGCTCAGGGTGAGGAACTGCTGTGGGGTGGACCGCACGCATACCATTCAGTATCTCGTTACGTTGCTGCTGGTACTCTTGTCTTGCGCTGTTGTAATCGTTGACCTTGTTGGTCACCCGGACCGCGTTTACCACGGCAATCAGGGAGAGGACTGCTCCAACCCAGCCGAAGAACGAGGCCCCGGAGCCTGCGTTCGCGGTGGCGTAGAACCACCAGGCCGTAAGCGCACAGGCTGCGACAGCCACGACAAAACTGGAGATCAGATAGGAGCGAGTGGGGGCCTGCATCGAGCCGTTCAAGCGCCGGGTGAAATATCGCCGCCTCTCCCGTTGCCACTGCGCCTCCAATCCCTCCAACTCATCCCGGAGGCGCAGGTACTCCACACGGTCCGCCAGGTGGTCCCTGTACGCCTCCAATTGCCCTAGGAGTTCGGTGTAGTGCGCGGTCTCCGTGCGGCGTATCGCCAGCCGCGATTTGCAGTAGACGCAGGTTACGAAGTCCGCCGAAGTAGGCACCTCCAGCGGTGCTCCACAGTTGTTGCAGGATAGCGCCTCGAGTTCCATACCTCGACCATGTTATCACGCAGCGTGCCTTCAGGCGGGCGGTGCGCCTACACCGTATCGCTCCAGCAAGGGGTTAGGACCTAGCTCATCATAGTTGTCCCAGAAGCCGTTGGCGGGGAAGAAACATACAAGCCTGACGGCCTCTGGGCCGATATTGAGGAAAGTATGGGGCACACCCGCCGGTATGTTCATCATGCAAGGCCCCTCTACTTCAAAAGTGCTGTCCCCCATCACGTAGGCCATGTGGCACTCCGGCAGCACATGGATTTCTTCTGAGTTATGGGTGTGTAGCGGGGGCCCACCACGTGGCGAGGTCAGTGTGACAATGACGGAGGTATTGGCGAACCCGTGCTTGTGCCCCTCCATAATCCAGCCGTACTCTCCCGGCTCATCGTAGAAGGACTCCAGCCGGTCCATAGGGATCACCTGCCCAACTTCGGAGTTATCGTTCGCCGCCATCTTGCCTCCTTCCTTCGGTTCCTATCGACTCTGGCCCAGCATGCCGCCACCATTCTATCACTCTCGACAAGCCGGTGTTCCCGGGTCGGGGGCGTGGGCACGGGTATTGCCAGTTTGC
>JAXDKH010000027.1:0-8837 GCA_034667185.1 Chloroflexia bacterium | reverse complement strand
TTGTATAGTGTCGCGATCTGCGAAAGACGTGCTACACGGTGCTACGAGCGGGTGGGTTAGCCGAAAAGTACTGTCCGGCTCGCTGAAAGGAGTATACGAGAGGTATTATGTCATGTCAATAGGTCGTAGGAGAAAAGTACTACTACATTCTCGACATAATGCCGCTTTCACGCTCAGTGCAGCCACATGCCAACGCGGGTATAATGTCAGCATGCGCGTCGGGATCAATGCTCACCTGCTCTCCTTTAGCGGCAGCTACCGCCAGGCGGGGCTAAGCCGCTACATAGACGAACTGCTTTTCAAGCTACCCCGCGTCGCCCCGGACCTGCAGATCACAGGCTTCACCAGCAACGAAGCCTTGCCTCCAACGGTAGAGACCCACAAGCCAGAGAACCTCACACTTACGAGGAGCCGGTTCCCCACGCAACGCGCTCCGGTCCGCATCGCCTGGGAGCAGCTAGTTCTCCCTGTGGCGGCCATGTGGCACAGGCTCGACTTGCTGCACTGCCCGGTGAACGTGCGGCCACTCGTGGCACCCTGCTCCACCGTCGTGACGATTCACGACCTGGTGTTCCTGCGCTCGCCCGAGAACCTCCACCCCGCCAAACGCCGCTACCTCAGCGCCATGACCGGCTGGTCTGCCCGCCACGCCTCACACGTCATCGCTGTGTCCGAGGCCACGCGGCGCGACGTAATCGACCTGTTTGGCGTCCGCCATGGTAAGGTGACGACAGTGCACAACGGTGTGGGCGAGCAGTTCAAGCCGGTTGGCAGCACGGAGCGCGAAGTGTTTAAGGTTGAGCAGGGTGTCAATGGACGCGTGGTGCTCTATGTTGGCACCCTCGAACCGCGCAAGAACCTTCCCTTGCTGATACGAGCTTTCGCTAGGCTGGCCGCCGACCCTGCGTTAGGGGATGTAAAGCTGTACATCGGGGGCAGCAAGGGGTGGTACTACGAAGAGATATTTTCCACCGCCGAGCGGCTTGGCCTCACCCGGTCCGGACGCGTGACTTTCCTGGGGCGGGTGCCTGATGAGCAACTACCGCTGTGGTATAATATCGCCACCGTGGTCGCCTATCCTTCCTTATACGAGGGGTTTGGACTGCCTGCCCTCGAAGCCATGTCCTGTGGCACGCCGGTCCTGGCTTCCAACGCCTCGGCTCTACCGGAGGTGGTCGGGAACGGCGGCCTGTTGCTTGACCCCGCCGATGAAACAGCCTGGCTTGAAGGGATGAGGGCGGTTCTAACTGATGAGTCGTTACGAGCAGGCCTCGCAGCCAGGGCCCTCAAGCAGTCTTCGGGGTTCAGTTGGGACAAGTCGGCGCGTGAGACGGCAGAGGTGTACCGGCGAGTGCTACAGCAGCGGGCGAAGGGGCGTTCCAGGCGAGCAGGGGCGTAAGAGTAGTGATCAAGGGCGAGCTTCCAGCAGTTGCAGATGTCGACGTAGTAAGCCACGGGGCCGACCAGACCCGGAGGCTCGGCGCGCACGTGGGCAAGTTCCTCCAACCAGGCGACCTGCTCCTCCTGGAGGGCGACTTCGGCTCAGGCAAGACCACCTTCACGCAGGGCATCGCCCAAGGCCTCGGCATCGACGCTCGCTACGTCAATTCGCCTACCTTCACCCTGATTAACGAGTACGACGGCGAGCGCGCACACCTGTCCCACATTGACCTCTACCGCCTGGAGGGAGATGAACAAGTTGCCACGCTGGGCCTGGACGACTACCTGTCGGGCGACGGCGTGACTGTGATAGAATGGCCGCTTGGAGCTGCCTCCTGGTTACCGGACGAGTACCTGCTGGTCCGCTTCTGGCACCTGAGCGAAACCAAGCGGACTCTGCGTTTCTGGGCCCTCGGAAGCCGGTATCAAGAGTTGGCCGAGCAGTTCAAGAAGGACGCTTATGGTGCCTGAGCCGAGTTCGCCAATTTGCCGTCTTTTCAGGCTTCTAACCCTCCTATGATACTCGCCATCGATACATCCACTGAGTACGCCAGTCTCGCCCTCTATCTACCGGGCGAAGGGGTCGTGGCGGAGCAGACCTGGCGGTCGGGCCGCGAGCAGACTACCCAGCTGCTGCCCAACGTGCAGCGTCTGATGTCCCTGGTGGGCGTCGAGACGAGCACTCTGACCGGCGTAGCAGTCGCCACGGGACCGGGGTCGTTCAGCGGGGTGAGGATTGGCATCAGCACCGCGAAGACGCTTGCCTATGCGCTCGACATCAAGTTGTGGGGCGTGCCCAGTCTCGACGTGCTGGCCTACTCGCAGGTGGCAGTCACGGCGGCCCAGGTGTGCGCGGTGCTTGCACTGGGTAGAGGCCGCTACGGCTGGGCGGTCTATCGCACCAGAGGCGCTAGGTGGCAGCGGCTCAGCGACTACGCCAACAACACCATTCCCGAGATCGCGGCTTACGTGGCGGAGACCGGAAAAGAAGCTCGGATCGCCACCCTCTTCTGCGGCGAATTGGACCGGGCCGCAAGCGCGCAGATTAGCGAGATCATGGGCAATGATGCCTCTGTAGCACCAGCTGCGGCAGGGCTGCGGCGGGCGGGCTACCTGGCCGAGCTGGCGCTGCAACGCTCAGAGCGTGGTGAGGCTGACGACCCCGCTACTTTGCAGGCTATTTACCTGCAACCGAAGGTCGACCCGTGACCTGCCGTAAGCGTGCAAAGCGTGTATACTTACAAGATGCACCCGCTGGAATCCAAATGCTCGATGAGGAGCGCCTGCTAAGTTAGTATGCCGTATATCCTGGAGAACATGAGCTACGACGACATCGCCCAGGTCGCCGCCATCGAGCGGGTCTGCTTCACCATGCCCTGGCCCGTTTCCGCCTACAAGCGCGAACTGAAGACGCCCGAATCGAACCGCTACATCGTCATGCGCTACCTGACACCAGAGCAGGCTCATGAGGTCGGGCTGCCGGAACCCGCGCCGCAAGTCCTCACCCACCTAACACATCCTGAGTTGAACGAGAATGGTTTTCAGCCCACAGCACCCGCCGGTAGCCAGCAGCTTGGGGGCCTCGCCCGGCTGACTTCGCTGCTGCCCTGGCGGAAGAACGGGCACACCGAAGGCGTTGAAGAGGAGCCGCACAGACGCTTCCCGGTGGTGGGCTACGCGGGGCTGTGGCTCATGGTGGACGAGGGGCACGTGACCACCATCGGGGTGCACCCCGACCACAGGGGCAAAGGCGCGGGCGAATTGCTGTTCATGGGGCTTGTGGACATAGCGGCGGAGATGAAAGCGGCCCGGGTTACCCTGGAAGTGCGCGTCTCTAACCTGCCCGCCCAGGCTCTCTACCGCAAGTACGGATTGGAGGTCGCGGGGGTCCGCAAGCGCTACTACAGCGACAACGGTGAGGACGCCTATATCATGTGGAGCGAGCCGGTTGGCTCTCCGCAGTTTGAGGAACGAATGCAGCGCTTGCGGGAAGAATTGGCTGCACGGCTCAGTGCCAGCTTCCATACCGACCTGCCTGCCGCCCGCCCGGTGGACCGCTCCCGGCTACAGTAAGCAGGCTACATATGAACATTTTAGCAATCGAAACTTCTTGCGACGAGACGTCTGTGGCGGTCGTCCGCAACGGACGGCAAATACTCGCCAACGTAATCGCCTCGCAAATTCCCCTCCACCAGAAGTACGGCGGCGTCGTGCCCGAGCTTGCCTCGCGCCAGCATGTGGTCACGATCGTGCCCGTGCTTGATGAAGCAACGAAGCGGGCCAATGTAGACTGGTCCAGGGTCGATGCCATCGCCGTCACAAGAGGCCCCGGCCTTTCTCCTGCGCTGCTCGTAGGCGTGAACGCGGCCAAGGCAATTGCATTTGCGCGACAAAAGCCATTGCTGGGCGTAAATCACATGGAGGGCCACATCTACTCGAACTGGCTCATCCCGGAGGCGGCATCGGCAGCCGGTGAGACCCCACCGGAGCCGCAATTCCCGGTGCTGAACTTGATCGTCTCAGGAGGGCACAGCGAACTGGTGCTCATGTCCGGGCACGGGGAGTATCGCATGCTGGGCAAGACCATCGACGACGCGGCGGGCGAGGCGTTCGACAAGGCAGCCCGCATCCTGGGCCTGGGTTACCCCGGCGGGCCCGCCATCCAGCGAGCGTCTGAGGGAGGCGACCCTGCCCGCTTCCAGTTCCCCCGCGCCTGGCTCAAGGGCACCTACGATTTCTCCTTCAGCGGCCTCAAGACGGCTCTCCTGAGAAAGGTGCAGGAATACGGTGTGGTGGCGAGCAAACCCATACCGTGGCAGAAGCAAGAGGCTGAAGAGGCCAGCGGCCACACCTCGCCCGCCGCGCTGGTGCCGATTGTTGAAAGGGAACTACCGGTAGCCGATCTTGCCGCGTCGTTCCAGGCGGCTGTCGTGGATGCGCTGGTCGAGAAGACTGTGGCGGCAGCAGCCGAGTACAACGCGCGTGAGGTGCTGGTAGCAGGGGGCGTGGCAGCCAACGCGCTGCTACGGTCGTGGCTCAAGGAGCGACTATCTATCCCCTTCCACTACCCGCCCATCGTCCTGTGTACCGACAACGCCGCCATGATCGCCGCCGCCGCCCACTACCGTTACGAGGACTCCCTACAGCATGACCTTTCGATGGACATCGAGCCGAGCGCACGGTACGTATAAGCCTCGACAACAGGGAATGAAGAAGCCCGGAGCGTTTTCCCCGGGCTTCTTCATATCTTCTCGGCTAATGCCGTATCAAGGTCAGACAGTTCATATCGCCCGGCGCATCTATTTGCATTATGTCAAGAATGGTGAGGCTGAGGTCGCACAGGCGGCCTCCGCTTCTCAGTCTCACCTGCCGGAAGGCGCTACCATCCGGTGCGACCAGGATGAAAGGCACCGGGTTGGTGGTGTGGAAAGTATGGGGGCCGCCACCGTCGGGATCGACCATCAATTCCGCGTTGCCGTGGTCGGCTGTTACCAGCATCACACCCCCTGTCTCTTGCACGGCGTGGTAGACTTGCCCCAGGCAGCGATCAACTGCTTCACATGCCAGCATGGTAGCGTCGAGCTTGCCACTGTGGCCTACCATGTCGCCGTTGGCGAAGTTTGCGACTATGAAGTCGTACGCGCCACTCGCGATGCGATTGGTTAGCTCGTCCGCTACACCGTAGGCGCTCATTTCGGGCTGGAGGTCGTATGTTGCCACCTTTGGGGATGGTATAAGAACCCGGTCCTCGCCAGGGAAGGGTGTCTCGGTGCGGCCATTGAAGAAGAAAGTGACGTGGGCGTACTTCTCGGTCTCGGCGATGTGGAACTGCCGCAGGCCCAGGTCGCTCAACACGCGGGCGAGGGGCACCTTCACTTCCATTGCCTGGAAGGCGACGTGCACATCAAGGTCTTCCTCGTAGCGCGTCATCGTGACGTAGTAGAGGTCAGAGACCGTCTTCCGGCGCTCGAAGCCCTGGAAGTCGGCGTCAGTGATGGCCCTGGTCATCTCACGGCCACGGTCGCTGCGAAAGTTGAAGAAGATAACGCCGTCGCCATCCTGGATGGTACTCGGCTCCTCCCCGTCCGCGGCTATGACAGCAGGCACGATGAACTCGTCGGTGACTCCCTCGGCGTAAGATGCTTCGAACACTTCAAGCGGCTCGTTGAAGCGCCTGCCCTCCCCCAGCACGAGGGCGTTATACGCCTTCTCAACCCGGTCCCAGCGCTTGTCGCGGTCCATTGCGTAGTAACGTCCCGACACGCTGCCAACCCGCCCCACTCCGACTTCTTGGAACTTGGCTAACACCGTCTGCATAAAGCCCAGGCCACTTCGAGGGGGCGTATCGCGTCCATCCGTGAAGGCATGGTAGACCACCCTGTCCAAACCGCGGCGCTTTGCAAGTTCCAATAGCGCGAACAGGTGCGCCCAATGACTGTGCACGCCACCCGGCCCCAACAGCCCCAGCAGGTGCAGAGTGGAGTGGCGCGTCTTCACATGCTCGCAAGCGGCTACAAGCTCAGGGTTTTCGTAGAAGGAGCCGTCTTCAATCGACTTGTCCAGGCGGGTGAGGTCCTGGTACACGATGAAGCCCGCGCCCATGTTCTGGTGCCCCACCTCCGAGTTGCCCATCTGCCCCGCGGGCAGGCCCACCGCGTGCTCCGAAGCATCCAGAGCCGTGTGGGGGTATTCCGCCCACAGCCGGTCCATGTTGGGCGTATCGGCAAGGGCGACGGCGTTGTTCTCTCGCTCTTCGCGCAGTCCCCAGCCGTCGAGGATTACCAGGACCACTGGCCGGGGTCTGTTGAGGTTGGCATTACTCATTGACGTTCACCTGTGGAGGTAGGATAGGAGATGAGCGCTGGAAGAGCCGCACGCTCAGTCGCGCCAGCTTTTCTCGGTCTTGTACTCGTCCAGGTAGGGCTTGCAGGCGTCACAGAGAGTAACTTCTGCCTGGCGCTTGTAGATGCCCCGGCGCGTGCGGTAGCGATAGTTGTACCTGTGACGGCTTATGTGGCGGGGGCAGTAGGACCCGCCACATCGCTCGCAGCGGGCGTAGAGCTCGTTGGGGCATTCGGACCAGCCGCAAAGCCCATCGTTGTTGCGGGCCTCGGCGCTTACCCGGCGCTCGACCTCGACTACCTGGGCCGCTTCGTCGTGCAGCTTGCGGCGATAAGAGACGCTGCACAACCTGCAAACCGACGCATCCACGTCGCCGTGCTGGGCGCAAAAGTGGCGGCCGCACATGATGCACTGGGCCGCCGGAGTCCGAAAGCAGATTGTAATGGGGCTTTCACAACGTAATGGCATTGGTTATCTTCTCGTAACGGGTATTGAGTAACTCGTAACTCGTAAGGTGAGATACTACAGGCTGTTCAGGGGTGCAGACAACGACATCCAGACCCACCGTGACAATGTAGTATGCCTAATTACGGATTGTTACGCAACACGTGCCGCTTCAACGGCAGGGTGGATGCAAATTCAAAAAGACGCAATCAGCAGAACCAAAGGTGGCTTTGTCATTCCGAACGCAGCGAGGAATCAGGTGGATATCGATCTTTGTGGCAATCGAGGGGCAAAGATTGGAAAGCCACTCTCGCACTCCAATGCCACTTCTTCCCTACCCGCCTGATTCCTCACTACGTTCGGAATGACAAAGCCACCTTTGGTTCTGCCAATTCCAAATCCTCGGACTTTGCAGCCGCCCTAACTTCAACAGCCGGTAAGCCTTACGTGTTACGCGTTACGCGTCACCCACCTGAGAAGCAACTACCTTGCCAATGTCTCATGCCCATTGCGTGTAGGGAGCCTGTTGGTGCCGACGCGCTGCAGGTCGTAGTCGCGGTACAGCTTGGGGAGCATGTCCTTGGGGGACCAGTCGTTCCAGGAGCCGTACTTGCCCTGGTACTCGCGCGCCGTCTCCCCCACTTCGTAGAAGAGGATTTGAGCCACTCGCAGGCCCACCGGCACAATCGCCATAGCGTGGCTGTGGTTGGTGATCTCCATCGTCCAGCGGGAGATATAGCCCACGTCGCCCACGCCCGCGCACTTGCAGACGGACAGGCACGACCGGCCGATGCTGGAGCGAGATCGCATGGAGGTGGTGAACCCGTTGCGGCCACCGACCACTTCTTCAGTGTGCGCAAGTATGGTGTCGCCGGGTCGGATGCGGATGAGGCCGTCTTCCGCGAAGTAAGGGCCGAGCCAGAAGGACTTGGCGTCCTCCTCCTCGGTGAAGTTGACGGTTACCATGTTGTGGTTGGGGATGAAATAGTACGGGCCTAGTCTTACGTCGTAAGAGTTGGTGCCGAGCTGCCGGGACTCGAACGGCTCGATTACAATGTCCCCTTGCTCCATCGCGTCCATGATCTTCTTGTCTGATAGCAGCATCCTCTTGCTCCTCATACTCTGTTGCCCCGGCCTTCGCTCTGCTATCAGGTCGGAGCTTTATGTTGCGATGACATCCGGCGCTTTGTACGCCCAATCGCTCGCGCACGCTTCCTCAACTACCCGGTGGTACACCCTCGTGGTCTGGTCGGCGATACGGGCCCAGTTGAACTCGGCACGCGCCACGCGGTTGGCGTTCTCTGCCCTGGTAGCCGCCCAGTCAGGGTGCTTCAGCGTGTGCAAGATGCCCCAGGCCAGCGACTGCGGGTCGTTCGGCTTAACCGTGATGCCGGTACGGTGCAACTCGACCACTTCCGGCAGACCGCCCACTTCTGTTACGACGACCGGCGTACCCGCGCACATTGCTTCCAGCGCCACGATGCCGAACGGCTCGTACAGGCTGGGAAAGACCGCAACGTTGGCTACTTTGAACAACCCGTCGCGCACCTCGTCCGAGACACGTCCGGGGAAGATTATATTGTCCTCTACGCCCAGCACGTGAGCTTTTACACGCAAATCATCGAGATATGCACCGCCCCCGGCCACAACGAACTTCGCCCCCGGCCATTCACGCAACACTATCGGAACAGAATCGACCAGGGCCGCAAGCCCCTTCTCAGGCACGATGCGGCCAACGTAGTAAATAATCGGCTGGTCGGGCTGGGCAAATTGCAGGCGGAATTGTGACAGGTCTTTGCCGTTGAGGGCATCGAAGGGACGTGGATCGATCCCGTTCGGTATCACGTCAATCTTTTCGGGCGGCAGATCGAAGTAGGTCTGGACCTCCCACGCCATGTAGCGGCTGCACGTGATCACCCGCCACGATTCGAAGGCCGCGTGCCATTCGGCCTGGTGTATGGCATGTTGCAAATCACCGTAAAGGTTGCCCTGGTTGCGTCCCTTCTCGGTGGCGTGGATGGTCGTCAGCAAAGGTAGCCGAAAGTCGTTCTTCAGGTCAATCGCCGCGAAGCTGCTCAGCCAGTCGTGATTGTGGATGAGGTCGAAGCCGC
>JAXDKH010000026.1:0-16514 GCA_034667185.1 Chloroflexia bacterium | reverse complement strand
AGGCTATCACCGCGCAAGGGCACATATCTTGCATCTATTACGCGTGCTACTCACTTGGCTACCAAGTGTCTAAACGGCACGCTAGAGAGCACCGTGCCGATAGGAGTGACTAAAAATGAGCGACAATCAGAACAATAGCGGAAGCGGCCAGCAAGCCAATCAACCAGGCTACCATACCCCGGGCCAGGACTCCACATTGCAAAGCACCAGCGATGCCGTATCTGCGCCGGACCAGACTAGCGAGCAGCGCCTGGACGACCCCAAGCCCTACATCGAGGCCATTGGTGCCACGCCCGGCGAGGCCAACCCGGCGCTGGAGGAAACGGTCGCAGTTGGGCAGGGTACTGAGAGCACCGCGGACTTTCTAATGGCCCGCGAGGCCGCCGAAGAACGCCCTGTGCAGCAAGAGGGGGTCCGGCCTTACCAGGACCAATCCAGCGGGAGCCGCCCGGAGCAATTCCAGGATGGGGATTCGGGGCGTCCGAACTGGCCCGACGACAAGCAAGAAGACCCTATCAACTACATGGAGTCGCCCCGTCCCTATATGCCTATGGGCACGGGTGCCACCGATTTCTACGACAGGAGCTTCCAGGGCCGCGTCGATGCCGAGGTAGACAGGTCGTCCACCGAGGCGGAGAAGAACGAGTCGCGCTCAGGCCTGCCGCATGTGGGCCTGGACGCCGAGGAAGACAAGTACGAGCAGCGCGAATTCAGCCAGCCGCAGCCGCCGTCCGATATAGAGACGTTTGCACCCGGTGCACCCAACCTGCCGCCCAGGGACGACGAGTAATGAGCAGTGGGAATAGCAGAAGCGTAAGCTCTGTGGGGGGAGTAATAGAGGGCCAACGGGTGGTAAGCGGCACGTTCCGCCAGTGGCAAGCCGCTGAGAGCGCCATAGAGGAACTGCGCGACCTGGGAGTAGCCGCCGAGTTTATTTCGGTTATCTCCCGCGAGGAGGACCAGCCCGGCGGACAGGGTGCTGCCGGTGCGAGCCGCGAGGTTCTAGGCGATGAAGCGTTGGCTTACCGTGCTTCCCCCGAACTGCCCAACTACGAGGACCTGCCCACAACGGTCGCCGAGCAGACGGGCACGCCTCTCGAGGGCGAGGTAGTAGCCGGTTCGGTCTCTGTGGACGGTGGTGGGCTGTCTCATGACGAAGACCTGGTGCGCCGCAACGAGGCTGAGACCAACGCCGACGTGGACATTTACACCGACTTCCCAGACAAGCCAGGTGGCGTCAACCCCGATTCTCCCGTTGCCGCTAAGCAGGAAGGCACGGTACAACAAGAGGCGAACAACCGCACTCCTGCCGTGGGTACGGCTGCCACCGGTGCGGCAATCGGAGGTTTGGGTGGTCTGCTGGTGGGGCTGGGGGTGCTCGCCGTGCCGGGGATAGGGCCAATATTAGCAGCAGGACCGCTGGCTGGCGCGTTGGGCGGCATACTGGCGGGGGGAGCGGCGGGCGGTGTGATAGGCGGCCTCTCCGCGATAGGGGTGCCTGAAGAGTACGCCCGCGACTACGCCGCCCGTATCGAGCAGGGCCATACCCTCATTAGCGTGCGCACCGATGAAGTCACCGCCGACCCCGTCGAACGCATACTCACGGTCAACGGTGCCGAGAACGTGCACTGCGACTGAGGGCCGAAACGTGAAACGTGAAACGTGATGCGGTGTAACAGCCCATCACGTTTTTGTATGTGGTGGCGTAATATTAGGTCATTATGAGCGCGCCAATAGAGCAGTAGGTGGTATAGTGGCAACCAAGCTCCTACCTTGTCATTCTGAACGCAGTGAAGAATCTCGTCCTCTACCGGGCTGTTCCCTCTTTCTCATGCACTGTGTGGCCTAAGGAAAGGTGGCATTTGGGTGCCGGAGGACGAGATTCTTCACTGCGTTCAGAATGACAAGGTAGGAGAGGGTCCGGCAGTGGGTGCTCATCTCGACTAGGTAGCCATACGGTGATCCTCAGCCAGGTAGGAGGCATATTTGGACCCATCACGTTTCACGTTTCACGTTTCAGAATCGCCCTTCAGCGACTTCGCTAGGACAGCCGACGCAGTGAGCGCCACCAGCAAGCGGCTGGAGAAGCTGGCTATCCTGGCCGAGTACCTTGCGCCGTTGAGCGATGCCGACCTCTCTGTAGCGTGCAGGTTCCTGTCGGGGCAGCCCTTCCCGCCGTCCGACGAGCGCACGCTGAACGTGGGCTTCAGCATGGCTTCCACGGTGCTGATCGAGCTTTCGGGTATCGATCCGAACGATTACGGGCAGCTAGTGGTGCGCCTGGGCGATATGGGAGACGTGGCCGAGCGCATTATGCCGCCTGAGCCTGTAGAGCCGGGGGAGCCTATTACCCTGCAATCGGCTCTTGCTGCGTTTGAGCAACTCGCCTCCACGCGGGGCACCGGGAACAAGGCGGTGCTGTTGCGTAGCCTGCTGGCGAAGGCCACTCCGTCTGAAGCCAAGTACCTGGTCAAGCTGGTCACGGGCGACATGCGCATGGGGCTGAAGGAGTCGCTGGTTGAGGAGGCTTTGGGGCGCATGTCGGGGGTGGGCGTGGCCGAGATACAGCGGGTGAACATGCTGGTGGGCGATGTGGGGGAGACGGCCCTGATGTCGCGGCATAGCAGGTTGGCCGAGGCCACCATGCGCCTGTTCCACCCGCTCAAGTTCATGCTCGCCACCCCCGCCGAAAAGCCCGCCGACATCCTTGCTGAGGCCCGCAACCGGGAGGAAGGGCAGCTATACGTCGAGGACAAGTACGACGGGGTGCGGGCGCAGCTTCACAAGCAAGGAGAGAGGGCCGAGCTATATTCGCGCACGCTCGACCCGGTGAGCAACCGCTTCCCCGAAGTCACCTCCGCGTTGTTGGCCCTGTCGCACGACGCCATCTTCGACGGGGAGATAGTGGCGCTCAGTGGCGACCTGGAGAGCCGCTGCCTGCCGTTCGCCGCGCTGCAGAAGCGCATGGGTCGCAAGACGGTGTCGGAAGGACTGATGTCTGAGGTGCCGGTGGCCTGCATGATCTTCGACCTGCTCTACCTGGATGGCGAGGTGCTGTTGGACCAACCCCTCTCCCGCCGCAAGGAGCTTCTGTCGGGGCTTGACCTGCGCTACCCCCTCGTGAAAGCCCCCAGCGTGCTAATGCCTGTTGAGGTCTTCGAGGAGGAAGCGCGCGCAGAGGCAGGAGATGATGTAGAGGAGGCCACAGAGCACCCCCTTGACACGATGTTCGTTGCAGCGCGTGATCGTGGCAACGAGGGCCTCATGGTGAAGATGCCCGGTTCGATTTATTCGCCGGGCAAGCGGGGCAAGGCGTGGCTCAAGGTGAAACGGGCGCTTGCTACCCTGGACGTGGTAGTCACCGCCGTTGAGTGGGGGCACGGCAAGCGGCGCGACATGCTCTCCGACTACACCTTCGCCGTGCTTGGACCTGAGGGCAACCTGCTCAACGTGGGCAAAGCGTATTCCGGCCTCACCGACGCTGAGATAATAGAGATGACCGAGTGGTTCAAGGCTCACACCGTACGCGACTTCGGCCGGGTGCGCCTGGTGGAGCCGCTACTCGTGATAGAAGTGGCCTTTGACAAGATACAGCCAAGCGCCCGGCACAAGAGTGGCTACGCCCTGCGCTTCCCCCGCATAGTGCGCCTCCGTCCCGACAAACGCCCCCAGGACGCCAGCACCCTGGACGAAGTCAAAGCCATAGCCGAAGCATGAGATTTGACGGAAACGCAAAGACGGAAAGAAAGCGCAGAGATTAAGGATTGTTGTTCAAGTAAAAGGACCAGGGTGCGACATCATGTATCCTGGTCCTCTTTGCGCTCTCTAACCCTTTCTTCTCTTTGCGCGTTCTTTGCGTCTTTGCGTCTTTGCGTTTCCGTCTCTCTTGCGACTAGCGATTAGTGCCCTGCTGCAACGGCTTCGGGGAAGAAGGTCGTGGCGAGCACCTTGCTTATCTGGCCGCGGCTCATGTTGCTGGCGGGGCGGAAGTACTTGCGGTTCTGGGCGTCGCAGGGCTCGGCTTGGCCGGTGTCGGGGTTGGTGCCGCCGCAGTTGTAGCCGCTGATGCTGCCTAGCTTCGATAATGCCTCGACGTAGGGGTAGAAGGCGTTGGAGGGGAGCACATCCGCGAACGTGTACTCAAGCGTGGTGGCGGTAGGTACAGCGGCAGGCAGTTGGGTGCGGGTGGACGTGAGGTTCAATGCAGCGGACACCATTTTGGCGACTTGCTGGCGGGTCACGTACTCGTTGGGGCGGAAGAAGCGACGGTTGGCGTCGTCGCAACGTTCGGTGGGGCCGCTAGCGTTGCAGGCGTAGCCGGAGGTCACCCCGTGCAGGGCCACGCGCTCGACGTACAGCCAATAGGTCGAACCAGGCTCAACGTCGTGGAAGGTCCAGCGGTTATTGGGCACCGAGTCCTTGTAGCCCGCGGAGGCCGCGACCATCTTGGCTAGCTGCCCGCGCGTGACGTTGGCGTTGGGGCGGAAGGTGCCGTCACCGTAGCCGCTGATGATGTTGCGGCAGGCCAGCACGCGCACGTACACGTAGAAGGGGCTTTCGGAGGCTTTCACGTCCGAGAAGCTCACTGTGCACAACGGCTGCACGGTAGATATGGCGGTCGGCACGTTGGCCGGGACACTGCTACCATCCTTGGCATAAACGCGAGGTGTAGCAGCCCCGCTGAGAGCCAGTACGGCGACAAGCCCCACTAAGAGGCTGGCGATGCCTGCAAGCATGGGGTCGGTGTATTTGTTTTTAGCTCCTGAAAACATGGTAATGATTCCTCGATATAAGAATATTGCTGACTATGAGGCTCTATTTTGGAGAGCCCGGTTGAATTGTGCGGCATTAGGTTCTGGCGCGGGGAGAATATGCGGTGCAACGCCCAGGTATCCATCTAGCACAGTCTGAGTATATTGGCCGGGCGCGCGGAGTCATAGGGGAGATTATGGCTATTGCCCAACTCCATGCGGGCTAACACTGTTGCATGTCAATGGAGTAGGACCAACGTAGCGGCCGGCAATCAAAGTGATATAATGTGGTGCCAAAGCTCCGTCGCAGCTATACCCGGTGGTTGATTCATGGGTTGTGTTTTTCCGGGCAGCTTAGTCCCATGGGATTGATGTACCCCTGGCAAACAGTTGGAGGCGTGCCATGCCTGACTCGCTCGGCTTACCTACCGGCACTGTGACGTTTCTGTATACCGACATTGAAGGCAGCACCCTGCGCTGGGAACGCTCTCCAGGCGCTATGAAACTCGCGGTGGAGCGCCACGACTCGATTCTCCGCCAGGCTATAGAGGCGCACAGTGGTGTGGTCTTCAGGACTATGGGTGACGCTTTTTGCGCGGTATTCCCCTTGTCTGGGGACGCCCTGAACGCCGTGATCGCAGCCCAGCGCGGCCTCGATGCTGAAGAATGGGATCCCCAGGTCGCGCCCATCAGGGTGAGGATGGCCTTGCACACTGGGCCGGGAGAGGTACGTGATGGCGATTACGTTGGCCAGCACCTGAACCGCATAGCTCGCCTGCTCTCGGCGGGGCATGGCGGCCAGGTACTGCTGTCCGAGGCTACCTACGCCCTGGTTTGCGACAACCCTCCCCCGGGCGTGAGCTTTCTCGACCTCGGGCAGCACCAACTCAGGGACCTGGAGCGTCCGGAGCGCGTTTACCAGCTGCTTTGTGAGGGCCTGGTATACAGCTTTCCATCGCTCAAGACCGAGAATACTCGCCCTAACAACCTGCCCGTGCTGCCAACTGAGTTCATCGGTAGGGAGCGGGAGTTACAAGAGGTCTGCGATCTGCTGTCCAGGCCCCAGGTCAGGTTGGTGACCCTTACCGGCCCCGGCGGCACCGGCAAGACGCGGCTGTCGCTCGAAGTGGGCGCGGCCCTACTGGAGAGGTTCCGCAACGGAGTATTCTGGGTGCCTTTGGCCTCGGTGGCGGGCCCCTCGCTCGTACCAGCCGCCATTGGTGAAGCCCTTAAGCTGATGGAGAGTGGCGGTCGCCCCATCATCGAGAGCCTCAAGGACTACCTGCGGCAGAAAGAAATGCTGCTGGTCCTGGACAACTTCGAGCAGGTGGTCAGCGCCGCGAGCACGCTGGCTGACTTGCTGAAAGATGCTCCTCAGTTGAAGGTGCTCGTCACGAGCCGCGAAGTCCTGCACGTTTATGGCGAAAAGGAGTACCCGGTGCCGCCTTTGCAGTTGCCCGACCCTGCGCACCTTCCTTCCCTGGCGGACCTGGCACAGTATGAGAGTGTGCGCTTGTTCGTGGAGCGGGCGACCAGCGCCAAGCCAGGTTTCGAGCTTGCGTCCGATAATGCTATGTCCGTTGCCCAGATATGCAACCGCCTCGACGGACTGCCCCTGGCGATCGAGTTGGCCGCGGCGCGCATCAAGTTCCTGGCGACCCCCGCCATCTTATCAAGGCTGGACAGTAGATTGAAGTTGCTGACCAGTGGTTCTCGCGATCTCCCGGCCCGCCAGCAGACTCTGCGTGGGGCCATCGACTGGAGCTACGACTTGCTGCCGGAGCAGGAGCGCGCGTTCTTCAGGAGGCTGGCGGTGTTCCAGGGAGGTTGCACCCTCGAAGCAGCCGAGGCAGTGGCTTGCAACCCGACTCTGCCGGCCTCCGTTGTTGCCCAACTTGCACCCCTGGAGATAGACGTTTTTGAAGGGATAACCTCGCTGGTTGACAAGAGCCTCTTGAGGCAGGTGGATGTAGCTAACTCCGAGTGTCGCTACGTGATGCTGGAGACAATCCGCGAGTATGCGCTGGAGAGGCTTGAGGAGTGCGGGGAGCTTGGTGCGGTACGGGCCGCGCACGCCCAGCACTTCCTCAATGTGAGCCGGCAAGCGGAGGCTGATATCCAGGGGCCGCGACAAAAGAGTGCCATTTACACGCTCGAAGTGGAACACGACAACCTGCGGGCAGCCCTCCAGTGGTGCCTCACCGCCGAGGGGAATAAGGACCTGGGTTTGCGTGTGGTCAGCGCCCTCTATCGCTTCTGGCATATTCGCGGGCACCTGAGCGAAGGTCGCAGGACGGCCTCGGCGCTCCTTGCCGCCGCACCCCAGCGGACCGAGGTGCGGGCGAGGGCGTTGTACTCCGCGGGCTACATGACCTTCTTGCAGGGTGATTCCGCGGTAGCCTGGCAGATGTTGGAGGAAAGCGTGAGTATCGCGAAGGAAGTGGACGACGATCTTACCCGCGCACACGCCTTCTTCATCTACGCGGCTGCCAGGGCGTTCGGGGGCGATCCTTCAGGGGGCGGGGCATTGGCGCAGGAAAGCATTAGCCTTTTCCGGCAGCTTGGGTCCGCGGGTAAGCCGGGGCTGAACCTGGCGCTGTTAGGTACCGGCGTAGTATCGTTTGCGCTCGGTGACTATGGGGCGGCCCAATCTACCCTGGACGAGGCCAGCTCGCTTGCCACCGAGTTGGGTGATGCTTATACCCTCGCCCAGGCCTCGACTTACCTTGGCGACCTGGCGCGGATCGACTGTGACTACCCACGCGCCGGCAGCCTGTACGAGAGAAGCCTTGCCGCTTTCCGAGCAGTGGGCGGCAGGAGCGATATCCCCGCCTTGCTGCACAACATCGCCTACGTAGCCATAGCCGAGCGCGACTACGGGCGGGCCTGGGATCTGTTCCACGAAAGCCTCATTTTGCAGCAGGAGATAGGGAACCAGCAGGGTGTATCAGAGTGCTTGAGTGGCTTTGCCGCACTGGCCGGGGCGCAAGGTGAGCCGATGCGCGCGGCCCGTTTGTTTGGGGCCGCTGAAGCGTTGCGCACGGCGATAGGGGTTTACATGTGGCCGGCAGAGCGCATAGAATGCGAGCGCAACCTCCGGTCTACGAAGGCCCAGTTAGATGAAGCTGGCTGGCAGGCTGCATGGCAGGAGGGCGAGCAGCTTAGCCCTGAGCAGGCGATTGCTTACGCATTGCAAGAGCAAGAAGCACCAGCCGCCCGGTAACCAGGGTGATGCTTCTTGCTCTTGCAATGCGTAAGCAATCTAGAACGGGTAGCCCTTCGCGCCCTGTAGACCCTTCAGGCACGAGATCTCACCCGCGATGTTATTCACGTGGCCGATGAGGAGGGCGCTGAGCACCCACCCGACGGTGGAGGGGCCAAATCCTAGCCCGGTGAGATCGACCGGCGTGTCGAGGTCTTCCGGGGTCAGGCCGGAAAGATATTCGTTAGTGCTCACGTAGACCGCCTGGGCGTACTCTTTCATCGCGGGCAGGTCAACCTGCACCCGCCTGTTCCAGCCCGCGTAGCCAACCCACTCCGGCCCCGGCATGGGCATGGGCTCGCTCAGACCTGTACGGCCCGCCCAACTCGTCGCCATGAGGGGTGCCCCCTGCCTCAGCATGCCGTTGACTACCAGGTCCTCTGACAGGACGACATGCGCGTAGCTGGCTCCAAGGGGCGTAGCGATGCCTGGGGGCATCCAGTGTGCCTGCTCCGGTGTGACATCGGACATGGTGCCCTCCACTACCTGGTGAGCGAAGTCGAGTTGAAGCCGCAGCAATTCAATTGGATTCATGAATGTTATCCTTCCCGGCTGCTAAGGCCGCCCGTAAATAAGCTACCACTCTGTACATAACCACGTTTTACTTGCGTTGGAGGCTCATATTACAGGTCAAAAGCTGCTCATTCGTTGCTCAGATCGGGCCGTAGCCGGATTACAACCTGGATGTCCCTACCGTCTGGCCTTACCGACCCGGCGAATGTTGGGGGTCCGCAGGTGCAGCCCCAGGCCGACCAGCACCATCACGAGCAGCGTGCCAATCGCAATCTGGTACGCGAACTGCCCGTAGCGGCGGGGGTCCAGTAGCAGCAGGGTGGTGCCCCACAGGAGGGGGCCGAGCACGGCGGAGAACTTGCCGGTCAGGTTGTACAGGCCCAGGAACTCGCCCAGGCGCTCCGGCGGGCTAAGCTCGATCATCATGGTGCGGGCGGCGGTCCAGGTGCTGCCCAGCGCTATACCTGCTACCGGCGCGATCACCCACTGGAAGATAATCTTGTCGGTGGTGAACATCGCCGCGAGGAATACTCCCACCCACATCACCAGGGCGATGATGAGCGCCTGCTTGGAGGTCAGCCAGTCGGTCACAAGGCCGAACAGCAGCGAGCCTATCACCGCTGTGATAATGGCGGGGGCGAGCACGCTGAAGGCGCTGCTGAAACCAATCACCTGCACCGCGTACACGCCCATCGCTATGATCACAGTGTTGAGCGCGTCGGAATAGAAGAAGTTGGCTACCAGGAAGGTGAAGAGGCCGGGGACCTGGCGCGCCTCCCTCAGCGTGCGCACGGTCTGGGTGAGGCTGCCCTGGAGCGTCGGTCGGGGCGCTGTGGGGTCTTCGATGCGTGCGTTCTTGCGTTCGCGCACTAAGAAGAAGCAGGGCAGGGCGAATACCAGGAAGAGGACTGCTGTGGGCAGGAACGCATCCTGCGCCGCTACGTGTCCATCAGGTTTGGTGATGAGCGCACTGACGATGGCCCCGCCCAGCAGCGCGCCCGCGTACCCTAGCCCCACTCCCAGGCCGGACACCTTACCCCAGTTGAGCGTGGTGCTCACAGAAGGCAGCAGTGCGTCGTAGAAGATGAGCGCTGTCTGGTAGCCAATATTGGCGATTACCAGCGCAAGTATAATAAGCGTCAATTCGCCCGTGAGCCCCATGAGCGCGGTCATCACGACCGTGAGCAGGGTAGTGGCTATGAGCCAGGGCATGCGCCTGCCGCCGTTGCGGTCGGAAAAGGCTCCAAGCGCGGGCATTATCAAGGCCACGATGAGCAGGGCCGCCGACATTGGGTAGGCGTACACGGCGTCGTTCAGGCCGCGGTCCTGCACCACGAACTGGGGGAAGTAGACGCTGATGATGTTCAGGCTGAAGATGGTGTTGGCGAAGTCGTATAGCGCCCAGGAGCCGACGGAGAGGGGAGATATGCGCTGATCAGTGTCGAGGGCGTTGAGGATCAGAGTTTGAGAAGTTGCTTGCGGTGCGGCAGCCGGAGATGCAGCCATGCTTAGTCCTCCTGAGGGCTCAGCTACAGACGTTCTTTCATACCGGCTGATTATAGCACAGCGCGTGTTGGCGCCGAAGCAGCAAGGTAGTAAGGTATGCGATTGCTATTTCCTACTGACGAACACCAAGACGACCTTAATCCTTTGCCGCCCGAGGTCCTCCGGTAATCGCATGCGCGATGTCCACTTCGTGACTCCCTATTGTAATGATAAACAACGGGTGCTATACTCTGCGCCAAAGAAAGGAGAGGTGACCGTGGTTCCCCTGCTGCCACGGCCTTCGTAGCACACGTGGGTTTAGCTACATAAGGAGTTGCTACCATGTCTAGAACTGGAACGAGGTTGGAACCCGAACCCGGAGATCTTACGCCCGTAGTAGGAGCGCAGACCGACGTAGCGCCGCTTGGCCGCGACACGCAGCCGCCCTTGCATGAGCGCACGGCAACGGAGGATATGGACGTCGCAGATTGGGACCGCGTAGCCGCAATGGATGAATTTGTCGACCTAATCCGCGCCAAGATCCGTTTCATCGTTCCAGCCACCATTTTCTTCCTGGTTTACTACCTTCTCTTGCCCCTGCTCGCCGGTTTTGCTAAAGACTTCATGGACACCAAAATCATCGGCGATGTCAACGTTGCCTACCTCTTTGCGCTTTCGCAGTTCTTCATGGCGTGGATACTAGCGGCCATCTACCTGCGCAAGGCTTCTGTGTTTGACAGCATGGCTGCGGGTATTCTCTCGAAGCTGAATCTGAAGAAGGGAAGGAGCTAAAGCAATGAATAACACACCACTCCTTATGTTTGTCGCCTTCATCGTAGTGACCCTCGGGATCACGTACTGGGCGGCGCGTCGATCAAGCGGCACGACCGCCTTTTTTGCCGCCAACCGGCAGATAACAGGCTGGCAGAACGGTTGGGCGGTGGCCGGCGATTATATGAGTGCCGCCTCATTCCTGGGCATCGCAGGCCTTATCGCCTTCAACGGCTACGACGGCTTTATGTATTCGGTTGGCTTCCTGGTAGCCTATCTTACTGTGCTCTTCATCGTAGCCGAGCCGCTGCGCAACTCCGGTAAGTTCACGATGGCTGATGTGCTCGCCTATCGACTGAAAGCCCGGCCCGTGCGCACCATGGCGGCTCTGAGCACGCTCATTGTAAGCACCTTCTATATGATTGCTCAGATGATCGGCGCGGGCCAGCTCGTCGGGCTTTTTCTCAAGGACGAAGCGGGCAAGCCCCTGGTCAACTATGAAACGGCGGTGGTGGGCGTCGGCATCCTGATGATCGTTTATGTGGTCTTCGGCGGTATGCTCGCCACCACATGGGTGCAGATCATCAAGGCGGTTTTGCTGATGTCGGGCACGATCCTGCTCAGCATCCTGGTGCTGGGCTACTTCGGCTTCGACATAGGCCGCTTTCTCCAGGCCATTACGCATGTGACTTACACTGATCCAGCCACCAAAGCCTCTGTCACCAAGAACTTCCTCGAGCCAGGCGGCATCTACAAAGGCGCAACGGGTGGCCTCGATCTCTTCTCGCTCGGCCTGGCGCTGGTGCTGGGCACCGCCGGGCTGCCTCACATCCTCGTCAGGTTCTACACGGTGCCGAGCGCCAAGGTAGCGCGAACCAGTATCATCTGGGCGATGGCGCTGATCGGCCTTTTCTACATCCTGACCACCTTCCTCGGCTGGGGCGCAGCTACCATCGTGGGGCGCGATGCCATCGCCAAGAACGGAGGCAGCAACATGAGCGCCCCGCTACTGGCCCAGTCTCTCGGCGGAGATATATTCTTCGCGTTCATCTCGTCTGTTGCCTTTGCCACGATTCTTGCGGTAGTCGCCGGTCTCACGATCAGCGCCTCCACCTCGTTCTCGCATGATTTCTGGACGAACGTGGTGCATGGTGGCAAGGAACGCAGCAAGGGGCAGGAAGTGATGGTGGCTCGTATAGCTGCCTTTGGCGTGGGCATCGTCGCTATCCTCCTTGCCATATTGCTGAAGAACCTCAATGTGGCCTTCCTTGTAGGCCTGGCTTTTGCGGTCGCCGCCTCAGCCAACCTGCCTGTGATCATCTTCTCGCTCTTCTGGAAGCGATTTACGACTACGGGCGCGGTGCTTGGCATCGCCACGGGCCTTATCTCTTCACTGGTGCTTATCACCATCAGCCCGAGCATCATGACCATAGATCCGGAAACCGTCACGGGCGCTGCTCGCCACTTGATCCAGGCTCAGCCCATCTTCCCGCTGGCGAACCCCGGCATCGTGAGCATCCCACTCGGCTTCCTGGGGGCAGTCGTCGGCACGCTGATGAGCCGCGAGCCCTCGTCCGAAGCCCGCTTCACTGAGCTTGAGGTCCGCGCAAACACCGGACTTGGCGCGGAGGTGTAATTATCACGGAAGAGACCAAACACAGGGGCCTCAGCTTGCACCCTCGTGATTAAGCACTCAACTACTAACAACCCAACGCAGCAAACAAGGGCCGGATTATCGGCCCTTGTTTCATGAACTGGATGTTACAGCAACTCCACACTTCTGCTTTCGGCGGAGTCGTAGGCGCGCATCAGTATCTCCAGGTCCCGCAGGGCCTCTTCGGCGGTGCTGACGACCGGCTCGCCCTCCGTGATGGCGCGGTGGAAGTTGACCAGTTGGTCGTAGTACGCTTCGCTGCCGTTGTACTCCTGCGTCTCTTCAGCTTTGTCCCGCGTGCGCAGGCGCAATTTGCTATCCTCCAGCGAGATTGTGCCTTCGGTGCCGTACACGGCAGCGTACATGTAGGGACTCTCCGACCCCGCTGCCGCTGCCGAGAACACGAAGCTGCCCAGCATGCCGTTGCGATAGCGCAGGTTCAACACCATCGTATCAATGCCGCTTAGCTCAGGGTGCACCAGCTTGGTGAAGGCATGCAGTTGCTCCACCTCGCCGCCCAGGTGCCGCAGGAGCGCCGCCTGGTGCACCGCCGCGTCGGTGATGGCCCCGCCCCGGTACTGGCTGTCCTGCCGCCAGGGGGTCGAGCCGAAGCCCTCCTGCGTGTCGGTCCAGTAGCGGTTGGCGGCGTCTACCAGGAACGGCTTGCCGATACGCCCCTCGGCTATCCAGGCCTCTATCTGCTTGATGTCGCGCCGGTAATGGAACTGTTCGGCCACCTGCACCACCACGGGCAGATCCCGCACTGCGCTCACCACCGCTTGCGCCTGTTGCAGGTTGGAGCCTACCGGCTTTTCGCATAGCACGTGCTTACCGGCTCGTGCCGATTCCACCAGCACGTCGGCGTTGAGGTGGATGGGCAGGGAAATCAGCACCGCCTCCACGTCATCCGCTGATAGCAGCTCGGGGTAGTGCGTCGTCCAGCGGCAGCCGCCCATCATCTCAGCGACCTCCTGCGCGGCTTTGGGGTCTATGTCGGCTACCGCCACCACGCTGAAGCGTTCCGGCATGCGCTTGAGGGGCGGCCAGTGGAGCCGCTTGATAGCCAGTCCGGCCCCGATGATGCCGAGGCGTACGGTGCGTGGTTCCTTCTTCTCTGTCATAGTGTTGTCCTTCTAGCTCGCAGGGCAAGCAAAGTCGTGGGATTGTAGTACGCGCTTGCACTATCCGGGCCAACCTGAGGCGCACAGACCATGCGCTTCGATCGGTAAGGCCAAACCTGCCTTTTGTCATTCCGAGCGTAGCGAGGACATGTGGGTAGGGATGAAGTGGCATTGCGCCGCCCAGTTAGCTTGCCATCTTTGTTCCCGTGTTGCAACAATTTACGATGTCCACCTGATTCCGAGCGTAGCGAGGAATGACAAAGGGGAGACTTGGTCTTGTGGCATTTTGACTTTGCCTCTAACTTGCCCTTCTGCACGGATGCTTGACAGTGGGCGGTAGGGGCGTATAATGCACTTGGCTATGTTTTCGCAATAGGTTTGCGCCGGTTCAGTCACGCAATATGTGCTCTAAGCGTCTGTCGTGAAACGTCCCTCTTTCTGCGCCACATTCCCACGGCTCTCCTCATGCTGTTTATAAAGGGGGTGGTCTCCGGGCTTCTACACTTCTCTCTTTTCCAGGAACGTGCTTTGTCATGTTTCGAATGTTCAAGGCAGAACAGTTACGGCAAAACCAAAGGAGGAAGAAAATGGGTAATATGAAGTCACGCCTTAAATGGCTGGCTGCGAGCACCATGCTGGTGCTCCCGATCCTGTCCGCGTGCGGTGGCCCCGCCGCAACGCCCACGAATACGACAGCCCCTGCTGCGCCGACAGATACGGCAGCTATGGTGGCCGAACCCACCAATACCACGGCGGCAGCCCAACCCACAGACACCACGGCGGCCCCTGAAGCCACCAACACCACCGCTGCGGCGGAGCCCACGAATACCACGGCTGCCTCGGGCGGCTCTGGTGACATGCTTGCCGCGCTGGCAGCCGAGGGCATCAAGCCCGACACGAGCGCCTCCGGTAAGATGGAGTTCTTTAGCTGGTGGACCGCGGGCGGCGAGGCCGAGGGCAAGAACGACATCCTCAACCTCTACAAGCAGCTTTACCCGAACGTCGAAGTCGTAGACGCGGCGGTCGCGGGCGGCGGTGGCGACAAGGCCAAGGCCGTGCTTAAGACCCGCATGCAGGGCAACGACCCGCCCGACACCTTCCAGGTGCACGCAGGCCCTGAGCTTATCGACGGCTACGTGGCGGCCAACCGCATGGACCCGGTCACCGACATCTACACCACGATGAACATCAAGGGCGCTTTCCCCGCGCAACTGCTTGGGATGATCACCGTAAGCGACCAGATTTACTCGGTCCCGGCTAACATCCACAGGGGCAACGTGCTCTTCTACAACAAGAAGGTCTTCTCCGATAACGGCATCACCGCACCCGCCAACTGGGACGAGTTCTTCGCCGCTGCCGACAAGCTGAAGGCCAAGAATATCCCTGCGCTGGCCGTGGGCGGCAAGGACACCTGGGCCGTTACCATGCTCTTCGAGGACATCCTGCTCACGACCGCTGGCCCCGACAAGTACAACGACCTCATGCAGGGCAAGGCCGACTGGAAGGACCAGACCGTCGTGGACGCCCTCACCCAGCTCAAGAAGCTGTGGCAGGGTGGCTACATCAACAAGGACTTCTCGGCGCTGACGTGGGACGATGCCGCCGGGCAGGTGCTCAAGGGCACAGCGGCCGCCACCATCATGGGCGACTGGGCCAAGGGTTACTTCCAGGCCAACGACCCGAAGTGGGCCGACAACTTCGGCTGGGAGCCTAGCCCCGGCACGACCGGCATCTTCAAGGTCATCAGCGACAGCTTCGGCGTGCCGAAGGGTGCCAAGAACCCGGAGAACACCAAGAAGTTCCTCGACCTGCTCGCCTCCAAGACCGGCCAGGTGGTGTTCAACCTGCGCAAGGGTTCCATCCCGGCCCGCACCGACGTGGACACCAGCAAGTTCGACGTCTACATGAAGGACGCCGCCAAGGACTTCACCGCCGCCAAGTCGATAGTCGGTAGCGCACCGCACGGCTCCGCCACGAAGGAAGCCTTCAACAGCGCTCTCACCACCGCTATCAACAACTTCGTAGCCAACCTGGGCGAGCCCGCTGCCACCGCGCAAGAGCTTGAGACCCAGGCCGAAGACCTGCTGAAGTAGGAAATTGGGAATTGGGATTTCGGAATTCGGATTTAGCTGGATACCTACTAAATCCGAATTCCGAAATCCGAATTCCGAAATCCCAATTCCCAAATTGAGGGAACCTATGACCAACGTAGTAACGCCGCAGGCCCCTACACGACCGTCTGCTAAGGCTGAACCGGCCCCGATGGTGGTGCCGGCACGCTCTCGCCGCAAGCCGATGAGCCGTGACAGGCTTACGGCTATCCTCATGGTGCTGCCCTCGATAGTCGCGGTGGGGCTGTTCGTGTACGGCTTTATCGCGTGGAACGGGTGGGCGTCCCTCACCAACTGGCGGGGGATAGGCGTGATGAACCAGGTGGGGCCGGTGCGCTTCCCGGCTGCTGACTTTGTCGGCCTGCGTAACTACGAGCGCCTGTTCGGAGACAACCGCTTCCTCACGGACCTGCGCAACAACGCGATCTTCACATTCGCCTTCCTGGTAGCCTGTATCGTGCTCGGCATGGGGCTGGCTATCCTGTTGGACCGCAAGGTCAGGGGTGAGAGCCTCTTCCGCAACGTCTTTCTGTTTCCGATGGCCCTCTCCTTCGTGGTCACGGGTACCATCTGGCGGTGGGTCTTCCTGGACCAGCCGTTTGCCTGGGTAATCAACCGCGAACTGGCCCTACCCGCCGTGACCGTGGCCGCCGTGTGGCAGATGTCGGGCTTCACGATGGCGATGTTCCTGGCGGCGCTGCGCAGCATCCCGGAGGAGCTGCGGGAGGCCGCGCGGGTGGACGGGGCGACCTACTGGCAGCGGCTGCGCTACATCGTGATGCCGATGATCATGGGCGTGGTCGTCGTGGCGCTGCTGGTGCGCTCGATGGACGCCATCCGCTACTT
>JAXDKH010000025.1:0-12148 GCA_034667185.1 Chloroflexia bacterium | reverse complement strand
CTCAGGTACCACCTTTCCTCAACGGGCACTATCCCATATGAAGATGGCAACACCTGCATATAGGACGAGATTCTTCACTGCGTTCAGAATGACAAGGTTCTACTTTGGTTCGAAAATATCCGATGTTGGGATACGAGCATGTGCCCCGTCGTGCCCACGATACATTGTGCCCCTACCCCGTGGTGTACAAGCGGAGGGCAACCCATTTGTGCCATTGACTCGCCGTACGGGGCGAACTATAATTCGGCTGAGAGCATCTCCTTCCTCTTTGTGGAGGGAGGGCGCACTTTATAGCTCGTATATAGCATAGCGCAGAGTATAGCCGGGCAGCGTCGCCCGTGAAAGGACATGCATAGACAATGGAAGTCTATAACGACATCCTGGAGACAATAGGCAACACCCCGATGGTGCGGTTGAACAAGGTGGGGCGAGGGCTGAAGCCCACCATGCTAGCCAAGCTGGAGATGTTCAACCCCGGCAACTCGGTCAAGGACCGTATTGGCATCCGTATGATACGGGCGGCGGAGGAGAAGGGCCTCCTCAGGAAGGGCGGCACCATAGTCGAGCCGACTTCCGGCAACACGGGCACCGGGCTTGCCATCGCAGCCGCTATCCTGGGTTATAAGTGCGTGTTCGTTATGCCCGATAAGGTGTCGCACGAGAAGATAGCCCTGCTCAAGGCGTACGGGGCCGACGTGGTGACCACCCCCACCGCCGTGCCCCGCGAAAGCCCCGAAAGCTATTACAGCGTGTCCGACCGCCTCACCCGCGAGATACCAGGCGCGTTCCAGCCCAACCAGTACTTCAACCCCGCCAACCCTCGCACCCATTACGAGACCACCGGCCCCGAAATCTGGCGGCAGACAGACGGCCGCATAGACGCCTTCGTCGCGGGCGTGGGCACCGGAGGCACTATCTCCGGCATCGGCAAGTTCCTCAAGGAGCAAGATTCGCGCGTACGCATCGTGGGCGCTGACCCGGAAGGCTCCATCTACACGCAGGACCGCGCCCGCCCCTACAAGGTGGAAGGCATCGGCGAGGACTTCATACCCGGCACGTATGACGGCGATGTGATAGACGAGTGGGTGACGGTGAGCGACCGCGATTCGTTTGAGGCGGCCCGGCGCGTGACCCGGGAAGAGGGAATACTGATTGGCGGCTCCGGGGGCACCGCCATGCATGCCGCTATCCAGACCGCCCGCACCATGAGCGAAGGGCAGGTGATCGTGGTGCTGCTCCCCGACACCGGGCGCGGCTACCTGTCGAAGCTGTACAACGACGCCTGGATGCGCGAGAACGGCTTCCTGGACCGACTGGCGACGAAGGCCCGCGTGCGCGACCTGGTAATCCGCGGCAACCGCGAGCTGCCCAAGCTGGTGACTGTGCCTTCCCATAAGACGGTGCGCGAGGCGATAGACCTGTTGCAGCAGTACAGTATCTCGCAGCTTCCCGTAACCCGCACCGACTCGGGTGATGGCAACGGGCGCGGCCCCTTCACCGACGTACACGAGATGGTGGGCTCCATCCAGGAGCGCAACCTGTTGGAGCGCGTGTTCCGCGACCCCAGCCTAATTGACGCCAAGGTCGAAACGGTGATGGACAGCCCCTTTCCCCTGGTGGACGTGGCCGAGGAGGTGGAGAGGGTGGTGCCCGCGCTGCTCGCCAACAACTCCGCCGTGCTGGTGGAGGAGGCAGGGCAGCCGGTGGGCCTGATTACCCGTAGTGACCTGCTGGAGTTCGTGGCGCACGGCCAAATGGGGTGAGGGAATTACGGATTTGGGATTTTGGATTGCGAATTTGCAGTTGAGCCCTATCTTTTTGCGACTTCCGGCGTTTCATATTACAGAAGATGCCAATCTCTAGAGGACGCGCCCTCCGCTAGAGATTGGCATCATTACTTTCCGGCATTGTGAACCTCAGGAAGTGCCAGGTTGTACTAGCAAAGAAAGCCGTGACCAGAGTGGTGGCTTTCGCTGTTTGTAGCCTTTCGTGATCGTGAGGGTACACAATGCTTGTTTATTTCCTGAGAAGAATCCTCTCCAGCCTGATCCGGCTCTTGCTCGCTTTCTTCACGCTGTATCACCTGCTTGTCTACTTTCCCGGCGGCGCTGCGGACCGCACCAAGTTCGAGATTGCGTACCAAGTTGGTGGGCACGGCGCGGGACGGGGTCGTCTGCTTCAGCAAATCAACTTTGCCAATCTGGACCAGTTCGTTATCAAATATCTTGAAAATGAATTCGCCATACGCTATCCTACCGCTGCTGCTTTTCAGCTTCACAAAGCGTGGCCCGCTAACTTTCTGACCTACCTTTTTGATCCCAACGACGTTCTCGAAGTGAACAGCAGAAACGAGGTTGTAGAGAAGGGTATAGACCTGAACATCTTTGGCATTCGTGTCAGAGGTTCAGGACCTTTGACCGGTGACTTTGGTGACTCCACAGTGCTGGTGTGGGATAGTTCCCCGACCGAAGCAATTGGACCGGGCTTCCACTACATCTTCTACATCTTCGCCTTCTTGCTCGCGTCAATTCTCACCTTCATGTACGTCGCCCTCGTGCAGCGCATAGGCAGACCTACCCCTTACATCCCGCCTCATCAATCTGGTACACTAGCCTCTAAATCGCATCTATTCCTCGATCCGGTAGGCTTTGCCCTCCAGGGGCGACTCTCTAGAGCTTGACGCCACACTCCTCGCACTCCCCTGGCGCTTGTAGTTGCTGAGGTATGTTTCATGTCGGGTGTAGTTGCTGTCGAGCAATCGAAGAAGTCGGAACGGACCGGTAGCGCGGAAGGGACGGCGCACCTTTATAAGCCTAGCTGGGTGGACTACCTCACGCAATGGGTGCGGGGTTTACCGGGCCCCTGGTGGTCGACTTACCTGGTGCTGGCGGCTGTCCTGGTAGTCCCTTATGTGACTATCAAGTGGCTCTATGGAGAGTACGCCAACGGCTTCTTCCCATTTCATATTGTCTTTTGTGCTGAGATTGCCTATGTCCTGGCCGCCATGCACCTGTTGGATGATATTGCCCTCAGGTGCTCGCAGGCTTTTCGACCTGTTCTGAACGCAACAGATGAGGAACAGAGAGAGCTACGCTACCAGTTTACAAACATGCCCTGGGGGCGAGCCTGGCTTGCTACCTTCTTCGGCGTAGCATTCTGTACGCTGATGCTGCTCGGCCTCGATGAGGATTACATCCGGAGGCTCGGCATGGGGGCAGCCTGCTTTTTGAGGTGCTTGACCGGGCGATTTTCCTGACCTCTTGGGGTATCCTGGGTGCCTGGATGTACCACACAGTCCGCCAGTTACGCCTCATCAGCCGCATCTACTCCAGGCATACTCGCATAAACATGTTTCACCTTGGTCCCCTCTACGAATTCTCGGGCCTCAGCGCTATTACCGCTCTTCTCTGGCTGACGGAGAACTACGTCTGGTACGTCACCATCCCAGCCGAAACTGACTATCCAATCGCGGGGTCCGCCACCTTAGGTTTCGTCGCAATTGCCGCCGTCACGTTCATCTTGCCTCTTTGGGGCGTGCACAGACTGCTACGCGACGAGAAGCTGCGCCTGCAATCAGAGAACGCCCGCCGTATCGAAGCCGTCATGCATGAAACCCAGCGTCGCACTGATGCAGGCGAGTTCGGCAATATGGTTGGGATGAAGGACGCGACGGAGGCGCTCACGGGCCAGGCAACCGTGCTGGACAAGCTACCTACCTGGCCGTGGCAGCCGGAGACGATCCGGACAGTGCTTACGGCGATGCTGCTGCCCCTTTTTATCTGGCTTATCCAGCGCATACTTGAGCGCCTCGGGATATAGGAGCGCACGGCAGGTAAATCTGCGGTTTAAAAAGAAGAAGTCCCCTCAAGGGACTTCTTCTGCTTCATATACTAGTTCTCTAACAGCTTACCGGCCCAAATTCCACACCACCTGGCCCTCTTTCATCACACCGTCGCCGTCGCGGATTCGGCCTATAAGCTGTGTGGGTTGCACGCCCCTTGGGATGTCGTATATCAGCAGTGTGGCGGCTGCCTCTCCCTCGTCGAGCACTGTGTCTAGGTAGCTGAAGCCCTCTTTGCGCGCTATCTCACGTACACCTGGCGCTTTGCCGTGGTTGGAGAGTTCGGCGTAGAGGTTGCCGTTGGCGTCCTTCAGCACGAAGTCCATCGTCCCACCTAACGAACGCGACCGGCTGACGGTGTTGCGCACGTCCATGCGCACGAGCCAGTACACGCCACTAGGCTTGTAAAAGACCTTCGCGTTTGGACTGGGTAGCTGGCTGCGTGTCACCGTCCACATTGGCAGCACGGTCCAGCCGTTGAAGCCTGTAACCGTGTCTCCTATGCTATGCGAGGACGAAACAGGTGGCCGGGTGGCTGTGGGTCGAGGGGGCACCGGAGTGCTGGTTGGCCTTGGGGACTGAGTATCCGTCGGCTGGGGCCTCTGCGTATCCGTCGGTGCGGGTGCCAGGGTGTCAGTAGGGACCGGCGCGAGCGTATCGGTGGGTGCGGGAGCTACTGTGTCCGTCGGGAGAGGGACGCTGGTGTCGGTGGGTGCCGGGGGCTGCGTATCGGTGGGCAGCGGCAACGATGTATCAGTAGGCAGCACGGCCTCAGTGGGCACCGTCAGCACTGTGTCGGTCGGTAGGACCACAGGTTCACTGGTGCCCGTTTCGGTCGGGAACGGAATGGCGTCAGTGGTGGGATTGGGCAAGCTTGTGTCCGGCGTCCAGGTGGCTATAGTGGCGATCGCCACGATGGGCACTGTCTCTGTGGGCGATACCAGGGCTTCCGCGGTGGGCGTAACGGTGCCCCTCCCGGCGTTGCGCACCGCCAGCACCACGGCAACACAGAGCACAAGCAACGCAATAGCCGCTATTCCCGCAACGAGCAACTGGTTCCTGGACCTGTCCTGGTCCTCCACCTTCAAGGTCGTTACCGAGGTGGTAGGAATAGCCATGGCTACGGGAGCCCCAACGATCTCCGGCGTGTTCTCAGCGTCCCGGCTTATGTCCGAGGCAAGGTCACGTACAGCTTCCGGTGCCTGCTCCGGTGCGGGCTCCGGAGTAGCCTCATAGGCCGAGTCCTCAGCATTGACTGGGGCTTCGGCCACCTCGTAGTCGTAGGCCGTGGGATTGTAAACAGGAGCGTCGTAGGGCGTAGCATCGTAAGCGGCTGCACCATAAGCAGCATCATCGTAGGCAGGGGCATCATATTCGGCAGGTGGTGCATCAACTACATCTGCCGGGCTGGCCTCACCGGCGGCATCAAGCTGGTCGGCGTCCTCAGAGTCTTCGTCCCCATACGGCATGTAAGGGGCGGCCGGCCTTGCGGCATCGCTGGGGATATCGTACTCGGCGTCGTCAAGGGAAGCGAAAATAGGGTCGTCGCCGGCGCGGGCGCTTCTACCCGCCAGAGCGCCCGTATCGGTGTCGCCTGTGCTCAACGAGACGCTTTCGCCCGTTATGAAGGCTGCATCTCCCGCGTCTGCGCCTGCCTCTTCGCCGGTGGGCACACCCTCGTCTGGCTCTTGTGAGGCGAGAGGCCCCGTCGAGGTATCTTCGTCCAGGCTCGCGGCGGGAGCATCCTGTGCCTCGGCCTCTGATCCCTCCGGTTCATAATAGCCTGCGGCAATCCAGGGGGGCGCTTCGTCCGGTCCCGCAGCCGCAACTGCAGCCGCGTTCTCGTCCACGGCATCTGGGTCAAAGAAGCGCAGGCCGCAACGCGGGCATACCGTCTGCCCTCTCTGTAAAGGGGTGTCACACCTGGGACAGGCCTGGAGACCTGAGGTCGTTATTGTGCTCATATAGTATGTGTGGTACCTCTTGCCATTGTCGCTACGTCCTGTTCACAGCCCTTCCAACGCAGCGTGACGCGCGCTACCCAAGTTTGGTACTACCACTAACCGGTACTAGCTTACACTATTATAACACTGCGCAATATAGGGCTATTTGCCTATGCACAAATGGCACATTGGTAATGTCCGAGGGGTATAGCAAGGGCGCGGACCGGCTTCGGGGACGGCACACCTGGCCGCTTGATTATGGGGTTCGGCGAAGGTCCCAGCCTACCTGGCCGGCTGGTGATATGGTGTCACCTTCGAGGGGGCGAGCGATAAGCTGCTCCGGCTGTACGCCTGGAGGCAGGTCGAATACCAGCACTGTGGCGGTGCGCTGGCCTGGCGCGACGGTGAAATCGAGCGTGTTAGAGTGCATAACGGACGCGATCTTCTTGCGCTGCGGGTCTCTGCCCCCACCGCTGTATTCCGGGTAGGTCTGCCCGTCGACGGCATGGAGGGTAAATTCCACGGTACCACCGAGCGAGCGCGGCGTGGCGGTATCATTGCGGTACACCACGTACATCAGCCAGAAAGCGCCCTGCGACTCGTGCATTGTGTCGGGGTCTGGGCTCCATAGCACGGGCCGAGAGCCGGTGCCGTCCAGTTTCACCCACCAACTGTTGAGGTCGCTTGTGTAGCTGCCAATGCCCGGTAGCAGCGTCTCAGGCTGCGACTCGGCTACCGTAGTTTCCGTAAGTGCGGGTGGTGACGGGGTGTCAGTCGGCGCGGGTGGTGGAGCAGATGGAGAAGTCGGTAACTGGACATTGGTGGGCTGGGGCGTGGCAGTCGCTGTGGCCAATGCGGTGGGCGTGCGGCTGGCCCTGGTGGCCTGTGACAGGCTCTTGGGTGGTTTGGTTGGGACGGACGCCACGTGTATCACCGTGGGTGTATTGCGGGGAGTGGCCTGTGCGGTGTTGTTCTGCCTGATGGTCCCGGCCAGCACCATGCCCGTTGCCAGCACTACCACCGCGCATATCACTACTAGGGCGGGCAACCTGCTTTCGGCCTGGCGCGACACGACGGCGGGCTGGAGTACGCTCGTGTCGAATCCTGACGACAGTCTCTTCGTCAGGAATTCGGGCGCGACCAGCAGCAACCCGCAGCGCGAGCATACCTTTTGGCTCTCGTCCACCGGGCCTTCGCAACGTGGGCACAGGCCAAGCGCGTTCGTCCAGTTCATCCGTGTGTTACTCCACCTCTTGTGCCACAGGCTACTCAATGTAGCAATGACGCGCCGAAAACTCCCTCCTCAACTTGTCATAACCCATTCTTACTGTACGCGAGACCACTCGCTCTGTATATAGTCCTATAGGCTTATACGCCTTAGTACCTCTTGGGGGTGGCTTCCGGGACCTCTGGATGGACGATGGACGATAGGAGACGGAAACGCATCACGCCAAGGACCCGCCAAGGATGCTGTGGTTTAGGTTTTACTGACTACTAACCACTAACCACCAACCACTCCTCCCATCGTCTATCGTCCTCCCTGACCCATGCCCCCTCTTTGTGTTATAATCCCACCGCTTATGCCGACAAACCGCACTGTCGCGTCTTACCCGCAACTCAGCACTCATAACTCATAACTCACCCAAGAGGGGATTCACCGATGAAACTCCATGAGTACCAGGCCAAGGAAATGCTTGCCAAGTACGGCGTGCCCGTCAACGAGGGGCAGGTGGCCGACACTGTAGACGAAGCTCTCGAAATTGCGCGGCGTATCGGCCCTCCCGTGATGGTCAAGGCCCAGGTGATGATGGGCGGGCGCGGCAAGGCGGGCGGCGTCAAGTTCTCCAAAGACCTGGACGCGGTGCGCGAAAACGCCTCCAACATCCTGGGTAAGGTGCTCCGCAACGAGCAGAACCCGAAGGGCGAGGAGGTCAAGCGTGTCCTCATAGCCGACGCCGCCGACATTGCCAAGGAATACTACCTGGGCGCGACCGTGGACCGTGGCAGCAAGGCTATCGTGGTGATGGGCAGCGCCGAGGGCGGCGTCGATATTGAGGAGGTGGCCCGCGACCACCCCGAAGCCATCCACAAGGTGTACGTGGACCCGCGTATGGGCCTGTTGGATTACCAGGCACGCGAGCTTGCGTTCGCAATGGGCCTGAGCGAGCACCTGGCAGATTTCGGCAGGATGGCGAAGGCGCTGGTGCAGGTGCTGGTGGACCATGACGCCTCGCTGGTGGAGATCAATCCCCTCGTGCTCACACCCGATAACAGGCTGTTGGCGATTGACGCCAAGATGGACCTGGACGACAATGCCATGTTCCGCCAGAAGTGGGCCGAGGAGTTGCGCGACCCCGCCGAGGAAGAGGAGTCGGAGCGACAGGCGCGGGCTGCCGGTATCTCCTTCGTGCAGTTGGACGGCGACATAGGCTGCATGGTAAACGGCGCGGGCCTGGCGATGGCAACGATGGACACGATCAAGGAGTACGGCGGCACCCCCGCGAACTTCCTCGATATCGGCGGCGGTGCCAGGGAAGACAAGGTGGAGGCCGCGCTACGCATCATCCTGAGCGACCCCAACGTGAAGTCAGTGATGTTCAACATTTTCGGCGGCATCACGCGCGGCGACGCGGTAGCCAAGGGCATCGTCAAGGTGCTGGAGAACCTGAAGCCGGACGTGCCGATGGTCGTGCGGCTGGTGGGCACCAACGCCGAGGAAGGCCGCGAAATCCTGAAGGCTGCTAACCTCCCCGCTGCCGAGACGCTGGACGAAGCCGCGCAGATAGCGGTGAAACTGGCTAAAGAGCGGGGGTAATAGGTTTTGCAGACGGGTTGTGGTGCACTGGTGAGCAGTCTCAATTTAGTATTGCATGACCAAACCCCACCCTGTCATTTCGAACGGAGTGAGAAATCTCATCCCTCACCTCCCGAAGTATCACCTTTCCATAAGGATCGAGATGCCCATCCACTGGGAAAGGGGAAATATTGGGCTAAGGGACGAGATTTCTCACTCCGTTCGAAATGACAGGGTGGGACCTGGTCCCGATGGTTCTACAGTGGGGAAACGGAGGGGATAGCAAAACGTGCCTCATCCCTAATCTATTTTGACCATTGGGCTGTGCAGGCGTTATGGAATATTATCCAACTGTGATCTGTTAACAACACCCATTCTCGGCAATTCACACGGCGGCAGCTGAGTTGCCTATCGAGCCTCCCACCGGCGTTTGCCCATTTTCTAGCGACGCGGGCTGAGGCTTCCACGAAACACACCAGGAGGAAACGAACTATGGTAGCGGTTTTACCGAAACGCAACGAGGTGCCGGAGGAGCATACCTGGGACATCAAGAGCGTTTACCCCACCGATGAGGCCTGGGAGGGGGCGTACAAGCAGGCCGAGCAGCAAATTGAGAGCATGAGCCGGTTCAGCGGCAGGCTGGGCGAGTCGGCTGCGGTGTTGCTGGAGGCCCTTCAAGCCCGAGACGAGTACCTAGTTGGTGTGCTTAAGCTCGTGTTGTACGGTGGTATGCAGGCCACCAGCGACATCACGAACCAGGACTATCCATCCCGTCAAGACAAAGGCCAGGGTTTGTTCGCGCGTGCGGCTGCGGCGGTTTCGTATTACGAGCCGGAAATCCTGGCGCTGGGCGCCGACCGGGTGAAAGAACTTGTATCGCAAGAAGAAGGATTGCAGGTCTACCAGCACTTCTTTGACAAGCTGGAAACGCAGCGTGAGCACGTCCGTTCCGCTGAGGTGGAGAGCCTGCTGGCCGAGGTGCAGGACGTGGCCTTCAGCTCCTATCGCATCCACACGGCGCTCGAAAACGCCGACCTCAAGTTCGCCACCATAAAGGGCGAGAACGGCGAGGACTTGGAGGTCATGCAGGGCAACATTGACACCCTCATCAGGCACCAGGACCGCGAGGTGCGCAAGGCCGCCTGGGAAGCCTACGCCGATGGCTACATCAGCGTGAAGAATACGATGGCAGGCACGCTGCTGGGGCAGGTCAAGACGGACGTTTTCTTCGCCCGCGCCCGCAAGTATCCAAGCGCCCTTGACGCGGCACTGGCGGGCGGCAACATACCGAGGGAGGTCTACTTCAACCTGCTTGATACGTTCAAGCGGCAACTGCCTGTGTGGCACCGCTACTATGAAATACGCAAGCGCGCTCTCGGCGTAGAGTCGCTGCACGGCTACGACATCGACGTGCCGCTGTTACGCTCAAAGCGCAAGATAGAGTGGCAGGAGGGCTGCGATATCGTCATCGAGGGGATGAAGCCGCTGGGTGGCGAGTATAACTCGGTGCTGACGAAGGCTTTGCGGGAGCAGCGCTGGGTGGACATCTACCCGAACCAGGGCAAGGGGTCGGGGGCCTTCTCCTACGGCACCCACGGCACTTACCCGTTCCTGATGATGAACTATGACGATTCGCTGGAGAGCGTGAGCACGCTGGCGCACGAACTGGGGCACTCGATGCATTCCTACTTCTCCTGGAAGAACCAGCCGCCGGTGTACGCCTCCTATTCGATGTTCGTGGCCGAGACTGCCTCCAACTTCAACCAGGCGATGGTGCGCGCTCACCTGCTAAAGGGCGACGTGGAGCAGGACTTCGAGCTTGAGATACTGGCCGAGGCGATGAGCAACCTGCACCGTTATCTCTTCATCATGCCCACGCTGGCCCGCTTCGAGCTTGATTGCCACGAACGGGTGGAGCGCGGCGAGAGCCTCACGGCGGATGCCATGTCCTCGCTCATGGCCGACCTCTACGCCGAAGCCTACGGGGAGGCTGTCACAGTGGACCGCGATAGAGTGGGTATCACCTGGGCGCTGTTCCCCCACATGTTCGGCAACTTCTACGTCTTCCAGTACGCCACAGGCATCTCCGCCGCGAACGCGCTGGCCGAGGGTGTCTTACAGGAAGGCCCCAGCGCCGCCGAGCGCTATGTGAAGTTCCTCAGCAGCGGCGATGCGGTCTTCCCCATCGAAGCCCTCAAGATCGCCGGCATTGACATGAACTCCCCCGAACCGGTCGAGAAAGCCTTCGGCGTGCTCACCCGCATCATCGACCGCCTCGACCAGATAGTAGGCGAAGGACCGTTGGCACAGGGCGGACGATAGACGATAGACGATGGACGATGGTAGGAGATGCTATCGTCCATCGTCTATCGTCTATCGTCCACCGAAGGAGCATTCGATGCCGCGTGGGGCGGATACAGGTCTGCTGGAGAAGGCGCTCGACGGGGCGCGGTTGCTGTACGCTTATACGATGTACGTGAAGGCACCGCTGGACCGGGTGTTCCGCTTCACCGGCGACCCCGACTACTGGACGCGCGACTTCGACGGCAAGCCTTTGGCCAAGCTGGCTTTGGAGTGGGATGGGCCGCCCTTTCGTCCCGGCTCCATTATGACGCTGGCCGCATTGCGCAAGGACGGCACGACCAGTTCCGTGGGCGCGGTGCGGCTGGAACTACTCTACTTCGAGCGCAACGTGGAGATCAGCTACCGCTACCTGACGGGCAGCCACCTGATCTATCGCTTCGTCTACGAGGACGCGGGCGCTAGAGGCACCGAGTTCACTGTGAACGCGCTCGTTGACGCTCAAAGCGGCCCCATGAACAACCTGCGCCAGCGCCTCTACGCCAAACGCCGCCGCAGGCAAGCCGTCCAGGACCACCTCCGCGTCAAATCCGAGCTAGAGGCAAGGGCCAGATGACGTTCTAAACGCCAAGACGCCAAGACGCCAAGACGCGCCAAGGTTAAGGATTGTTATTCAAGCAAAAGGACCAGAGTACATGTGTCGTACTCTGGTCCTTTTTGTACTCTCTAAACCTTCTTAATCTTGGCGTCTTGGCGTTTCAATCGTCTAATGGCTATATGGTCCACTGGCCGTGCGCGATGTGCACCAGGTACCAGTTGCCGTCGGTGTGTTTCTCGAATACTAAGTAGAGGGCATTCCAGTCCATGCCCTCGAATTGCGGGTCGAAGCCGGGGAAGTAATACTCTACGGCGATGTCGTTGGGATAGACTTCGAAGATGTTGTTGAACATGTTGCCATGCCCCTTGAACTCGTTGTAGCTGATGCTGGGCGCGGCTGCGAAGTCGTGGTTGTAGACGAAGCGGTCGTAATAAGCCCCGAAGGCTAGATCAATAGGGTCGCCGCTGCCATCGAAGACGCCCCAATGCCGCGCGCTCTTTTCCGAGAAGGCACCGGCAAGCTCCTCTCGGGTAAGTCTCAGGTTGGTCTCGTCTACGAAGGTGTAGGGCGCGAAGCCAACGCCCTTCTCAGGGTGGACCAGACCAGCCAGCTTTTGCATATCCTTGTTCTTCAGCGCGTCTATCGCCTCCGCCGCCCGCGCCTCGATTATC
>JAXDKH010000024.1:0-8492 GCA_034667185.1 Chloroflexia bacterium | reverse complement strand
TCACGTGCATCGGCCTGCCCGTAGCATGGCGCGACCTGAGCTACCTTGGGCAGTGGCCCCACCCCCGCCTCTTCGTTACCGGGGAACTTGACGACTTCTGCCCGCCAGATGAGCTTGCCGAGTACGTAGAGACGCTACCGGAACCCAAGACCCTGCTCACGCTAAAGAACACCGGCCATTTCTTCGAAGGCCGGGAGCGCGACCTTGCCATGTCAGTAGCTGCCTTCCTCCGCCAGGTGCTTCGCTAGCCCTGTTTTCCGCCCCAATCGAAGTATCGCTTGAGCATCCAACCGCCTTGCCTTGTTTATAAGGCATATAGTGCCATGCCTTACAATAGAAGATGGGCAAACAAATAGACTATATGCGGAATTATCGGGGGTAGATCATGCAAATAGAAAAGCACTTATTCTTGCGGGTGATGGGTTCGTTCGCCAGTGGCGTAACCATAATAACTGTGATGGACCAGGACGGGCAGCCCCGCGGGTTTACCGCAAGCGCAGTCTCTTCCTTGTCATTGGAGCCGAGGATGCTGCTGGTGTGCGTCAGCGAGCGTTCCTCCACGTTGGACATCCTGAAGCAAGCGGGTAGCTTCGCTGTGAACATCCTGTCCGCCGACCAGCAGCACGTGGCCCAGCAATTTTCTACCGCAGACGGCGACAGGTTCGCGGGGCTGCGCTGGCGGCAGGGTAGCGAAACCGGCAGCCCCGTCATTGACGGCACACTCGCCTACGCTGAGTGCCGCCTGACCGAAACTTGCAAGGGTGGCGATCACGTGATAGTCATGGGAGAAATCGTGGCGGGGGATGCACACGAGGCGGAGCCGCTACTTTATTTCCGTGGCCGCTACGGGCGGTACGAATCGGTAGTCGCCCCGGTGGTCTACCCGGCGGATATCTGGGAGATATGGTAACGCCCAACAAGCACGTTTTACAAAGCTTTTACATTGGCCTAACACGTCAGAGCCGAGACTTGCCTACAATAGAATTAGTGAACTGACATCACGTCCCCTGGCATAAGCATGGGCCACGAAGCATTGTAGGTAAACAGTTTTGCATGTAGGAGGACCAATTACATGAGAGCATCGAAAGTATTCGCAGTCATGGGCGCATTGCTCCTGGCATTGGGAGCAGGTGGCTTCCTGATTAGTTCGGCGTCAGCTGCGGCACCCGCGCCGAGACCCAACAGCCCCAGGGCGCAAGCGGCCAACCCGCACCCGGCCCGCCTCGTGGGCGACGTTAAAGCAGTCGGCACCAACACTATCACCCTCACCACCAAGGGCGGCGACATAACCGCCAACATCGGTCCCAACACCTGGATCGTCGTGAAGAAAGCCGACGGGCCGGGACAGGGCAGCCTGGCCGACCTTAAGCTCAACGAGCCTGCCATTGTTGCGGGCATGACGACCAACGATCCCAAGGTTGTTGATGCCAGGGTTGTGACGCAGGGCGTGCGAGATGGAGGCAGGGCTCCGGGAGGTCGCGGGGCTGATAAGGCCAGGGTAGGTGGTGGCACGGTCAAGGCGATCAGCGGCAGCACTCTCACGGTTACCAACAATCGCGGGTTCGATGTCCAGGTGGAGACTACCGCCGACACTGTGGTGCTGGACAGCGGCTTCAAGACGGTGAGTGCTCTCAAGGTTGGCGATAAGGTCCAGGTGCTGGGGCTGCCTCGGCGCGTGAACCCCAAAGCCCCTGCAACGCGGGACAACGTCAAGGTGAACGCCTGGGCTCTGCGAGTCGTCCGCAACGGTGTAGTCCTCGTGACCGGCCAGGTAGCAACCGTAGGTGGCAACACACTGACGTTGGACCCTCGCAGGCAGGGAGGGAACCTGACCGTCGACCTGAGCGCGGCTACTCAGTACCGCAAGCTCACTATATCTACAACCGACCACAAGCGGACCCTGGTCAACGCCAGCCAGGCTGACGTGACGGCAGGTGGCCGGTTGGTCGTTGAAGGTACAAGGAGCGCCGACGGCAAGACGCTCAACGCGACATCGGTAATCATTGTGCCGAACAAGGCCGACGTAGCCCCACAAGTCTAATCGCCGGCCATTTGAAAAGGGAGCGCCCATTCCGGTGCGCTCCCTTTTGCTTCCTTCCTCTTTCGCTAGTCCTTAGTATCGTACTGGCCCACTAGCAGGATGGGGCCACCAACGACCGTGCCGCCCGGTGCCTTCTCCAGGCTCACCGCCACTCCCGCATACTGCCCCATGCCCGCTGGAGCCTGTATGTCATGCCGGGCGGTGCCGCCGGACGCAGCGTTGAAGATGCCCGCCGGTATCGGGTTGCCGCCACCCTTGGGCAGAAGCCACATCTCGTAGACCTGCCCGGCGCTGAGGGCTTGCAAGCCGTCCGCGAGGAAATATGCGTCTCTATTATCGGGGTTGTAGATGAGCACCCCGGAGCTATTTGGAGCCTCCGGTTGGCTCACCACGGCGAGGGTCTTGTAGCCTGCCGGTATGTAGGGTCTCCCCAGTACCGACGAGAGCCAACCGGCAAGCACCAGCAGCGCAAGCACGGCCGCGGCAGCGCCCATCCACAGCGCCCTCGGCACGGTCCTACGTCTCTGGCGGTAGTCGTCCAGGCTGGTGACGGGTGCGGACTCGACGGTCTCTGCGGCACCTGCATAGGCTGTCATAGTGGGCTCGGCGCCCACGGTGGATAATGGAAGAATAGGCTGGGATTGTCCCGTTGCGGCAGGTAATGTGGGCTCCTGCTCCTGCGGCGTTGCAGCGACACGCGCCAACAAACGTGTTTTGTGGCCGCTTGGAGGTTCAGCAGGCGTAGCGACAGCCCCCATCCAGCCCACTACCTGAGTATAGTGGTCGGCCAGCTTCACGTGCACCCGGCACTCGTTGAGTTGTCGCTCAAATTCGACGGCGTCGGAGGGGGACATCGTGCCCATCGAGTATTCGATTAGGCGACCCTCCCAGTTGTCTTCGAGCAGATTGTCGTTATTGTCGTTCAAACGTGTGTCCTGTGTGCCTTTGTTTTGCTTGCCATGTGCATTGTTGCGTGTGTTAGCCGGTCATCTGTCCTACGCTGCCAGACTCGTGCCCCGGCTCATTCGAGCAGGAGCTTGTGCGTTTCGAGTAGCCGGCGCAGGTTTTGCAGCCCCATCCTCATGCGGGTCTTGACCGTGCCCAGCGGCTGGCTGAGTCGCTCGGCTATCTGGCTCTGGGACAGTCCGCCGAAGTAGGCAAGCTCCAACACCTGCCGCTGGTTCTCCGGCAATTCGACGAGGGCCTGCCGCACCACCCGCTGCTGCTCCAGCACCCACACCTGTTCGCTCGGGTCGGGCTGCGGGTCGGGCCTGGTATTGATGACGCTGAGAGGCTGTTCGGTCTCGAGTGCAATGTCATTGCGGGAGCGCTTGCGCAATTCGTCCACGCAGCGGTGGTGGACCAGGCTCAGCAGCCAGCTTACGAACGCGCCCTTCTGGGAGGAGTAACTATCCGGCCTGCTCCAGAGCTTGAGGAACACCTCCTGCACCACCTCCTCGGCCAGCGCAGGCTCGTTGACCATGCGAAGCGCGAGCCCGAAGCATTGTCGCACGTAGCGGTCGTACAATACTTCCAGGGCCGCAGCCTCGCCCCCGGCGATGCGCAACACGAGTTGATCGTCAGCGATGGGTGATAAATCCAACATGAGCTTCTGGAGCACGCTGCACGCCCTCAAGCCGGACGCCACGCTAGCGGCATGCGGCGGTCCATTTCAGGTCCAGCAGTGCTCGACCGAATAGCATCATGCCTCACCCTCCGATCACCTGCGGCCCAAAACATGGGCTTCCTGTCCGCACCGGCTCGTCATGCATCGGCATAACACGCTGGCACTCTCTCGGCAGGGTAAGGCAACCGTTCCGCGTTGCCTTACGAATAATATACGGGATTATAGCCGAATCAGATTTCTCGCGCTACAGGGTCGTTAGAGTACCCCGGTACTAGTACTTTAGTACCTACTTCGGGCAGTTGACGGGAGGGACCGGGTTAGGTAATATAGTCCATAGAGGCCCCGTTCAGCCTCATTGGATGGGTGGTTTGTTCCCTACACTTACCAAGCCGAGAATTGGCGTTGCCAGCGATATAGGCTCAAATGAGCTGGTCGAGCGGATGCGATGGGTTATCGGCATCCGCTGGACTGTTGTGGTCGCCCTACTGCTGGTCGGCGCTATCATAATAGTTGGGCAGCTCCCCTCACAGACCGCCCTCTGGCATATCGGGCTGGCCGCCACCGTGGCCCTGGTCAACGTTTGCTACCTGGTCGCCACCTGGCAGCCTGGCTTCACGACCACCGGCTTGGGCCAGGTGTTGCGGTATGCCCAGATTCCTCTCGATCTAGTCGTATTCACGATGGTAGTGCACTTCTCCGGCGGCGTTACCGGACCGGTGTTCGTGCTGTATTTCCTCTACATCTTTGTGGGGCTGGCAATCCTCCCACCTACCGGCGCTTACTTCGTAGCGGGTGTGGCCGCGGTGCTGTACGCGGGGCTGGGCATACTCGAAGCCCTCTGGATGACGCCACCGCAGAACATGGGGGAGACGCCACCCGTGCATGCCTCCTTCGGCACCTACCTGGGGTATGTGCTCACCGTTTCCGCGACCCTGATGATCATCGCCTATATCGCGAACTACTTCTCGGGGCTGCTCACTCGTAATGAGGGCACAATCCGCGAACAGTTGAGCGAGTTGAACGCCCTGTATGCCTTCACTCGCAGCGCGTCCACTACGCAGGTCAGCGATGATATTGTGCGCAACCTGCTGCATACTGCGATGGACCTGGAGAGGGCGACTTCCGGCTCGCTTCTGCTTTTCAACGACCGGGGTGAGGGCAGGATCGTCTACAACAAGGGTTTCACGCAGGACCAGGTCGCAAAGCTAAATCAGTTGCAGCTGCACAAGGAGGAGCCAACCGTCAAGCTGCTGCTAGCCGATGGCAAGGGTGTCTTCGCGCCCGACATAGACGACGTGGAGGGGTTGCGCGGTTTTATGGTCCGCCCCAGCGCACGCTCGTTCTATGGGGTACCTATGTGGCGTGGCGACCAGATACTCGGTACCCTGAACCTGAGTTTCGACCGCAAATACGCGATGCCGCTGAGTCGCTGGAACGTGCTCGGCACGATGACGCAGCAAGCCTCTATGGCCATCGAGCGCCTGGGTCTGTTCACGGAAGCGCAGCAGGCAGCGCGCGAAAGCGCCTCGCTCTACCAGATCGGCCTTGTAACCACCTCCTCGCTCCAAATAGACGAAGTGATGCAGCTGATTTACGAGCAGGTGAATCGCGCCCTCCACCCCGACACCTTCTATATCGCCCTCCTTGACGAGGACCTGGGCGAACTCCGCTACGACATCTTTGTGGAGGGTGGCGTGACGTTGCAGCCCTTCAAGGCCCGGCTTGACAGCGTGGGCATAGCTAGCTGGGTGATACGCAAACGCACGCCGATCTTCGTACGCAACTGGAGCACGGAGCGCGAGCAACTGCCTTTCGAGACGAACATGGTGGGCACGACGGCGCAATCGCTAATCAGCGTGCCTCTCATCGCCAAGGACAAAATCGTGGGCGTCCTCTCGGTCCAGGCGGCCCAGCCCGACGCTTTCGAGTCGCACCACCTGCGCTTGCTCAGCTCCATCGCAAGCCAGGCGGCGCTCGCCCTGGAGAACGCGCGGCTCCATGCCACCGTGCACGAGCAGGCCCAGCGCGACTCCCTGACGGGGGCTTTCAATCACGGCACCTTTATCGACAAGCTGAACCGCAGCCTGGACACCGCACTCACTGAAAAGTCCACCGTGGCGCTCGTCATGCTCGACGTTGACAAGTTCAAGACCTACAACGACACCTACGGCCACCTGGTGGGCAACGATGTGCTGCGTTCCGTGGTTATGTCAATATTAGGCCACGTCAAGAGCACCGACGTGGTGGGCCGCTGGGGTGGCGAGGAGTTTGCGATCCTACTGCCCAACGTGAGCCGAGCCCAGGCTCGCCTTGTGACCGAGCGCATCCGCCAGACGGTAGCCCACAACGTCATGCGCGACATGCAGAACCGGCCGATCCCCTCGCCCACCGTGAGCCAGGGCATCGCCATGTACCCGGACGACGCGGTGCACGTTGAGGAGTTGATCGGCAAGGCCGACACAGCCCTCTACCGAGCCAAGGACCTCGGCAGGAACCACATTGTCGAGTGGGTCTCCATCAGCCAAACGGAATCTGAACCGGAGCCCGAGTCCATCCTCGCCTAAGCTTCACTACGTGGCAAAACCTGGGTGACACACCTATGTCGCTCCGCTTGTCCTTGTATTTATGTCAAGCTTAGGTTTGCCCTCTCCTGCTAAGTCACTTATAATTGCCTGGCGTCCCTTTTCCACAACGGGAGCGTGGCGCGCCGACCACATAGCTCCATGACCCCACGGACGGACAGGACCCTCAATGACAGACAATCAAAACGGCAACCAGGGCGGGCACACCCCGGTGCGCATGGGCAAGGCCGACCTGCACATGCATACCTCGCTCGGCGATGGCCTCGCCAGCGTCAAGCAGATATTCGAGTACGTCGAGCACAAGACCGACCTAGACGTAATTGCTATCACCGACCACGACGACATACGCGGGGCGATGGAAGCCCTGGAGCTGATTGAGCAGCGGAAGTGGCGCTTTCAGGTCATACCCGGCACCGAGATTACCACCCGCAACGGGCACTTACTGGCCCTTTTCGTGACCCGGGACTTCCCCATGCTGAAGACGCTGGATTGGAGCGTACAGGCCGTCTACGAAGCGGGGGGAATGGTGATAGCTCCCCACCCTCTATCCTGGCTCACTACTTCGATACGCGAGAAGCAACTGCTTGCCCAGCATAGCAGCAAGTTCCCATTCCACGGCATCGAGACGTTTAACCCCTCCTATGCTGGACGGGTGGCGCACACTCGCGTGAAGGAACTTAATAAGACGGTGCTTCATCTGCCTGAGTTCGGGGGCTCCGACGCGCACGCCAACTCGATGATAGGCATGGGGTATACGATGTTCCCAGGCACAACGGTTGAGGAACTGCTGCAAGCCATCATCGATAAGACGACGGTCGCGGGCGGCGAGTTCATGACGCTGGGCGACCACGGAAAGATCGCCGCCCCTAACCTGTGGAAGAGCATGATCGTTCACCCTTCCTACAAGGTCAAGCGCGCCGTTACCCGCCGCCTCAAGGAGCGCAGGTAGGCATTATGCCCGAGCCCGGCATGAACATAGCCCTCGTCTCGCCCTACGACTATGCCAGCCAGGGAGGCGTGAACGAGCACATCCGGCACCTCTCCCAGGAACTGCGCGAACTGGGTCACCGCACCAAGATACTGGCCCCCTTCTCGACGGAGCTTGCGGACCAGCCGGAGGATGTTTACGCGCTTGGAGCCGTAACGCCGGTGCCCGCCAACGGGTCGGTAGCCCGCATCTCCCTCTCGCCCGACCTGGGCCGCACGATAAAGGCGATTCTGCGCACAGAGCGCTTCGACGTAATTCACCTGCACGAGCCTCTCATGCCGACGGTGCCCTGGCTTGTACTGCGCTATTCCAGCAGCCCCAACGTTGGTACCTTTCACGCCTATGGGGAATATTCGCCCGTATATGCGATGGGCAGGCCAATCCTGCGCCGTTTCTACGACAGGCTGCATGGGCGGATTGCCGTTTCGCCTTCGGCGTTCGAGTTCGTGTCGCAATACTTCGGCGGGGAGTTCGAGGTCATCCCCAACGGCGTGGACGTGCAGCGCTTCAGCACCCCGCGAGAGCCGGTCCAGTGGATGCAAGACGGCAGGCCGACGGTCCTTTTCGTGGGCCGCTTCGAGGAGGCGCGCAAGGGCCTCAGGTGGCTGCTGCAGGCGCTCCCCATAGTCGAGCCCTATTTCCCCGACCTGCGACTGGTGGTGGCCGGCAGCGGCGACCCGGAGGACATGGCCGAGTGGCTGCCATTGCGCGACCACACCCGCACCGACCGCGTGGTCTATCGCTCCCCCGGCTCAGCCCTTCAGGTGGAATTCACAGGTTTTGTTTCCGGCGACGACCTTCCCAGGTACTACCAGTCATGCGACGTGTATTGCGCACCGTCCACCGGAGGGGAGAGCTTCGGCATCGTGCTCCTGGAAGCGATGGCGGCAGGTACCCCCGTGCTGGCCAGCCGCATCCCCGGCTATGCGAACGTGCTCACCCACGGGCGCGAGGGCTTCCTGGCGGAACCGAGGAACCCGGCCTCTATCGCTGCTGGCCTGGTCCGCCTGCTGAGCGATCAAGAACTGAGGTCGCGCATCCGACAAGCAGGCCAGCGCACCGCCCGCCAGTACGACTGGCCCGCAGTGGCCTCGCGCATCGCCTCCTACTACGAGCGCACTATCGTGAGCCACCAACAGGCCGCCGAAGGCACCACCGCCAAGCCCCGCAGACGCAGACGCCGCACCCTCCAGGAAATCATAGGAAGCCAGGGCTGAAGCAATTTGGGAATTGGGTTTTCGGCCTGCGGTTTTG
>JAXDKH010000023.1:0-5260 GCA_034667185.1 Chloroflexia bacterium | reverse complement strand
GCATGTGGTGCGCTCGCTGGTAGAGTGGGGCGCGGCAGGCACATTGGGCACAGGGGACATGGCCGAGATGCTGGATATCATGTACAGCGTCGTTGACGACCCCATAGATGAGTTGCGCGGCTGGAGCGACTACATCAAGCACCAGTATGGCGAAGAGGCGGGCCGCGCTACCCTCCGAAGCTGGGCAGACGCCTCAAAAGCCATTCTGGCAAGGGGCGGCGACATCAGCCTCTCTCGCGCCCACGAAATCCGCTGTCCCACCCTCCTCATCAGCGGCGAGTTCGACCCCTTCGCCACCCCCGGCATGACCCGCAACCTTGCCTCGCGCATCCCCAACTCCACCTACCACATAGTGCCAGGCGTCGGTCATGCCGTGCATCACGACCGCCCTGAATGGTTCAACCAAACCGTGCTGGACTGGCTGGGTTCTGAAACGTGATGCGGTGAGGGTGGCAAGGTCTCGTGAATGCCACTTCGTCAGCGTAGCAGGACCAAGCCACACCCTGTCATCCTGAGCGTAGCGAAGGATCAGGTGGGTAGATAAGAGTCCTCAACGCGCCGGATGATATTGGCAAAGGGAACATTATTGCTACAATAGAGGGAGTCAAGCACGGGCAACTGATCCTTCGCTATGCTCAGGATGACAAGGCCACTCTTCGTCCTGCAGAACAGACATCTTCGTATTCACGTACCCAATCACCCTTGCCGAATCACGTTTCACGTTTCAGAACTACGCTTCAGCATCGCTCGTCTTGATCCAGCGGGCGCACAGAATGGAATACACCCCGAACGCGATGAGGCCCAGGGCTACGGCACCCAACAGCACCGGTCCATAAGGCTGTTGGACCAGCGTCTGTAGCTCACCATCGAGACCTTTTGCCTGGTTGGGGTCGGCGTCCCAGGCGGCCTTGGCGATGAAGAAGCCCATCATAGCGAACACGACTCCCCTCGCGGCGTGACCCGCCCGGCCCACACGCCTCGCAAGAGCCTCAGAGTTCTCGCTCATCTCGCGGAACTTGAGGTCCTTCTGGAAATCGCCGGAGAACGCCAGCCACATCTGCCCCAGCCCGCCGCCGAAGGCCACCACCCCTATGAGCACGAGCAGCCACTGGCCCAACGGTGGGTGCGACAAGAGCGAAGCGGAGAAATCGGCGCTGGAATTGCCCCCAGGCTTCTGGTCTTTACCGGGCTGCAACAGGAACTGTACCGTGGGGAAGATCAACGAGCCATAGACCACCGCGCTAACCAGGTAGCCACCGCGTTGCAGCAAGCCCTTAGCGTCGGTACCGCGCTTGAACGGGTCGAGAAAGGCGCGCACGAAGCCCCACAGCGAGTAGCCCGCAAGGCCAACGATGATGAGCACCAGCAGCACCCCACCGAATGCCTGGTTGCCTATAGCGGCAATCGCCCCGTCCTTGCCCGTGGTGTCACCGCCCCGGCCCAACGCCACCTGCACGGCCAGCATCCCTATCACTACGTACAGCACACCACGCACCGCGTAACCGAAGCGGGATAGCTTCTCTATCCACCCGCCACTGGACGATTGTTCTGCTTTCTTCTTGGCTTCCTGCACCGCACCCTTTACGGTAGAAGTGGTATTCGCCACGTTGCGTTACCTGCTTTCCTGCGCGATTCTATGCTTACGCCCTGGCATAGTTGATTTAGCAAGCAAGTAAAGGGCACGTTCCATGCCAGCGGCAGTATCTTCATAATACACATCTCATGAGTCTGCTACATGGCATAGAAGATGCAAGCGACAGTACAGTTGAAGAACCAGAGGAGGCGTGTAGATGGGGAAGGATAGCAAGAGCAAGCGCAGCGTGGCGCTGCCGGTGTCGTTGACGTTCGCAGGCGGTACCGTCGCTACTATCTTGGGCGTGTCGGTGCTTGGGAAGGCCGTGGACGCTGCGTTGCAGCCGGTAGCCCAAGCCTTCGATGACACGGTTATTGACAAGACCTTGGAGGCCCAGAAGGGACGTGTCCAGCTTGTCATGAAGCTGGCGAGCGCGATGGGCGAACCCTGGGCACTGTGGCCCGCAACCGCATTGGTCGGAGGCCGCTGGCTTTTGTCAGACCGCCGGGGCGATGCCGCGGTGCTAGCGGCGGCCATAACGGGCAGCGGCGTAATGAACAGCCTGCTGAAGAAGATAGTGCGGCGTCCGCGACCCTTCTTTATGGTGCCCAAACTCAAGTCCTCCGGTAGCAGCTTCCCCAGCAGCCACATGACTATGAGCGTAGCTACCTACGGCACAATGGCGTTACTGGTGATACACGCAGGCAAGAACAAGGCGAAGGGTGAGGACAAGGACAAGGATAAGGACAAGAAGAAACGGCGTCCCGTGGCGCGCCTGATGGCCCTGACGATGGCCCTCTGCGGTCTTATCGGTTGGAGCCGCATCTACCTCGGCGTACACCACCCTTCAGACGTGGTGGCCGGCTGGATAGCAGGCACCACCTGGCTCCTCACCTGCGGTGTGGCCTCGAAGTTCTTGGCTGAAACCTGATATGAAACGTGATGCGGCTTGTGCTATTTAGTATGCGAAGACGACCCCGCTGGCATTGGCGGACCCCGACTCCACCCTGTCATCCTGAGCGTAGCGAAGGATCAGTAACCCATTCTTGGCCGTTACAATTGCTGTGGCAGTATTCCTCTTGCCACCGGCATGCACAATGGTTGAGGACTCTAACATGCCACCTGATCCTTCGCTGCGCTCAGGATGACAGATGGGAATATGGTTCCCCTAATAGAAGCAACATCATACTCACGAACCAACAAGAGCAAGCCGCATCACGGTTCTCGTTTCTCGTTTCAGCCCCCTCCCAGCCGTCGCAGCGGCACTACTACCGTCTTCCCGGCGTTGCGGTCGAGGTCTTCGCCGTGCATGTAGGCGAGGGTGCCGCAGCCCTCCAGGAGGTAGTCGGCTCCGCGCATGAGGAGTTGGGCGTCAAAGCCGGAGATGCGCTTGCCCCGGCTCTTGAGGTAGCTCCGTAGCTCGGCGCGGATCGCGCTACCCTCGTCTATCGTACCCTTGCCGTGGATCACTTCCAGCGCATAGCCGCGCCCGCCCTCGGCCAGCCTGTTGTAGGCCCGCCGGAACGCCTGCATCGCGTCCGCCACCGTATAGCCATGTAGGTCCAGCCTGTGAACTTGCACCGGGCGCACTCTCCCATGTGTTATCTGTTGCCTCTAGGTCTATTATACGACCCAGGATGGTACCTCAGCCGCTTACGTGCCAGGCGTAAATTTGCTATGCTCAAATATAGTGAACTTTGGCGAGCAAGAATCTGATAGCCCTCCGCGCGGCCATGCCTTATCATGGGTGCATAGGAGGGAACGACAATGAGCACGGCGATAATGGCAATAGCGGAACTGGACGAGGAGAAATCGTTGCTGAGTGAGGAAAGCTGCTGGGAGGCGGTATTGCGCAGAGACTCGGGGCTGGACGGGGCGTTTGTCTACGGCGTGCGCTCCACGGGCGTGTTTTGCAGGCCCTCGTGCCCCTCACGCAGGCCCCGGCGCGAGCAGGTGCGCTTCTTCCCCATCCCTGAGGCGGCAGAGCAGGCGGGCTTCCGGTCGTGCCTTCGGTGCAAGCCGTCCGATGCCGAGGTGCACGACCCCCATCTGGGCCTGGTGCAGCGGGTGTGCCGCCTGATAGAGCAGGAGCCGGAGGACGAAGGCGCGGTGTCGCTCGGAGAGTTGAGCGAGGCGGTGGGCCTCAGCCCCTACCACCTGCAAAGGGTCTTTAAGCGCGTTATGGGTATCAGTCCGCGCCAGTACGCTGAGGCCCTGCGCGTGCGCCGCCTGAAGGAGAGCCTGCGCGGGGGCGAAACGGTCACCAACGCCCTTTACGACTCGGGGTATAACTCCAGCAGCGGTCTGTACGGCAAGGCAGTCGATCATCTTGGTATGACCCCGGCCACCTACCGGAAGGGCGGGGTTAGCACCCAGATCTACTTCACAATCGCTCAATCTCCACTGGGCAGACTGCTGGTGGCCGCCACGGAACGGGGTATCTGCGCTATCCGCATGGGCGACTCTGATACCCAGTTGGAAGCTACCTTGCACGCGGAATACCACTCGGCCAGCATACAGCGCGACGACTCCGTACTGGGAGAGTGGGTGGAGGCGATACTGGCCCACCTCGCGGGCAGGCAGCCGCATCTCGACCTTCCCCTCGACGTGAGGGCCACCGCCTTTCAATTTCGCGTGTGGGAGGCGTTGCGGGCGATACCATATGGCGACACTCGCTCCTACCTCGATGTAGCCACGGCCATAGGGCAGCCCACGGCTGTACGTGCCGTCGCCAGGGCCTGCGCTACCAACCCTGTAGCCCTGGTCGTGCCCTGCCATCGCGTGATAAAGGAAGACGGCAGCCTGGGCGGCTACAGGTGGGGCATGGAGCGCAAGCAGGCCCTGCTGGACACCGAGCACCATGTAGCCACACAAGACTACGCGGAGGCAGCCGGGTAATGAAAATCGGCCTGGTGGAAGTACCCTACTATTTTGGGCGGGAAGGTGTCTCGATGGGTGCCGGTCCCGCCCGCTACGTGGAAGCAGGCGCGGTCGATGAATTGCGGCATTCGGGGCACGATGTGCGCCTGGAGCAGGTGCGCCTCGACGCTCCCATAGATGACTTCTACAGTGCGATTGTAGCGCTCAACTGCCGGGTAGCGTCTGTGGTACAGGCGCTTACCAACGAAGGGTACTTCCCCTTGATACTGGCGGGGCTGTGCAACACCTCCATTGGCGTGCTGGGCGGGTTGACGAGCGAGTCCACCGGCATCATCTGGTTCGATGCTCACGGCGACTTCAACACACCCCAAAGCACACAAAGTGGCTTCCTCGACGGCATGGCCCTGGCGATTGCCACCGGCAGGTGCCATCCAGACCTGCGAGAAAGGGCCGGTCAAACCACGTCTGTAGCGGAGTCAGGGGTGCTGCTGGTAGGCCCACGCGACCTAGACGATGGAGAAAGGCATAATCTGGATTCGTCCGAAGTCACAGTGATAGAATACTCGGGGGCGCGAGAAAGCGGGCTGGCCTCAAGATTGCTACCCGCCCTGGAGGAGCTACAATCGCGTACCCATGAAGTATATCTGCACCTGGATGTGGACGTGTTAGACCACGACGAGGCTCCCGCGAACCAATACAGCACCCCCGGAGGTCTGCCGCTGGCCGAAGTGGAAGCAGCTATTAGAGAAATCGCCCAACGTTTCACGATAAGAGCCGCTACTCTGAGCGCCTATGATCCTGCATACG
>JAXDKH010000022.1:0-9047 GCA_034667185.1 Chloroflexia bacterium | reverse complement strand
TAAGAGACTCAAAGAGACCCACATGAGGACCATACAATGCGCCACTACTACGTCTACATCATGTCAAACACATCTCGCACCCTTTACGTAGGCATGACCAACAACCTGCAGCGCAGAGTGTACGAGCACAAACACAAACTTGTACAAGGCTTCACCAGCCGCTACAACATCACCCGCCTCGTCTACTTCGAAGAAACCAGCTATGTGCTAGAAGCCATAGCAGGCGAGAAGATAATCAAAGACTGGAACCGCTTCAAGAAGATTGCCCTCATCGAGTCCCTAAACCCCAACTGGGACGATCTAAGCGAAGGCTGGTTCACGTAAATTGCGCATAGAGAACCAAGGCCCGTCTTTGTCATTTCGAACGCAGTGAGAAATCTCGTCCCTCAGCACCCAAATACCATCTTTCCCGCAGTGTAGAGTACTTGCTGTTCCTGGAAGGTGGGAGAAAAGGGTCATATCCGGGTGGAGGACGAGATTTCTCACTGCGTTCGAAATGACAGGAACTAACTTTGGGTGCTGACAAGGCTCGTTCAGGCATGGGTGGCTGATCCTGAGCGTAGCGAAGGATGGCAGGCGGAAGAGGGTCGCTGCTTTCCACCTTGACACAGCGACAAACCGGCGTCTTTTCATAATCCCACCCTTTCCTCTATAATTCTCACTATGCAAACAGCCAACAGCCCCGCGCCCGTCGAACCCGCGGAAAGTACCGGCGTGGACATCTTACCTGCTCCCACTGAACAGCGCGATGCCGGTAGCGCCACAGAGAATACGAGTGGGCCGCCTATAGCGCAGATAGAGCGGGTGAGCAAGCAGTTCAGAGGCGTGGCCGCGTTGCGTGGTGTCTCCTTTAACCTTGAGCGCGGGGAGATATTTGGTTTGCTCGGCCCCAATGGTGCGGGCAAGTCCACCCTGCTCAAGTTGCTGCTCGGCTTTCTGCACAGCGACGCAGGTACTATCAAGCTCTTCGGCACTACGGATTTGACGAAGGCGCACGCTCACATCGGCTACCTGCCGGAGCAACCGCGCTATCATGGCAACTTCTCCGGGCGCGAGTACCTGGAGTTCCAGGCTCGATTGGCCGGGCTGAGTGGCCGCGACGCCAAAAGCATGGCCGCCCGCGCCCTCCAGCAAGTGGGGCTGGAGGAGGCTGCCAACCGGCGCATACGCACCTACTCGAAGGGCATGCGGCAGAGGCTCGGCCTGGCGGTGGCGGTTTACGCCTCCGGTGATACTCCACCCGAACTGCTGGTGCTCGACGAGCCTGCCTCGGGCCTGGCTCCTGAGGGGCAGATTGCGGTGCGCGAAGTATTGCTTGATAGCAAACGCCGGGGCTCGACCATCCTCCTTTGCTCCCATCAACTGACGGAAGTGGAGCGCATCTGCTCGCGGGTCGGCATCCTCAGGGGTGGCAGGCTGGTGGCCCTCACCCGTCTGGACGACCAGTCACGGGTGGTGATAGTGGCGACGCCTCGGCCCCGCGGCTTCGAGATGGCACCGCACCTCATAGAGTACCTGAAGAACCTGCACCCTGCCGTCATAATCAAGGGAGGGCTGATCGAGTCGGAGCCGCTCATGTTGAGCCTGCCCACCGGGAGCGACGTGCCCCATGCTGCCTCCATGAAAGCCGCTGCCATAAGGGCCATCGTGGACGCCCGCTGGGACGTGGTATCCCTCCACGTTGAGAACCGCGACCTCGAAAGCATCTACATGCAGGCCGTTCGCCCATTGCGCAAGGAGGCAGCCGCCGAGACCCCGGCCGATAGCAAGCCCCCTGAGGTAGTTGAGGTGGCAGCCGAACCAACCACACCCCGTATAGAGGCACCCCCATCTGAGCCCGCCAGCACGGATGTGGTTGCTGAACCGCTCGCTAGCCCTGTTGACGTGGCACCGATTTCGGAGCCCGCCGTCCTCGCGCAACCGGAGCCGGCGGAAGTCGTGCCCGCGAGCCAACCTCTGCTGGTCCGCCCCGTTTCGACCAACGGTGCAGCAGGTGCCGCGAACCCTGCAACCACGCCAGGGGATACCGCTGAGACCGCCCCTACTGCAAGTAGGAGTGGACCTTCGACGGCCCCGCTGCCGCCGCTGTCCGAACCGGTTGAGCCGCAAGCCGACACCTCGCCCCAAGGCAACTGGCTGCGCGACCTGCGAAGGGAGGGGAGTTAGACTTTGGAAGCCACAGCCCCACAGACCTTGAGCGCCCCTCAAGCAGAGCAAGCCCCCGCCATCAAGTCGCGGTCAAACCCGCCGGTGTTCTGGAAGCTCGTGCGCTTCACGCTGAGAGACTATTTTCGGACCGCCTGGGTGTTCCTCAACCTCGCGATTCTGGTGGGAGTGCACGCCCTCTTCTTCAAGTACAAGTCGGGCCAGGGCCACTTCTTCGGGATAGAGTACGCCGCCACCATATTGCAAGCCGCGCTTACCTGCGCCATCATGTTCTCCCGCAGCAACCGCGCAGAGTCGTATGCCATCCTGGCCCGGCAGGTGTCGCGCGCCTCCTACGTCGGGGCCGTGATACTGGCTGCGTGGCTCGTCGCGCTGCTCGCCTATGTCCTTTCGGCCGTGTTCGACCTGATCTACTTTAGTGAATGGGTTATGGGCCAGCCGCTGGCGGACTGGCAGACGCCCACCAACTACGCCCTGGGTAGCCTGCCGGTGCTGGTTGGGGCGGCGTTCTCGGTGTGCCTGGTGGCGCTGCTCAGCACGTTCGTCACGACCTCAGCGGTGCGCCTGGGGACGATGACCCTACTTGCGGTGCTCGTCATGTCCTTTGACGCCCGCAACTTCCCGTTCGAGGGCGCGCGGCCACTGTTGCAGAACATACCACCCGTGCTGGCCCCCCTTGCCGGTGCCCTCAAGTTTGCCACCGAGCAGGACAACGTAGCCACCGTGTCGCTAGCCATGCTAGGTGGTTACACCTTGCTGATGCTGATCATCGCCCTCATACTATCCGGCACCCGCGAGCTTGTGCTCGACTAGACCACAGCCTTCCTTCCGCCCGATGATCTGGAAGAAACGCGCCATGAGGTAATAGGGGAACCTGGCGCTCATCTCTTGCTCCAGGCGTTCAAGCTCTGCAAAGAAGGCAGGGCTGTTCTTAAGCTCGTCATCAGGGACGTAGTCGTATACGCAGCGCACGCCATACTGGGCGATTACCTCGCACCCTGACTGCCGAAGCGCCTCGCTCATTTCATCGGCTGTGTAGGCCCTCATGTCTGTCTTGAAGACCCCGGAGAAAATGGTTCTCGTATCCAGCTTTTCTAGTGCCGCGCCCGGGCGGAGTTGCTGTAGAGCTTCACGGTACGACTCCGAGTAGCGGTTGCCGCAGATGATCGACAACAATCCACCCGGCAGCGCCGCATGGCAGATAGCCGCTAATGCTGCCTGCAAATCGCCAACATATTGCAGCACATTGTGGCAGAGTACCAGGTCGAAACGGGCCTGTGAGAACAGATCAGGGATACTAGCAATCTCAGCCTGGAAGAAATCCATACGTTCGGTCACGCCCGCTGCCTCTGCACTGCTACGTGCTTCGTTGAGGAGTCCGCCTGAAGGGTCAAGTATGGTGACGGCGTGCCCTTGTTTAGCCAAAGCGACTGCGTCTATCCCATTGCCTCCACCCGCGTCCAGTACCCGCAGCGGTCGCGCCTCGATATGGCGCTGCACGTTCGCACCGGAGATGCTGTGGAGCAAGCGGCCATGCGGCGAGAGTTGATAATCCTTGAACGCAGGGGCGTGTGCATCGAATGGTTCAGAGGATGGCATAATATACTCCTGGTCTCTTTGGAATGCAGAGCCGTAAGAAAAACCGTCTCGTTCTATCTGCTTACCATAATGTAGCTCCCTATCAGGAGTAGGACAGCCGCCACGATGCGGGCCGGGTCCATAGGGCGTACCGGTAGGTCGAACCAGCCGAAGTGGTCGATTGCCATTCCGACGAACAGTTGCCCCACAATGATAAGCGTCACCGACACGCCGGCGCCCAACTCTGGTAAGGTTCGCGTGAGGGTCAGGTATAGAATCACGCCGAACGCACCGGAAGCCAGCATATACCAGGGCAGGCCTCGCCACTCACCGATCTTCTCGCCATGCCGCGCAAGCAGCAATATCCCCGCCACAATCGAGCCACCAACATGTACAATGAAACTGCTGGCAGCGCCACCTATTCGCTGGCTCATCGCTCCAACGATGGGAGCCTGGAACCCCACGCTGAAACCACCTACGAGGCCGATAAGCACCGTGAGTATTTTGTCGAGCATATCTTGCTTCTCTCCATAAGGTAAGCTGGTCGCGCAGCGCTCAGTCCCTCCGGACGGGGCACATGTGCGACTTCAGCATACAATAAGATAGCACATGGTCTGAGCTGTGGCGGCGGTATGCTAGCTACATCTTTCATCTCGCTACATTCTTCTATCGAGGAGCGCAATGCCTGGAAAACTCACTCCCAAGATCATCCTCGAGGGCACTCGATTGACCTTGAAGACCGACATCGCCTTTGCCCTCAACGAGCACCCATGTATAGTGGGGCCGCGCAAGTACCGCTACCATTCGCCCCTGGTCTCCGGCGAATGGGGCGCTTTCACTAACGAGCCATGGGGGCCGGGCATAATCAACTTCACGCCGGAACAGGAGAGCCTGGCGATGGAGACCTACCAGACCTGGGTGCGCATGTTCGAATTGCAGCGCTACTATTCCTGGATCGTGGACCGCTTCCACATCTCCACCCGCGCCTACCAGCTACAGACCTACGGTAAGGACTATGACTTCCGCTGGCTGGAGGAGCGCCTTCTCCCCCTCGGATTTCACGTAGTGCTTTGCACCCGCACACGAGGCTCCTTCAATCAAGCCAGGGAGGAGCGCCTAAAGGTCTCCGGCAAGCCCTCTCAGTACAACGACCTGGGCAAGTTCATCGCCGAACAGGATCTAATGCGCCGCCTGGTAAGAGAGTCGCTGCTGCCCGTGCTGGAACTGGACATCTCCGATAGCGACGTGCCCCGCGCCGCCGACCAGGTAGCCGACTGGCTGGAGTCTACCGGCGGCCTCTACTCGGAGTGACCCTCAGCGGACCCCTATCCGGGGAGCGTGCACTATGAGTAGGCCCAAACCCATGCAATGGACGCAATATCCAGACATCAACGAGCTATTGGACGACCTCCTGGGACAGATAAGGTCCATCCTGGGCGAAAAGCTCGTGGGCTTGTACCTCTATGGCTCCTTGGTAACGGGCGACTTCGATATAGGAGCCAGCGATATCGATCTGCTGGCTGTTACCTCGTCAGACATTGACGGGGGCGAGTTCGACCGGCTGGACAAGATGCACCAGGACTTTATCCTTCGCTATATGCAGGGGGAGGACCGCCTTGAGATAGCTTACATATCTCTCGGTGCGCTAAAGATGTACAAGCAGCGCTCCAGCAACATAGCTATCATTAGTCCAGGCGAGCCGTTCCACGTAAAAGAGGCAGGAAAAGACTGGGCAATAAACTGGTACGTTGTGCGTGAGAAAGGCATATCCCTTTATGGACCGTCCCCTAAGGAGATCATTGACCCGATCACAAGAGAAGAATTCATCGAGATCGTGGTCAGACAGACAATGGAGTGGCGCGATTGGATAGAGCAGGGGGATCACAAGAGCTGGCGTCCATCCCAGGCGTACGCGATCCTGACGATGTGCCGGGCGCTATACGCATACAGGCACGGCGAGCAAGCCTCCAAGAAGCAGGCAGCGTTGTGGGCGAAAAGGGAACTGCCCGAATGGTCTACCCTAATAAACAACGCTCTTCTATGGCGTGAAGCCTGGCGAGACGAAGACGTGGATGCCGAGGCTACCTTTCCCGAAACAGTACGGTTTGTCCACTATGTGGTGGATCGTATTGCTCAGAGCCACGGCTCTGGCAATTGATAGCATTTGTCTACGAACTATATAACAGGCGGGACTAAAGAGGCCTTGTCATCCTGAGCGTAGCGAAGGATCAGTCGGGTGTCGTTCTCTGCTGGAAGATTGGGATACAGGTAACAAGGCTACGCTCCTACTCCCATTCTCCTACCCACATGCCTTCGCTACGCTCAGGATGACAAGGCCCCTTTTGGGTCACCTACTCTGGTCCTTTTGCTTAGAGCACCCTACTAAATCTCTCCGCGTCCTTTGCGTCTTTGCGTCTTCGTCTCATACAGCTGCGGACACGGGTTCGGTGCCGAGGGCGTAGTCTATGGCCCGGTCAAGCGTCATGCCGCGGCCCTTGTCCCAGTTCTCAGCAAAGGCCGGTGGGGGCAGCTTGGAGCGGGTGATGCGCACGTTGTGCTCGTATTCCATTTGGTCGGCGGGGTCGAGCGTGGTGCCCATCGCGTTGAGGGCTGCTTCTGAGGCCCCGAACAAGCGGGCGGCGCGCTCTGGCTGCCCGGTGCCCACCGCCACCGCCGCCAGCCCTGTCACGCACTCCACGATGCTAAGCTTGTCGCCCAACTCCCTGAACAGGAGCAGGCCCTTCCTGAACACCTCGGCGGCCTGGGCGTAATCTCCCCGGCGGTAGTAAACGTGTCCCAGGTTGTGATAAGAGCTGGCGATGCCATCTTTCACGCCTATCTGCTGGTATAGCTCAAGGGACTCGCTGTAGCGGGTGTATGCCTCGTCGTAGTCCTGGCGGCAGCGGGCCACCTCGCCCAAGTGCAGCAGCGAGCTGGCGATTCTGCCGGTGTCCCCCAGGGAGCGCCGCATCGCCAGGCTTTGCTCGTGCAGCTTGTGCGCCTCCTCATATCTGCCCTCGTTCAGGGCCACGTTCCCCAGGCGGAACAGCGCGTTCGACTCACCCCAGCTGTTGCCCCCTTCCCTGGAAATCTCCTGGCTTTCGCTGAAGTGCCGGGTGGCAAGCTCGTAGTCGGCCTTGTGGTGCGCCACTATGCCCAACCCCTCCAGCGCGAACGCGATGCCCTGTCTGTAGCCAAGCTCCCGAGCCAGCGCCAGGCTCTCCTCGTAGTAGCGGGCCATGGCAGCGAAATCGCCTTGCCCGTAGGCCAGGAAGCCTGCCACGTTCAGCGCCCTGACGCGGTCCTCCGTTGGCCATGCCTGTGGCATAGCGAGCGCCTTCTGCATCCACTCGCGGCCCTCGCCGTAGTAGCCGCGCCTGAACCAGAACTGCCAAAGCGTAGCCCCAAGGCGCGCCGCGAACTCCGCCTCCCCGTGCTCTATAGCCCAGCGCAACACCGAGCGCAGGTTGTCGTGGTCGCTTTCGAGGCTGTCCAGCCACAACGTCTGCTCCGCCCCAATTAGCTGAGGTTCGGCGGCCTCCGCCAGCGCCAGGTAGTACTCGGCGTGCATGCGCTCCGTCAGGTCACGCTCACCCAGCGCCTCCAACTGCTCCCTCGCGTACTCCCTGATGGTTTCCAGCATCGTGAAACGGGTGTTGCCGTGCGGCCCCTCGTACTGGCGCACCAGGCTCTTGTCCAGCAGCGATGCCAGCCCGTCGAGCGCCTCCACCGGCAGGTCGCCCTCCGCGTTGCACACCGCTTCCACCGCAGATAGGCTGCAACCACCCACGAACACGCCCATCCGCGCCAGCAGGGTCTGCTCACCGCGGTCCAGCAAGTTGTAGCTCCAGTCAATCGCGCCCCTGAGCGTCTGCTGGCGGGCAGGTAGGTCGCGCGCCCCGCCGGTGAGTAGCTTGAGGCGGCTGTCGAGGCGGGCGGCGATCTGCTGGGGTGGGAAGAGCCGGGTGCGGGCGGCGGCAAGCTCTATCGCCAGTGGCAGGCCGTCCAGCCTCTCGCAAATCAGGGCCACGGCCTCGGCGTTCTCCTCGTTCAACTCGAAGTCGGGCCGCACCCCACGCGCACGCTCTTCAAAGAGGGCGATGGCCGGGTAGTGCGAAAACTGCTCTAATGTCGGGAGGTGGTTGGGGTCGGGCATGGCGAGAGGCGGCACCTGGAACTGCTGCTCTCCGCGCACGTTCAACGCTTCGCGGCTGGTCAGCATGACCTTCAGGCGCGGGCACAACGCCAGCAACTCGGTCACGTGGGAGGCGGCCCGCAACACCTGCTCGAAGTTGTCCAGTTGGAGAAGCACCCGGCGGGTGCCGATGTGCTGCGCCAGTTGAGGCAGCGCCGTGCCCTCGCCCGCGTCCTTCAGGCCCATCACGCGCGCCACCAAGGGCAGCACCAGAGTAGGCTCGCTCACCGCGGAGAGGGCCACGAAGCATACCGCCTCGAACTGTGCCTTCACCCTGGAGGCTACCTCGATTGCCAGCCGGGTCTTGCCCGTGCCCGGAGCCCCGGTGAGGGTGAGGAGGCGCACTTCCTGGCGGAACAGGTGGGTGCTTATCTCGGCGGCCTCCGCGTCACGCCCGACGAGTTGGGTCAGTTGCGCGGGTAGGTTATCGCCGGGCAGACTAACCTCTGGGGCTTCTTCGGTGTGCCCGTTTTGACTGGCAGGAGGTTCTGGCGCGGGTGCAACCTGTGTGCCGGTGAGATAACCGGCGTCCTCAGGCTCGCCCTGTTCAAGGTCGACTCGGCTGCGGGCAAAGCGCACGAACTCGGCCATATCGCCCGGCGGAATGCTGAACACCTCGGCTAGCAGCTCGGCCACCTGCCGCGACGGGCGACGTGCGCCCACCTCTATCTTTTGTATGGCCCCTATCGAGCAGCCGATGCGCTCGGCGAGCATCTCCTGGGTGAGGTCGCGCTTCTTCCGCTGCCCTCTCAACCACTGCCCGAAGGTAATAGCGCCTGACATGACGAACCCCGTTCCTGACCTGCCACTCGCGCAAAAAGCGAAGGCACACTACTGCCCCCATGAGTAAACGCACCTTACTCTACCAAGTGTAACATTTTCAGGGGTTTCACGCTTGTGACTCGTAGCTATATGAAGGCACCTATCTAGAAGTCATCTCAATAATATCAGTCCCGGACATGAGTATCCAAGCCCCGGCCTTGTCATTCTGAGCGCAGCGAAGAATCTCGTCCATCAGTACCCAAAGTACCACCTTTCTGTCAGCCACAGAGTCCCACAAGAAAGAGGAAACATCCCGGTAAAGGACGAGATTCTTCGCTGCGCTCAG
>JAXDKH010000021.1:0-4326 GCA_034667185.1 Chloroflexia bacterium | reverse complement strand
AGTACCGACAGGGCATCCAGCCGCGCTTCGGGCCGGTAGGAGAGGCGTACGTGCAACACCCCAACTCCAACGTGCCCGCGGGCACAGACCCAACTGGAGCCGGTACCAGGAACTTCGCCAGCACCGGGCACGCAGTGGGTGGAGACTTCCTGACCCTGTTTGATAAATATGGCGAAGAAGTCTGCGGCCCGCCGATCACCGGGGAGATCGATGAAAACGGACTCAAAGTACAGTACTTTCGCAACGTTAGGATGGAGCAGACGCCGGGCCTGCCCCCCAGGTTCGGATCAGTGGGCACCAGGTTCCTGGAGTTACAGTGAACATAGAGCAGAACCGGACCTAACGGACAACCTTCCTGGTTATGCAAGCCAGAACCCGGTGCGGCGGGCCTGGCCCTGACCATGGGAAAAGCAAACTCCCCTCACTTCTCGACTCTCCGGAAGTGAGGGGAGTTTGCTTTGCGTCTCCGGCCCGCCGGTACTCAGCCCTGAGGTGAGGCAGTACTAAGGGAAGCGGATGGGGCAACGTTCCGGTCACCCGAGGAAGATGACGCGCCTTCTTCCCCCTCCATCGCGAGGATGGGCAGCGTGAAGTAGAAGGTCGTGCCCTCACCCACCTTGCTTTCGACCCAGATGCGGCCTCCCTGGGCCTCCACGAGGGCGCGGGCGATTGCCAGGCCCAGCCCCGTGCCTGAGCCGCTGTCGGCCTGGTTCCCTTGGGCGCGGTAGAACTTGTCGAACAGGTGGGGCACGTGCTCCGGGGCAATGCCCAGCCCCTTGTCCTGCACGCACAATGTCACGTCTTCCCCACCGTTGTAGATAGCCCCTACCCACACCGTGTGCGACCCCGAGTACTTGGCCGCGTTCTGCAACAAGTTTACCAGCACCTGCTCCAAGCGTCGTGGGTCGGCCTCCACCACCGGCAGGCCGTGAGGGACGTTGGATTTGAAGTCGGTGTCGGGATACTGGTTGCCCACGCGATCCACGACTTCCTTGACGAAGGGCTTGAGCAACATCGGCTCCGGCGAGATAGGCAGGCGGCCCGCCCCGATGCGCGACATCTCCAGCAGGTTCTCCACAAGCTCCTGTAGCTTGTCGCTCTCGTCCGCGATGATCTGTAGGAACTCACGGCGGGTCTGGGCGTCCCAGTCGGCGTTCTCGGCCAGCAGGGTGCGCGAGTAACCCTTCACGGAGGCGAGGGGCGTGCGCAGCTCATGCGACACCATCGAAACGAATTCGTCCTTGAGGCGGTTGGTCTCGCGCAGGGCGGTGGTCTCGGCGGTCTCGCGTATGAGGCGGTTGTTTTCGATAGCCACGGCAAGTTGGTCAGCCACACCCTTAAGGATAGCGGCATCCTCTTCATCGAAGCTGTTGGGCACGTCGCTCACCACCCGCAGCATACCCAGCCTGCGCTCCCCCAGGTAGATGGGTATGAGCAGCAGTGAGAGCACGCCCTTGTTCGCCATGCCTTGCAACTCAGGGGAGGTGACAAGCCGAGTATCGCCGCTGATGAAGGTGCCCACCTCCGCGATGAGCTTCTTCCCGGCCTCGATCTCATCGGGGCTGACCTCCTGCGAGGCTATCGTCTTCAACGACCTGCCGGTGCGCTCGTCGAACAGGCTGATGCTGGCTCCCGTGTGCCGTACTATGCGGTCGATGCCGCGAATGACCGTGTTGAACACCTCGTCCAGGTCGAGGGTGCTGCTGTTGATGGAACGGGCAAGCTCGTTCACAAGCTCCAGGCGGGCGGCCTTGCGCTCTGTGTCGGCCAGGAGCACAGCGTTCTCATTGCTCTGGCGGAGTATGCGCTGCGAGGCGTTGCGGACGATTGTGAAGAGCGACACGTACAGGAAGAGAAACCCGGTGAATATGCTGGTCCACAGGAACGCGCTGGTGAGGCCAATCGTTTCCTTCAGGTCCTCCATGTCGTAGTAACCCTCAACGGCCCCCACTATCTGCCCTTCGTTGGGTAGCCTGAGGGGGGTATACACCTCCAACAACTGGCCGTAGCCCTTTTCGTCGGTGTTCTCGGCCTTCTCCAGCGATGAAATCTCGGCGCGGGGTGTGCCACCCAGCACCTCTTTCAACTCAGGGCTCAAGTCGAAGCGCTTTCCAATGACCGTCTGGTCGTCCGAGTAGATGACCATGCCGTCCCGGTTCCACATCTTTATCCTCACCAGCCCGGAACCTGAGACGTATGCCAGTTGAGCCTCTATCTGCGCGTAGGGGTACTTCATCGCCTCCTCGACGGGCAAGCCATTCGGGGGAGGGTACGCAGCCTCGGTCAATATCTCCCGGTGCTCGTCCACGACCGGGCCGACAAGGGGAGTGATGAGGGACGAGACCGCCAGTTGCTGCTGCCTGACCGCCTGCTCCTCGAAATAGTGCGTGACGTTCCAGCCCAGCAGCACACCAATAATGATGAACAGCACCAGGCTCAATATGGAGAATTGTGTCAGCAGCGATAGTCGTCGCATGGCTTTTCTGAAACGGTTCTGAAACGTGAAACGTGATGCGGTTTGCTCAATAGAGTACGTGAATGCGATTATGCTCCTTGTGCGGCTACCATCCTCCACCCTGTCATCCTGAGCGTAGCGAAGGATCAGCCGCCCGTTCTTGATTCTTGGTACTCAAGCGACTTTGTCCCTCATACCACCAGCTTCCTGAATGTTGAGGACCCTTGCTTACCCATCTGATCCTTCGCTACGCTCAGGATGACAGGGCCTCTCTTGGTCCTGTAGTACAGGCTCCTCAACATTCACGAACCAGCAAGAGTAAGCCGCATCACGTTTCTCGTTTCAGAACCTCGTTTCACGTTTCCGACTTAGGTACCTGTAGCCTGTAGCCGAAGCCCGGCTCAGAGATGATGTACTGTGGGTTGGAGGGGTCCGCTTCAAGCTTCTGTCGCAACGCACGGATGTAGACCCACAGGTAGCCGCTTTCGTCCCGGTACTCCGGCCCCCACACCTTCGATAGCAAGTCGGCGTTTGGCATAATCTTGCCTGCGTTCTGCGCCAATTGTTGCAACAGCTTGTACTCGGTAGGCGTCAGCTTGACCGGCTCGCCCCGCAGTTCTACCTTGCGGCGTATGAAATCTATCTTCAGGTCACCGGCGTCGAGGCTGTGCGCTTCCTCACCGGGCGAACCTGTCTGCGTCCGCCGTAGCAGGGCGCGGAGGCGGGCCACCAGCTCGTCAGGATCGAACGGCTTTGTAAGGTAGTCGTCGGCCCCGATGTCGAGACCCTTCACCTTCTGCGACTGCTCGCCTAAGGCCGTAAGCAGAATAATAGGTACGTTGGAGATCTCACGTATGCGCCGCGTGAGCGTGAAGCCATCGAGACCGGGCATGGTTACGTCCAGCACCACCGCGTCGGGCGGGCGGACGTCGAACTGGTCGAGCGCGGCCACTCCGTTGCTCGCCGTGTCCACCTCAAATCCCGCCCTCTCAAGGTTCACCCGCACCAGCCTCAATATGCGCGAGTCGTCGTCAACTACCAATACCAGTGTGTTAGTTCTAGGTTGCATAGCTAAATCGTGTATCCCACATGGCGTATCTTACCAAAATTGTAGCACCAAAACCCGAATACGCCAGGGGCAATATTGGATACGGGCAGGGGTAACATTTCTGGGGGAATTTGGGAATTGGGATTTCGGAATTCGGATTTGTTGGATAGCAGGAGAATCCAGGGCTGGCATTTTAAGTATTGATTTGTCTGTTGTTTTTGAGACTTCTGCCTACGCTAGTGAATATGGCTATTAGTTCATCGCTCTCATCCAGGAGGCTGCGTCTCATGTCGGCGTTGCCGGTGGCTGTAGCATCGAACAATTCTAACCAGTATCGTGTTTCTGCTGCCTCCTTTTCGACGAGACTCACTTTATGGGCGAAGTCACTTCGTGAGGCAGCCCTGTTTGCCTCCCGGTAGTTGGCACCGATTGAAGTGCCTGCACGCAAGATCTGATTGCCCAGGACGCTGGTAACTTGATTTCTTGGCAATCCACTTACGAACTTGATCACCTCAACCGCAAATACCTTAGTTCTCCTCTCCAGATCAGCCTTGTTCATCATGAGCCTCCCGGTTGGTAACGCAGAAAAATACACCTCTAAAGACTATTCCAACCGAAAGGCCAAAGTCCGATACCAAATCCGCAATCCGAAATCCCAATTCCCAAATTCTTCTTAAGGTTTTCTTAAGGGTGCCTTGTTAGGCCTTCAGGTGTATTTCAGGGTCGGGTGGGTAAGATAGGCTCACTAAGACCGAGAGCGTGCTTACCAGACGACTCGGAGCCCAAAAATACAGTGAAGGCAAGGGACACTATGAACACTCTC
>JAXDKH010000020.1:0-3614 GCA_034667185.1 Chloroflexia bacterium | reverse complement strand
GTGCGGCGCTTGCCGTCGGGGCCCACGTAGGTTAGCTCCGACTCCAGGTTGGCGGGGCTGAGGTCGTTGAGGAGTTGCACCGAGTCGGAGTGCACGCCATTCCACCACTCCACCAGGCTGCGCAGGCTGTTGAAGTCCTCTCCCCTGGGCGAGCGCATCGGCGACTCTCCAAGCACGCGCTGCACCCAGAGCCACTGAGAGGCTGCCATGTGCGCCAGCGTGTCGAAGATTGTGCCGTAGACCCCCTTGCTGTCGCCCGGAAGCTCGCGCAGCCTGCTCTCCTCAAGAGGCTCTATCACCTCCAGCAGCTTATCACGCGCCCACACCGAATAGTCGAACAGCGTCCTCAGCATGTCCAGCCCGAGGTCACCTGTGCTTGTAGTCTGCGCGTCCTGGCGGGTGTCCATAGCCGTACTCCGTATCGCATAGCAGTTGCGGGCACCGGATAAAGCGGCCGCCCGCGAGCAACCTTCCAATTATATACCTAATCCGGCTATCGCTCAATCAACAGCTGGGGTAGGCCGGGATTGTAGCAATGGAGTGCTGGGACTCTGCGCAACCATTGTCATTCCGAGCGTAGCGAGGAATCACGTGAGTAGGGAAGAAGCGGAATTGGAACACCCATGCGGGCATATATTGCTCTCTTGTTCCTCTATTGCAACAGGGAGCGACTGCCACCTGATTCCTCACTCCGTTCGGAATGAAAATACTTCCTTATGTTGCTGCCAAACGAAACTTCTCTGGTTATCCTCTGCCCGGAGTTAGGCGAACGATCAGAAATAACATGTCCCATTGCCCAAACTGGCATGCCTCTTGCATAATGTAGTAGGTGACGACGCGATTGGGCTAGGTCGCGAAGAGGATGAGCGCCATGTTTGCGAGGTCGAGGCCTGCACATAAACTTCGTTACCTGCTGGTTCTTGTAGTCTTATCCACGGTGGCGGCGCTGTACAGGCCCGCTACCCAGGTAGAAGCGGCTCCCGACGAAGCGATGATCGAGGGCTTCCCCTCGGTGGCCCAGTGGTATAACCTGAGTTGCGAGTACGCGGCAGCCGCGGCGGTGACGCTCTACTGGGGCAACCTTGTCTCACAGCGTGACTTCATCCGCGAGGTGCCGGAGCACCCCAACCCTCATATCGGCTTCCGCGGCGACATCAACGGCCCGTATGGCGGCATCGATGATTACGGCATCTACGCCGAGCCACTGGTGCCCGTGCTTGAGCGACGGGGCTACAACGCCGTGGTCTTCTACGGGCCGGCATCGCGCTTGAAGGGTAATGTGGCGGCAGGCAACCCGGTCGTGGTGTGGCTCACCACGGGCAAGTACGCCGAGCGACCCGGCTTCTACCAGACCTTCCAGGGCGAGCGCTTCAAGCTGGTGCCCTACGAGCACGCGGTAGTCATCTACGGCTATGACAGCGGCGGCGTCTACATCATGGACGTGGGTGATGGTGGCTTCTACTACACCGAATGGGACTCGTTCCTGCGCCGATGGAGCTACTTTGACCAGATGTCCCTGGTCATCTTCCCTGCTGAGTAGCCGGTGCATTATTGTTCACCGCAGAGACGCAGAGGTTACGCAGAGATTGTGATTGTTTAGATGAGGGAAGGGGAGCGTCAAACAGTACGATGCTCCCCTTCCCTCATATCAACCTCAATTCTTCTCCGGGTATCTTTGCGCTCTCTGTGTCTCTGCGGTGAATAACAAACCCACGACCTAGCAACGAGGCTGCTTGACGCATCCCCATGCGACGCCTATACTGTCGATGTCGCACGGTCAGACCCCTCTTCCCCTTCCAGGTTCTTCATGGATCCCAACATCCCGCAAGATATAGCGCCCGTAAAGGTAAGGGTGCACGATACCTCGCCCCAGCACGCCCAAACGGGCGATAACCAGGGCATAGCAGCCGAGGCCATAGAGGAAGCGAACAAGACACCTGCGCGCCGCGTGCCCGGCTGGGTGCCTATAGCTGCCCTCGCTGCCGTGCTGGCTGTGCTAGCCGGGACCGTCTGGTGGGCCGTCGCTCGCAACCAGGGCAACGATCCCAGGAGTGGTGGCTGGTCTAGCCTCCCATCAGACGTTATCGGCCTCATCAACTCCTCCACTCCGCTGCCCACCTTCGTACCGGTAGGCCCGAATGACATAGTAGGGGACCTCACATACAAGCCCCAGTCGGAGGGGTGGAGCACGGCGTTGCGCGAGGCCTACCGCGCGATGGAGGAGGGGCGGTACAGCGCCGCCATCTCGCAGTTCTCCGCCCTGGTGGGTACCGGCGGTGGTCCAGACTCACGCGAGGCTTTGTGGGGGCTGGCCTCGGCTTACTGGCAGGGTGGGCAGCCGGAGTCGGCGATACGTGCTTATACCATCTTGTCTCAACTTGACGATCCACGCTCCGCCCGCGCACTCGCCCGCATAGCCCACATCTACGAGCAGACCGGGCAGGAGCAGGAGGCGGTGGTCGCCTACGACAACTACCTACGGCGCGCCGGACCCGCTCGCCACGCAATCATGCTGGCGAAGGCGCGGCTGTTGGGGGCTACCCAGGACGCCGAGGACGTATACAAGGCCATCGTGGACGGCAAGCCCGCGGACGTAGATTTGCGTGAGGCTCTTCTCGCCTGGGCGGACGTGAAGGCGCGGCGGGGCGACCACAAAGGGGCCGTTGGCCTGTACGACCGCCTCGCCGCGCTGCAAGCTTCCGACCCTCGACCCCTGCTGGACAACTACGGCTTGCCCGCCGCCGTGCATGCTGCCAATGAGGCTAAAGCGGGGGGTGACACCAATCTCGCCAGGACTCGCTTGCTCGCATATATCAAGGGCCAATGTGGCGATAAGGGGACCACCCCTTGCCCCTACTATGGGTATGGGGTGTACGGCGCTGTAGAGGAGCTAATCAAGATCGAGCCTTCTACGTTACTCAGCGGCACCGTTGACCCTATGCGGGCGGCGCGGGCGGCTTACCAGTCCGGTTACTTCAACCGCACGATAGCGTTCCTCGATGCATTGCGGCAGGGCGTGCCCAATTCCGTCGATCTGGCCGAGGCAAGCCTGCTTACCGCCAAAGCGTACCAGTCGTCGGGCGCGTATGACACGGCTTACAACTGGTACACCGCCACCGTGCAGACGTACCCCACTTCCACCTTCGCGGTTGAGGCTAATCGTCGTGCCGGGGATACTCTGCGAGACCAGGCGCTGTGGGACGAGGCACTTGGCACCTACCAGCAGGCGGTGACCTCTTATCCCAGCGGCGATGAGAGCATCCGCGCCCGCCTCAACGGTGGGGTGCTAGCCTACAGGCTGGAGCAGCGGGAGGTGGCCCTTGGCCTGTTGCAGCCGGTGCTTTCCGCGCAGGAGATATCTCCTACGCTCAAGTCGGACGCGCTCTTTTGGGTGGGTAAGCTGCAGAAAGGTGTAGGCGACAGCGCGTGGCGCAACAACATGTCGCAGGTGGAGGCGCTGAACCCAGGTTCGTTCTACGCCTTCCGCGCGCAGTCGCTACTGGACGGGGAAAGCGAGGGTGGTCCGCTGGCGCTGACGGTCCAGGAGAGTGGGGTCACGGCTGATGAGCTAGGGGTGCATTACGATCGTGAAGCGGAGGAGAGGGCCGCGCTGG
>JAXDKH010000019.1:0-6902 GCA_034667185.1 Chloroflexia bacterium | reverse complement strand
CTGCTCGTCGATTCGCTGGCGGCCTACGCTTACGCCAGGATGGAGTTTCCAGGCCGGAAGCAACTCTTCGGCCTCTTGCTGGCGACACTCTTCCTGCCGGGTATCATGTTCCTCGTGCCTAACTTTGTGACGGTAGCCAACCTCGGCCTCCTCAACAACTACGCAGGAGTAATCGTACCTGGACTGGCCGGTGTGTTCGGGGTCTTCTTCCTGAGACAGTTCTTCGCGGCGCTACCGAAGGAATTGGAGGAGGCAGCCGAAATCGACGGGGCTAACCGCTTCCAGACCTTCTACAAGATAGTGATACCACTGTCGAAGCCCGCGCTGGCTACCCTGGCTATCATCACCTTCCTGGCTAGCTGGAACGACTTCCTCTGGCCGTTGCTCGTGCTCAAGGACCGCAACCTGCAGACCCTCCCCCCAGGCTTGCGTACCCTGCAAGGGGCGTACACCTCCGAGTACGGCTTGATGATGGCGGGCGCGGTGATCGTCGCCATACCGGTGTTGATTATCTACATCGTCATGCAGCGCTTCATCGTCGCCAGCGTCGCGTCCACAGGCTTGAAAGGTTAGCACTCGTTCCACCGTCCCAGTTACCGACGCCCTACGAAGGACTACAACCATGTCAGGCGCAATCGCAACAGCTACTCCCACGGTAGGCGAGACCCACATGCCCGATCAGCGCAGCGCGCCAAAGCCCCGGACCACCTTGAAAGCGGCGGTCTGGGTCGTAGCTGCGCTGGCACTGCTGGCTGTGGCGGGTTGCGACGCGGGCGGCGGTCAGGCTACACCCACATCCACCGCGGCGCCCCCGGCACCGACCGCTGCTCCCACGGTCGCGGAGGCAACCAGTGCTCCCACACCTGTCGCTGAAGCCACTTCTGCGGCGACAGCCACGCAAGCTAACGTCGCGAATACGCCCGCCGCTACGACCACCGTGGGCGGTGCCGGGGGCGCAACCTTCACCAACCCCGTGCTGAAAAGCGATTTCGCCGATCCTTTCGTCCTGAAGGAGGGGGGCGTCTACTACGGGTTTGCCACCAACGCATCCGGCAAGAACATACAGATGTCGCGCTCCAGCGACCTCGTCAAGTGGTCGGTGGCTAACGATGCCATGCCCGCGATGGCTTCGTGGACCAAGTTGGGTGGGTCGTTGGTGTGGGCGCCGGAGGTCATAAAGCTGGGCGACAAGTACGTCATGTACTACACCGCGCGGGATAAGGCGTCAGACAAGCAGTGCGTGGGAGTGGCGACCAGCGACAAGCCGGAGGGCAAGTACCAGGACAAGCACGACAAGCCGCTCGTCTGCCAGGCCGACGAAGGGGGCACCATTGACCCTTCGCCTTTCCGTGACGGCGACAAGCTCTACCTCTACTACAAGAACGACGGCAACTGCTGCAACAAGTTGACCTACCTCTGGTCGCAGGAGTTGGCACCCGACGGCCAGAGCCTCATTGGAGAGCCTAAACAGCTTGTGCATAACGACAAGCCGTGGGAGGGGCGCGTGGTGGAAGCGCCCACCATGTGGAAGAACGAGGACAAGTATTACCTGTTCTTCTCCGCCAATAACTACGCGGGGGTCGAGTACTCAGTGGGCTATGCCAACTGCGAAACTCCCCTTGGCCCGTGCGAAGATGCCCCGGAAAATCCGATACTCGCCAGCCGCATGGACAAGAAGCCGCTGGTAATCGGTCCGGGGCACCAGACCATCGTCGACGTTGGCGATGGCGAGACCTGGCTGGTGTACCACGCGTGGGAGGTGACTTCCGCGGGCTTACGTGGTAGCAGCAGGTTCATGTGGATCGACCGGCTCACGTTCGAGGGGGGAAAGCCTGTGGTCCACGGTCCAACGACGGACCCGCAGCCGGTACCATAACGGGCGCACCGGCATAGAAGCAACGCAGCACCGCATCATCGCAAGGAGGAGCAAATGAAAACCCGGTCTTCAGTAAAATTGTTCGGCCTGTTGGGACTCGCGCTCGCGTGCGTCCTGGGCCTGGCGCTATTCCAAGCCGGAGGCGCACAGGCCGGCCCGACCGCACCCAGGGATCACGTGCCTGCAGGCGCTTACGATAACCCCGCACGCATTCTAATCACCGGGACGGGTACCTTGACGGGTACCTACGTCGAGAGCTGGGCTGACCCGATGGTCATCAGCGCGACCGATGGCTACTACTATGCGTATGCCACTACGGACCCTCTCGCCGATAGCGACCGCGATAACGGTGGCAACCTTAACTTCCACAAGATCCCCCAGGCACGCTCTTCGGACCTGGTTCACTGGACGTACATCGGTGACGCCTTTGCCACCAACCCTGCATACGCAGCGCCAGGCGCGGGCCTGTGGGCACCGGACGTACGTTACTTCGACGGCATGTATCACATGTACTACGCCGTCACGGACGTGAACGACGCCACAAGCGGCGAGCCCGGCTGCCCCTTTGACCGGGCCATCGGCGTGGCAACCAGCGCCACCCCATACGGTCCGTGGACACATTCCGCACAGCCGGTAGTCTACCCGCGGCGCGGCGGCGGCGGCTGCAACTTCTTCGATACGATTGACCCGGCGTTCCTCGAAATCTCGCCAACGCTGCGCTACATCTACTTCGGTAGCTACTATGGCGGCATCTGGGCCCGCCAACTGCTCACCGGCAGCATAGAGACCGAGCAGGCAGGCGAGACCCAGGTAGCCATACCCAACCGCTACGAGGGTGCTTTCGTGGTGCCGCACGGCGGATTCTACTACCTGTTCGCCTCGGCGACCGACTGCTGCCGTGGACCGCTCACCGGCTACTCGGTGTTCGCCGGACGATCAGCTAACCCGCTGGGGCCTTTCCTGGACGAGAACGGCTTCAGCATGGACGAGGATGTATCGGGGGCCCGCGCAGGCGGACACCTGGTAATCAGCATGAACGGCAACAGGTGGGTTGGCCCCGGCCATAACGCGGTCATAAGCGACACGGCGGGCACCGACTGGTTCGTGTACCACGCCATAGACCGCAGCAACGCTTACTTCAGTAACCCTAACCCGTTCGACATCAACAAGCGGCCCATGATGCTCGACCGGCTTGACTGGTACAATGGTTGGCCGACCGTGCGAGCTGGGTACTGGGCCTCCGATGAACCGCAGCCAGGCCCGATTGTGACCACTGGCACCCTGCCAGCTCCCACCCCGGAGATGCGCCCTAACGACTTGCCGGGCACGCCCCTTGAGCCTTACACCGACGAGTTCAATGGCGGTATTGAACCTCAGTGGGGTTGGGTCCGACAGCCTCCTACAACTACCTACTCGACCACCGAGCACCCCGGCTTCTTCCGCTTCCGCACGCAGAACGCCGACCTCTATGAGGGCATCAACAGCGCGTCGGTGCTCACAGAGGTGGCCCCTACGGGTGAGTTCCTGGTGGAGACCAAGTTCGAGTTCAACATGGACCCGGCGGGCTGCTGCTTCAACTTCCAGCAGGCCGGTATCGTGCTCTACCAGGATGACGACCACTTTGTGAAGCTGGCTCACGTCTCCATCTGGGAGACGCGGCAGATCGAGTGGGCCAAGGAAACGGGAGCAACTGACCCCGACCGCGCCAGGAACCACACCTACGGCAATAGCGTCATAGGCCCTCCGGGTGCAGCTGGCGTGCAGACCACCACAACGTATTTGCGCATCGTCAAGCGCGTGAATACCAACACGGGCGAACAGTACTACACCGGCTACAGCAGTGTTGACGGTAACAACTGGGTGCGCGGCGCTACCTGGACGCACAACCTGAACAACGTCAAGATCGGCCTCATCGCGATGGGCCGGGGCGGACCCGCCTCCAATCCCAACGATGTGCGCATAGGCGACTTCGACTACGTGCGGGTCTACTCGCTGGCACCTGTTGGGTCCACCGCGACCACTACCCCTTCGCAGACCGGCACGGCTACCCAAACCGGTACCAGCACTTCTACCGCACTACCTAGCTCCACCGGCACGTCTACCGGCACAGCCACGCGCACTGCTACGACCGTACCTTCAGGTACGAGCACTAGCACCTCGGTAGCCAGCAGCACCACCACGTCTACACCCAATGCCACAGCCACTGCCTGTACGATCAAGTTCGCGGATGTGCCATCTACGGGAGAAGGCTCTACCTTCTACAGCTTCATTCGCTGCCTAGCCTGCCGCGGCATCATCAGTGGGTATCCTTGTGGTGGTCCTGGTGAAGACTGCAACGACGACAACGATCCCTACTACAGGCCCGGGGCTAACGTAACAAGAGGGCAGCTATCGAAGATCATCGCCAACTCTGCGGGCCTCAACGATACTCCGGCAGAGGGACAGCAACAGTTCGCTGATGTTGAGCCTGGCGACCCGTTCTACCTGTACGTGGAGAGATTGGCTCAAACAGGTGCCATAGCCGGTTACCCCTGCGGTGGACCTGGTGTGACCGAGCCTTGTGACGCAGAGGGTAGGCCATACTTCCGCCCCAACAATCCTGCCACAAGGGGGCAGATCTCCAAGATCGTGTCCATAGCGGCAGGCTTCGATGAGGACGTGCCAGAGGGCCAGCAGACGTTCACGGACGTACCGACCGATAGCCCCTTCTGGGTCTACATCGAGAGGTTGGCTGGACGTGGTGTCATCTCCGGCTACGGAGAGGCAAGCAAGTGCCCTGAGACGGGTGCTCCATGCTTCCGCTACAACGACAACACCACACGCGGGCAGATGGCGAAGATAGCCGCTAACGCTTTCTTCCCCGACTGCGATACCCCCGCAAGGAGGTAACTAGAAACCTAAGACCAGGTTGGGCCGGGATGCCCCGGCCCAACCCAAGCAGATATATGCCGTGCGTTGCTCCATGCTTGCACGGCATATATTTTGCAGTAGTTGCGGCTCTAAACTCCCCCTGGATGGTACCCATACCCATGAGCAACACTGACTTCCAATGGATGACCGGCTTTGAGTGCTCAGCTTTCCCGCTAGTGGGCACCGACGAATTGGAGCAGACCCAGCACCTTCGCTGGTGGGCTAGCGACCTTGTCCGCGTGCGCGACACCGGCATCACGATGATCCGCTATGGCATTCCCTGGCACCTTGTCAATACCGCGCCGCACAAGTACGACTGGAGCTGGGTGGACCAGGCGATAGACCTCATGGGCGTGCTCGGCATCACCCCGATACTCGACCTGTTCCACTACGGCACGCCCACCTGGATAGAGGGTGGGATCATGAACCCAATATTCGGGGAGATACAGGGCTGGTACGCCAAGGCCTTCGTCCAGCGCTACCCGCACCTGCTCTACTACACGCCCACCAACGAGCCTTACATCGAAGCGTCATTCGGCGCGGAATGGGCCATCTGGTACCCGTTCCTCCGGGGCGACCGCAACGCTGTGCGCGCCTTCAAAAATGTAGCAGAGGGCCTGTCACGCTCAATGATTGAAATCCGGCGAGTGCAGCCGGACGCCCTGATGATGATCGCCGACACCTGCGAGTATTACCATTCAGTGGACGGCGCGTTCCAGGAGGAGGCCACCTTCCGCACGGAACGTCGCTTCCTGATGCACGACCTTTACCAGGGGCTACTCAACCGCGAACACCCGATGTGGGACTACATGACCCGCAACGGTATCGAAGAGTGGGAGCTAAACTGGTTCCTGGACAACCCCGTCAGGCTCGACATCCTGGGCCTTGACTACTACAGGCACTCCGAGCACCAGCTACGAAAGGGTCCTAATGGCGAGCGCATTGATGAGCAGGTAGACGAGGAGCGTATGCATGGCTGGGCGGAGATGACCCGGCAATACTCCACGCGCTACAACGGCATCCCGGTAATACTGGCCGAGACGAACGTGGGCGGCGACGTGGAGTACCGGCTGCAGTGGTTCCAGAACATAATTGATGAGACCAGGAAGGCCCGCGCCAACGGGGTGCCTGTCGCCGGTCTCACCTACTACGGGGCCATAGACCACGTAGACTGGGACTCGGCCCTGCGAGTGCGCAACTACAACATCAACCCCTGCGGCATGTGGAGCCTGGAGTGGGAGGGTGACAAGTTGATCCGTAAGCCCACCGCGCTGGTGGACCTCTACAAGCGGATGATCAATACGCCTCTGGCCGAGACCGTGGGGGAGCTAACCAACCCTGAAGCCGCCGCCCGCGTCCGCGCCGTGCTGGAGCCCGCTGCCAGGAGCCGCCGTTCCCGAGTCCTGTAAACTGAGGGAGGTATCGACACCGATGCCCGATGACGTGTTCAACCTGAGCGACCACCCGCACCGCCGCTACAATCCCCTCAGCCGGGAGTGGGTGCTTGTGTCGCCGCATCGCACCAAGCGCCCCTGGCAGGGACAGGTGGAAACGCCCGCTCCCGAAAATCGCCCGCGCTACGACCCTGCCTGCTACCTGTGCCCAGGCAACGAACGGGCGGGCGGTGTGCGCAACCCCGAGTACGAGCACACCTTCGTCTTCACCAACGACTTCGCGGCGCTCCTACCCGACACCCCACCCGGCGAGTACAACGTGGACGGCTTGTTGCTGGCGAGGAGCGAGCGCGGCACCAGCAGGGTCGTCTGCTTCTCCCCGCGGCACGACCTGACCCTGGCCGAGATGGAGCGCGAAGACCTCTGCCGAGTGGTGGATGCCTGGTCGGAGCAGTACGAAGAGCTTGGGGTGATGCCATCTGTCGGCTACGTCCAGATATTCGAGAACCGCGGCGCGATGATGGGTGCCAGCAACCCCCACCCCCACGGCCAGATTTGGGCGACCGAGCACCTGCCCGTCAACGTAGCCCGCGAATACGAATCTCAGCATGACTACTTCCAGGAGAAAGGTCGTTCCTTGCTCGCCGACTACCTAGCAATAGAACTCCGGGAGGGCACGCGCGTGGTGGTCGAGAACCAGCATTTCGTTGCGCTGGTGCCCT
>JAXDKH010000018.1:0-3220 GCA_034667185.1 Chloroflexia bacterium | reverse complement strand
AAACTGTAGCCCGCGATTTCAATCGCCGGGCGTCGTCTTTGTACCATGTCTCAATGACTGCTGTCGCCGGGCGTCCTCTTCACATGCTACCTACCCTCAATTCTACGGACCTGGGCTTGCGTACGAGAACGGGATGTAAGCCGAACGGGCCAGCTCTTTGTTGCTGTCGTCGTAGATGACGACCTGGCACTGTATGTCGAACGTGCCGGCTTTGAAATCCATCTCCAGCTCTGCATATGGCATGAAGATGACGAAGTCGTCGTACTTGGTCAAGGCATAGCCGGGCTGGGCGTCCTTGCGCACCGCTACCTGGTTGTCTGGGGCTTCGTATGTACCGTCCATACTCACGATCTTGGTACCGTCAGGCCAGGAGAAATAGACGTTCACCGGCAGCACTACGTCCTTCAGATTGTCCGTGGTGAACTCGATGTGAATCTCCATGCCCTTGACTTTGTCGCTATTGTAGATGTTGTGCACCAGGCGTACGTTTTGGATGGTGGCGCTACGAGCCGTGGGGTCGATGTTGGTCGCCGTCTGCGTGGCGTAGGCCTGGACAGTGGCAGTGGCATTCGCCCCCTCAAGTAGGATGGCGTATGCGGTGGACGTAGCGTTCGCATAATAGATCGAGTCTAGCGCCTGGGATGTGCCGGTGGCGTTTGCATTGGCTCTCGCGGTGGCGACGCGCCGCCTCGCGACGGCGGTGCCGGTGGCCTTTGAGTTGGCGGCCTGCGCCTCGGCGGTGGCAGTGGCGTTGGCCGCCCTCTCGCCCGACTGCTGGGCCGAGATTATGGCGAAAGCTGCCGCCCCAAGTACCGCGAGCACGACCACCAGCACGACCGGTATGACCCAGGCCATACTGCGTTTGGGTGCCGGTACGGGCAAGGGAGCCGGGACAGCGCCCTCATATGTTGCACGCCCGCCACCTGTGCCCCCACCGCCGTCAACTTGCGGCCGCAAGTTGGTGGAGCCTTGCTGTTGGCCGCCATAAGGGGCTGTCCCACGGGTATCCACGACGGGCATTCCGTTCATCGGGGTGTTGGGCGCGACCTGAGCGACTTGAGCCCCTTGCGTTACCTGTGTCGCCTGTGTCGCCTGTACCCTCTGCCGCGCGTCACCGACGAGGGCGCTCACGTCCATGTAGCCGGCGTCTATGGCCTGCGCCATGCTCAGGGAGGCCAGGGCTTCGTGCCAGCGTCCCGCCTCCATGTGAGCTCGGCCCTCCGCGTACAGCTTTGCCAATTCTTGCTGCTTGCTAATCTGCTCCAGCCCAGCGGTGGCATGTACGTGGCCGGGGTCTACCGCCAGGATAGCCTGCCAGTTGGTGCGTGCCTCGTCCCACTTTTGCGCGGTCATGGCAGCCGTGGCCGCATGGTAAAGCTCGCTGATACGGGCCTGCTTCCTGGCTGCATCGTCCTGCTGCTGCACGTTGAACACGCGCCCATCGTTGGCGCGCATATAGAGCACCGGCGTGCCCCATTCGAGGCCGTGGTCCTCCGAGAAGAGGGTCAGGCGGGTCTCGGTCAGCGCGGCCTCCACCGGCTGCCCAAGCGCGAGAGAGCTATAGAAGCTATAAGCGAAGGTCTTGGCGGCCTCGTCGGTGATCTCGAACTGCATGGCGATCACGGCGGGGATACCCTGTTGCACCAGGCTCTGCCCCGTCCCGGCGAAGGCATCGGCTTTGTCGGCGCGCGCCCCTTCGCAGGCGTTGAGGATGGCTAGCGAGAGGGTATGGTGGTTATGCAACAGCCAGCCCAACTGCTGCCCGCTGACGAACCGGCCCCGGCCCGCCTCGTCCCGCATGACGAGCACGCCTTCCTCAGTCTGTCGGTCGAAGCCGCCATGCCCGATGAAGTGGAAGATGTGATATTGCTCCTTCGTTAACTGCTTGCGCAGCGCGGCGAGCGTGGCGTCCTCGATCATATCGAGCTGCACGATGCCGTTGCGCTTGAGGTCGGCCAGGGCCTCGTTGAGGTTCTCCCACTCCTGCTGCACGTCCAATTGCGGGTAGTCGTTGGGCGCGGAGATCATCACCAGCACGCGCAGGGGCAGGGCCACGGTCACGGGACGCACCCTCTCCGGCACGTCCAGGTAGCGCACAATTGCGGTGTCGTCGTCCAGGGCGAAGAAGCGGTTCAGGGAGGGGTTGTAGAGGTACTCCCACGGGATATCGGCCAGTTCCGGCACGTCGGTCAGGCGCAGGCGCAATCTCAGCTTGGAGTTGCGGTTCCAGGCTTCGTCCAGGCTGCTCCGCAAGACCGCGCTCACATCGCCCGTGAAAACCGAGTTGTAGAGCCGCTCGCCGAACTTCTTGGCCGCGCCCACCTCGGGCGCGTCGATCCTGCGCGTGCTACGCTTGCCGGGGGCGGCGCTCAGCATGAAGTGCTCTACTTCGATCTGCGAGAAGGGGTTGGTAAAATGGCTGGTGGCTTCCCCGGCGGGCGACTGCACTTGCGCCCGGTAGCCCTCGCCCGACTTCTGTATTACAACGTCAAAGTTCAGATAGTTGACTTCCGCCATCTTGACCCCACCTTACGTGAAACGGGACATACATACGCGAACAAGAGCAGGCTCTTCGTGGACGAAGCTGCTCTCAAATATATGCTAACTATGATAGCATCATAAATCGGAGAGGCGTCTGCTGTCAATACCTAGCGGGCTTGGCACTATCATCCGGACGCTCTAGTAGCCGTAGTACCAATCGCTTTCCACGAAGTCTACTCCTCGCTCGAGCACTAGGTCGATAGCTCCGTCGTAGGTGCGCGCGTGGAGAGCGTGTTGCTCGTCCGTATAGACGAACATGTTAGGTCCGGGGAACCATGATTGGGTGGGGGCATGGCGTTCCGGCGCTTGCGTTACTTTGAAGACTTCGGTAAGTGCAGGCTCTTTCTTGTTCAGGTCGGCCAACGGAACACTGTAGAAGATGCTGGTAAACTCCTCCGGGTTGAAGAAGAAAGCCTCGTAGATGAGCCTGTCCCCCACCAATATAAATCCGGACAAGTTTGGCCTGCTGCCAATCGTGCGATCCCGCGAGAGCACGACCTCCTTGTAAGTTGTTGGCCGGGCCGGGACGTAGGTCCACTGGGCGAGGGCGATGTCATACTGAACAATGGAAAGGGAGACAGTTACCGGCTCCTGCGAGTTCATGTTACTAAGCCTGGGTAAGGTAGGTATCACCAGCCAATTGCCGTCTGCTTGCTCGTAGACAGGCATATCGACGGAG
>JAXDKH010000017.1:0-3080 GCA_034667185.1 Chloroflexia bacterium | reverse complement strand
AACGCAGTGAAGAATCTCGTCCTTTATCAGCCAAATAGCACCTTTCCTTCAGCCACACAGACCCGTAAGAAAGGAGAAGCATCCCGGTGGAGGACGAGATTCTTCACTGCGTTCAGAATGACAAAGTGGGGCATGGTTCTCCTGTCCCACTTTGACAGAGTGTGCTTCGCCGATGACGCTGCGTGGCAAGCAGGCTCGTAGTGACGTAGAATGGGGCATGCAAAAACGCGCTTGTGTACCTCACTTTTGTATCGCCATTAGTAGCGTCTGATACGGACAAGACAAACATGACACACTCACCAACACCATCTCTCTCACACGAGGACTTGCCTGCCTTCATCGAGCAGCGCCTCGACCGGGCCTATCTGCTCGACACCCTGCGCCGCCTCGCACGTGTGCCCACCGACGTGCCCCTCGGCTGGGACACGCTGATGGAGCCGGACGACCCCAAGCTGGTCCGTTACGTGCAAGAGGTGTTGCGCCCCGAACTAGATGGCCTGGGCATGCTAGTGCGGGACGTGCCGCGTAACAACCTGGTAGTGGAGCTTGGCAGTGGCACCTCCGGCAAATCGCTGCTCTTGCAGAATTACACCCCAGCGCAGCACCACCAATACATGCAGGACCCCTTCTCCGGCCAGCTGAAAAGCGCCGCAGAGTACGGGTCCGACGAGCCCGCCGTGTTCGGCATGGGTGTCAGCCAGACGAAGGCGCACCAGGCCACTATGCTGGCGGTGTTGAAGCTGCTACAAGAACACGACATAACGTTGAGTGGTAGCCTCTACTGGGCCGTGAATAACGAGGGACGCAGCAGCCACGCCTGCTCCGAAGCGATATTGGACGCCCTGCCGCAACTGCCGGACTTCTGCATTGTGCAGGTGCAGACGGCCCTCACCTGCTCGCTGGGCAACCGGGGGCGGGTGGACGTGGCCGTGCACGTACGCGGCAAGGCTACCCACTCCAGTGCACCCCACGAGGGCCTGAGCGCCATAGATGGCGCATTCGAAGCGGTGCGGCGGCTGAAGGGGCTTACTTGGCCGGACGAACACCCCCTGCTCGGTAGCAGGCACGCCGTGGTGTACAAGATGCGTTTCGAGCCGGTAGCGCCGCATACCCTGCCGTCTGACGCTTACATGGCCATAGATAGGCGGCTGCTGCCGGGCGATGATCCTGACGCTGCCACCGAAGAAATACGGGCTTGCATTGGGGACATGTCGCCCTACGAAGTGGAAGTCACGCGGGATGTGTTTATGCTGCCCGCGCTGGTAGACCCGCAGGACCCAGGCATCGCGGCGCTGAGGGAGTCTCACCGGGCGATGTGCGGCGAGGAACTGGCGACCTGGTACGGGCAGGGGGCTTTTGATGCGGGCGGCTTGATCGCTCGCGGCGTGCCTGCGGTGATGTACGGGGCCGGGGGCGAAAGCGAACTGCTGGGCACCGACTTCGTGCCGGTCAGCGCCGTGGAAGATGAAGCCCGCGTGCTCGCCCACCTTATTCTCACACAACTACTTTGAAAGAGAGGGTATACACTCGATGATAGCACCCCACGCCTTACGCTTTGGCCTCAGTTTGCCCAACCGCGCCGTCCTCTTCGGGCTGCCGGTGGAAGTCCTGCTCCAGACCGCCGAACAGGCAGATGCCTCCGGCTGGTTCGACTCGGTGTGGGTGGGCGACAACTTCCTCTCCAAGCCCCGCTTGGAGGCCATAGTCACGCTGTCCGCGATTGCGGGGCGCACCAGCAAGGTCCGGCTTGGCACCGTATGCATGGCGAGCTTTCCACTGCGACACCCGCTCACCCTGGCGATACAGTGGGCCAGCCTGGATGTCCTTTCCGGCGGGCGCACGATACTGGTGGTGTGCAATGGTGGCTCGAAGAGCATGGGCGGGGCGTTTGCTACGGAACTGGCGGCGAGTGGCGTGCTCTCGTCCGAGAGGGTGGGGCGCGTCGAGGAAGGAATCGAGGTGTTGCGCCTCTTCTTCGGGCAGGACCCCGTCACTTACCAGGGCAAATTCTACAGCTTCGAGAACGTCAACGTACTTCCTAAGCCTGTGCAGGCGCGTGTGCCCATCGGTATAGCGGTCAACCCCCACACGGAAGTGGACCCAGCCACCGAGGAGCGTTTCTTAAGGCGCGTGGCCCGGCTCGCCGATGCCTGGCAGACCGACGCGGTCGATCCCGAAGTGTTCCGCCGCAGGTGGGCGCGCATCCAGGAGTACGCCGAGGAATATGGGCGGGCCGGGGAAGTAAACGACGCGCAACTCCACTTAATGGTCAACATCAACGAAGACGCGGACCGGGCGCAAAGGGAGTCCGTGGAGTTCCTGGAGCACTATTACGGCCAGGGCACTATTGACGACGCATTGCTGAAGAACTGGCTGGCGTTCGGCCCGCCGGAGAGCGTGATTGAAAAGCTCGGCGTCTTCATAGAGGCCGGTTACACCACCCCCATCCTGCGCTTCACGTCCCTGGACCAGCGCGGGCAGTTGGAACGTTGTGTAAACGAGGTGCTCCCGGCCTTCAGGGACAGGATGGTACCGCCCGGCCAGTAGGGTGGAGTTAAAACAGAAAACCCGTACGATCCGTGAGGACCATCCGGGCTTCTGTTCCTTCGCTGTTCCGGGCGAACCCGTAACCTCGAAGTAGCGTCAGTATAGGGGCTATCGTCGCCTGAGTCAATGGGCAATTTGGAAAGTTTTGCACATCCGAACGGCAATTGGAAGGAGACATAACTAGACGCCACAATCATGGCGCAACCAGAGTACAGCATGGCATAAAGGAGCCGGTAATGGAACTTGGTCTTTACAGCTTTGGTGAGGTGCCCGATGGTACGGCGGGGAGCGCTGCCCAGCGTTTGCGCGACCTGCTGGAGGAGATAGAACTGGCCGACCAGGTAGGGTTGGAGGTCTTTGGCGTGGGCGAGCACCATAGGCCTGACTTTGCAGTGTCCGCGCCCACCGTGGTGCTTGCCGCGGCTGCCATGCGCACGCAAAATATCCGCTTGAGCAGTGCCGTTACCGTGCTCAGTTCCGACGACCCGGTGCGCGTCTTCCAGAGCTTCGCCACCCTAGACCTGCTGTCCGGT
>JAXDKH010000016.1:0-21854 GCA_034667185.1 Chloroflexia bacterium | reverse complement strand
GGCGGTCTACGGGCAGTTGGCGGTGCCCAGGATTGCGCGTCTATTGCGGGATTGGTAGCGCCCGCCCAGGTCATTCTGTATTGCCTGGCTGTTGAGCCGGGTCGCGCATTTCCGGCTCCCTGGCGGGGTACCTGGTCCTGGCCGTGTCCAGTGGGTCGAGGAAGAAGGGCTGGGCAATGAAGAGGACAATCACCAGCGGCACGGTGACGATGAGGGACCCGGTAAGGAGCAGGGGCCAATCGGTGGGGTTGAGCTGGTCCAGGTAAGCCAGGCCCATCGAGACCGTGTACTTCTCGGCGGATTGGATGTAGAGGAGGGCGTCGCGGAACTCGCGCCAGTAGTAGACAAACGTGAGCACTCCCACTGCTGCGAACGCCGAGCGCCCCAGCGGTATGCCGATGGACCACCACGTCCTGAACGCCCCCGCCCCGTCCAGCCGGGCCGCCTCCCACGTTTCGAGGGGCACGCGCCGGAAGGTCCAGTAGAAGATGAACATGTAGAGGGGGCTGGTGCCCATGAGGCTTACAGCAGAGAGTGCAAAGGGCGTGTCCAGTATCCCCGTGTACTTGTAGAGGATGAAGCGGCTCACCCACAGCGCCGTCTCAGGCAGAAGCCACGCCAGGAACGCCCCCGTTATCACGCGGCGGGAGAAGTTGTGCGGCAACTGGGCCAGCGCGAACCCCGCCCACGAGGCAATCAGGAGCGTGGTGGGCACTGCCATCATCTCCACCACGGAGGTGTTCAGCAGAAAGCGTCCCATGTCCACGACTTGAAAGACCCCCGCGAAGTTCTCCCAGGCAATCGGGTTGGGCAGCCAGTCTATCGTCTTGGAAGGGGGCAAACCCCGCTGCCGCAACGCCCCCACAATCATGGAAGCCACGGGGATGAGGAACACAGCGCTCAGGATTATGGCAACCACATGCCACACGACCCGGCGCAGTATGGGACGCCTGGGCGTGTTACTCTGGGGGGTAGCTCTCGGGCGCTCAGGCATAAGCGGCATTGCTCCATCTGCGCGTGGCGATGTGTTGCAGCAGCACAATCAGCAGGCTGGCGGCGTACACTACCCAGATCATCGCGGCCCCGTACCCGAAGCGGAAGTTCTGGAAGGTATCGACGTAAATTTTGTAGGGCAAGAAATAGGTCGCGTAGTGCGGCCCACCCTCGGTCAGTATGAGCGCGGGGGCGAAGTTGTCTTGCAGGCTCACTATCGTGGTGCGGAATAGCAGCAGCACGAAGGTGGGGGCTATCAGGGGTAGCACCAGCGTGCGCAGGCGCATCCACCAGCCCGCCCCGTCCATCCTGGCTACATCGTAGAGGTCGGGGGAGATGTCGCGCAGGGCGGCCAGCATGATAACCACGCCTTCGCCTATCTGTAACACGCCCATCGCAATCACGATGCTGCGCGCCCCGCCCGTGTCGATGAGCCAGCTTTGGGTGGGCAGGTGGAAGGTGCGCAGCAACTCGTTGATTGGCCCGAACACAGGGTTGACGAGCCAGAGCCAGATCAGGCTGTAAGCCACGTCGGGTATGATCGTGGGCAGGTACGCGGAGGAACGGTAGAAGCCGATGCCCTTGCGCCGCTTCTCCAGGAAGAGGGCCAGCCCGAGTATGCCGATCATGCGCAGGGGCACCGATGCCACAGTGTAGAGCACCGAGTTGCCCAGGGCAGTCCAGAAGAGGGGGTCGTTCTGGATCTGGACGAACTTCTCAAGCCCTACCCAGTCGAACCTGAACGGCTCCAGGGGCGAGTAGTCGAGGAAAGCCACCATCAGACTGCCGAACGCAGGGAGGATGACGAGCACGGTAAGCCCAATCAGGAAGGGCGCGAGCATGATTAATAGCTGATTTCGATAGCGCATGTGACCAGAATATTATACATAATGAGAACGTTGCAAACCTTTGCCGCGTTTATTTTTGGCTCCTCCAGGAAGTGTATCCCGCCTCGTATGGTATAGAGAAGCTGTTGTTGCAGTTGACGACAGCGAAACATTATAGACCTACGCCTTACTACTGGAGGAGTTTTAACGTGAAGAAATTTAGTCTCTCTATGGTTATCATGTTGGCTATTATGGCTCTCGGCATCGGCCTGTCTCCGGCGTCCAGGGCTGCGGCGGCCGAACCGCTTGCTATCACCACCGAGTCGCTCGCCAGCGGAAACGTGGGCTCAAGCTACGTCCAGTTTATCACCTCGTGGGGTGGGCAAGGCTCGCCCGACAGGTTCAAGGTCGTATCCGGTAAGCTGCCCGACGGGCTGCGCATGGCCGACTCTTACGGAATGCAGTCCACCGTCATCTCTGGCACGCCCACACGCACAGGCACTTTTGGCTTCACGGTCCAGGTGCAGGACCCGACCGGCCACACCGCCACCAAAGCGTTTTCCATCGTCATCAATGCGGCCCGCCCGCTGGTTATCACCAATGATAGCTCCACGATGTATCCAGGGACAGTCGGCACGGCCTATAACGGCGGTTTCAGCGCGGACGGTGGGACGCGGCCCTACAGGTGGTCCATAGTAGCGGGCCAACTCCCGCCGGGCATAAAGCTGAGCGACAACAATCTCTCCGGCACACCAACGACCGCAGGTACTTTCACCTTCACCGTGAAGGTAATGGACAACGCCGGCCAGCAGACTTCGCGGCAGTTCAGCCTCACGATCAACTAAGGCGAGCAGCGAGTTCCGAGCTAAGTAAGCACGAGGCATCCCGCGTCTGGGATGCCTCGTGTCTTTGCGTGTAGCTGGCGCTTACTGCCGCGTTACGCGCCTGCGGGCAATTAGGCCCATTCCACTCAGCACCAGGGCGAGCAGCACCAGGGCTATCGTCATGGAGTTGTCGGGGCTGCCGGTGGTTGGCAGGCTCTCTCCACTGGTCGCAGTTGCTGTCTCGCCTGCACCGCCCGCGGTCATGCTCGCTAGCTTGGCGTCGCCCTTCTTTACGGCGTCCAGCAGCTCGTTGGAGGCGGCGCTTGCCTTGGCCCAGTCGCTGGCGCCGATGGCGTCGCGTACTTCGTGCATGGCCGTTTCGAGTTCCGCCTGAGTTGCCGCGTCTTTATCTTTGATAGCCACCTCGTTGGCTGCGAACACGTCGTGGAACTCGTTGTAGGCGCTCTGCGCGCCGGCAGCGTCCTTGTTGGTCGTCTCACGGATCAGGTCGTTCGTCGCGGCTTCCAGTTTGCCAAAGACGTCGGGCATCGAAGCCGCTTCGACCGAGCCTGTAGTTCCGGTTGTGCCGGTGCTCGTCGTAGCCGCGCTGAGCGTGCCCTGAGCTTCCTTTAGCGTGTCAATCAGCTTCTCAGCCGATTGCTCGGCCTCCTCGAAGTTGCCTTCTCCAAGCGCGGCGTTCACGGCACGCATGGCATCCTCAAGCTCCGACTGCGTGTCCGCCGACTTCGCCATGATCTCGCCTTCGTGCGCCGCGAACGTAGCGTGGTACAGGTCGTAGGCATTCTTGGAGGCGTCGGTCTCCTTCTTCTTGATGGTGCCCAGCAGTTCGTTGGCCTGGTCCAGCAGCGTGGTCATCACCTGGTCCATCGTCATAGGTCCACCTGTGGCAGCTGCCCCTGACGGCAGGTTGCCGCACGACACGTACACCGAGGCTTCAGCCGCCGACTTGTGCACGTTGATGGCGTACTTCTCTTGGGTAAGCTCGGCAAGCGTGACCTTGACGATTGTGGTGGATTTGCCTTCCTTGACCGTCTCAAGGGGGTAGGCGGGCTTGGGGTCCAGCGTCGTGCAGGTGCCCTTGTGGATGTGGGCGGGCTGCTCGGCCCCTTCGGGCGCGTTGAGCATCAGCAGTTCCACCTTGGTCGTGCCGTCGCCCTGGTCGATAAGCTGTGCGGAGCCGTCCTCCCCCGAACCGTTCTCGTCAATCAGGGTGATGCGTACCACCTTGCCCTGTGCCAACACATGGGATGCCGGCGAGAACCCCAACGCCAGCAAACCGACCATCAATACAACCAATAGCTTCTTCATTCTCCGCTTTCCTCCTCGAATAATATTGCCAATGAGAACCTGTCGAAGTACAAGAGACAGCCGCTAGAGGGCTTCATCCCTACATCGTCCATCGTCTGTCGTCCATCGTCCAATCAATCGTCCTCCCCGTGTCTCCCCGGTACGGGCGTGGGCACGACCAGCGTGCTGGGGAAGGCTTCCTGCTGGAAGTCGATGGCGGTGTCGGCCTCCATCTGCTTTATCGCTTCGTCTACGGTGATGTAGCCGTAGAAAGCCTGCTCGATAATGGCGTTGGTCTTTAGCTCTATGTCGGGCCAGGTGCCTATCTGGGGCGTGGCCCGCAGGTACGGCCCCATCTTCAGGAAGACGTCGCTGCTCTTAGGCGGCTTGTCCGACTCCAGGTAGACAGGGGAGTTAGCCACGCTGACGAGCGAGGGCACCGTGCGCCCCGTCTTGGCGGCCACCACCTGACCCTCCGGACCGTTAGCGTACTCCACGAACTTCCACGCAAGCTCCTTGTTCTTGGTCGCCTTTGAGATGCAGTACGCGTCGCTGTGCAGGATGCCCGCCTTCTGCTTGCCCTGTGGCAGCGGGGCTACGTCCCACTCGAAGCCGGTAGCGGTACGGAGGGCGGGCACCACCCGGCGGCTCAACAGCCACATCCCTAGCGTGTTGAACAGGAAGCGGGTCTGGTCCTTCAGCGATACGTTCTCCTCCTGCGTGGAGACGACGTGGTGCTTTAGTTCCAGGTCCACGAACCACTGGAACGCCTCCCTGGCCTCCGGCGTGTCCAGCGTCAGGCGCGTGGGGTGGTCCAGGTCGTCCACGATATCGCCCCCGTTTTGCCAGATGAAGGGAGCGAGCCGGATCAGCTGCGGGTCGATGCCGACGCCGTAAATCTTCTCGTCGGGCGTGCTGAGGGCGGTAATCGCCTTGGCGTCCTCAACGAACTCGTCCCAGGTCCACCCGTCGTGCGGGTAGGGCAGCTTGGCACGGTCGAACAGGTCTTTGCTGTAGTAGACCTCCAGGCTCGACATGTTCATCGGGATGCACTGCAACTGGCCGTTGTAGGTGAAAGGTTGTAGCGGCCGCGTGTAGAAGTCGCTGGCGTGAATGACCGTGCTCTGTTCCAGGTAGGACTCGACAGGCTCGACCACCCCGGCGTTCTGCAGGAGGCCAAATCGCCGGTAGTCGATCACCCATACGTCGGGCGGGTCACCGGCGGCGAAATCGGTCGCCAGCTTCATCAGGTGGTTGGGCTGCGATGGCACCGCCGTGGTCTTGATCTTCACGTTGGGGTACTTCGCTTCAAAGGCCTTGCCCACGTCAACGAAGGCTTTGGCTTCGGCAGGCTCCCCAAACACCAGGAAGGTAAGCTCGCCGCTCAGACTTCCTCCGGCGGTAGGCTCTACAGCCTGGGTCGTGCCGGGCTTAGACGTTGACGCCTGGGCGTCAGAGGGTGCCGCCACGGTGGAAGTAGCGTTCCCGGAAGGGGCTACTGTAGGCGTCGCGCTAGGCCCGCTATCGCAGCCTGCCACTATGAGGAGCGACAGGGCGCAGTACAGGAGGCGTACGCGAAGAGGTTGGCGTGTCACGAGTGCAATAAGCTCCTTTCAAACCTGTTGAGAGCATCACAGAGAATGTGGTTGTACGGGCGGGCCCCCGTGCCTGCCCTCGATGGATATTTGCACCTTATACGCCCGCCACTAAGGGCAGGCACGGGGGCCTGCCCCTACAATTGTTCTTTAAGAGTCCTTGTTCTTCAGCCAGTCTTCCCACTCGGCATCGTGCACGGCGCGCCCGGCTTCGGTGATGGCCCATACGCCTCGCTCCACGATCTCCGTGAAGCCCTCTAGCTGGGTGGTGTTCTGCGCGATTGACAGGCGCTGGCCGAACTCGGCGGGCGGGGGCTGGGGCACTTCCGGGAACCACTGGGCCACCATGCCTATGCATTCCGTCCGGCTGGCTTTTCCCCCGGACACGATTAAGCTGTGCAGCAGCGGCAGTTGCAGGCGCGACGAGCCGGGCAGGCCAAGCTTGCGCCGCGTGGTAATGCCCGCTACCGGCGCGGTACCAGCCCCTGTTACGGCGCTTACGGGCGCGGCCCCTGGAGCCATGATCGTGACTCGGCCCTCCTGCGACACGAGATAGACCGACACGCGGGCCGACGCCAGGAACCAGCGCAAGCGTTGCAGGTAGCGGATGTAACCAGCCATCGTGGGTAGGGCTATCGACAGGCTGAGTTCCGGGTCGGTGCCGCGGTTCAGCGCCAGGTCCAGTACCGCCTGCGCCATCCACTCGCGGGCTATCGTCTCGGGCCGGGCCACGCGGGGCTGCCCCACCAGCTTGCCCTTTGTGTAGACGTTGGAAGGCCAGCCTCGCACGGTCACGAGATGGTGCACCGGCATATCGCCCACCATCTTCTCCGCCACTATTTCTATGCCACTCTCCTGGGCGGTGGGTTGCCCCGGACTGAGGATGGTAAGTCCCTCGTCATTCTGCATGTAATCGAGCACGCGCTCTTGCAGGTTGCCTTCCCAGAACCAGTCGTGGCTACGCCGCCACTGTTCCTCCATCTAACGGGAGCCTTTCGCTCTAACCTTCATGTGTTTGTGATCGTGACTGTGCCTAAACATGAGCACCAGCCCCGTTGGCGGATGAAATCACGTCTGCGTCTTCGCTCTGCGTGCCCCAGCCTTCTTCCGCGTTGGCCCAGCCTCTGTGCCCAGTTACCCTGCGCACGCAGTATGCGTAAAGGGCGTCGAATACAGGCAACATACGCTCGACCATCTCTTCGTCGCTGCGCACCAGCGAGTTCATCCCTTTGGCGATGGCGCGCAGGCCCTCGGCTTCTTCAATCGAGCCTGGCTCTTTCGTCTCGGCCCCACGCACAATCTGGCCCATCAAGGCCAGGCCCTCATCCCGTTCGTCCAACCTGTATTCGGCCAGTAGCTCCTGGAAGCTGGTGCGCTCCCTGGATGCGGGGTCCTCCGACGTGGTGTTGTGGAACAGGATGGCCCCGTCCTCCACGGCCTGGGCCAACTCGTCTTCTTCGACGTAGAGGATATCGGCATCCGGTGCGATGTGCCGCCGGATCAACCAGCCGCAGGCCGCGCGGTCCAGGCGCACCCCTTTACGTGTGACAAACTTCATGTTTGTGTCCTCTCGATTCCTGGTATGGCACTGCCTGCGTGAGAACGATGCGCGCAGGAGTGCAGACGTTTTAAAGTAGTATGCTAAACGGCCCCGGTTCCGAGTATACAAGATGCCCACCGTGCTTGATAGTACAAGTCAAAAGAATATTCTATTGGGCAGCAGTAATTTTGTCGAGAGATGCTATGCCTGGATCTGGGCTGTTTCTTGTGTACTGTCACTCCGGTCTGCTATAAGAAGCGTGAGAGACAACAACTCATGTGGTATTCCTTTCCTTGCTGGGGACGTAGGTTTGCGACTACGTCCCTATTCGTTATGTGCGATTTATTCCTCAAGTCTATGTGCTACCTGTAGTACCTGCACCCAGCAGTTACACGCAGCCTTCGGTAGGGGCTTCGGGTAGTCTTAAAGAGAATCGCGTATAATTATCTATTACTCGTTGCGGTATTCTGTGCGAGTCCGCACGGAGCAGTGCTAAACGCCAGATCATGCCCATACTTTGCTGCATGCTATGTCTCTGAACCAGGACGCTGAAACACATAACCTCGCGGGCGCGCGTGAGCCTGCGTTAACAGGGCCGGGCCCCGGCAGCGGACACCGGAACGCCTTGCGGCACCTGGCTCCGCCCTCGTTCTTTATTTCGGCTATAGTCTTAATCCTCTCAGTCATCTTCCCCATACACATCGGTTTCCAGCCGCAGCGCGAGCTTAGCATTGCCGTGGCGCTCCTGGGGGCAGGAGTGGTGTGGGCGGGCGCTGTGACGCTGCGCATGCCGGTCCTGTACGCAGGGGTTGCGCTCATGCTGGTCATAGCCACGCTTGGTACAATCACCCAGCCGAGCCTGTTGAGCATACCGATAACCGCCATTTGGCCCGCACGCGTAAGCATGGTGCTGTGCGTTGCGGTGATATGGGCCATCCTCATGCGCCCGCCATCCTGGTTGGAACGGGCCGTCATGGGTTTCGTGGTCGCCACGATACTGCTGCTCGTGCTGTGGGGAGGTCCTGCCACCGCGGCTTCGCTCTTCGGGTGGCAGGTCCCGGTGTCGAACATCAACTTCGCGCCGCACTTCCTGGCAGTAGACAGCCACAACACAGTGTACGCAAGCAGCGCAAGCGGCGGCCTGATCTGGGTCTTCGACGAGTCGGGTTCGCCCAGGGGTACGTTGCGGCCCGGCAAAGCCCCGGCGGTCGGCACCCCAGGGCCCGGCATTCTGCCCAACGGCATGGAGGAAGAATTGGGGCTGTCGGCCCAGCCATCGCCCACGCCGGTGGGACAGCTAGCGGGCACCACCACACCTTTCTATGTGTGCGGCATGGCGCTCGACGCCCACGACAACATGTATACCGTAGATGTGCAGGACCTGACGGGCCCCAAGCTGTTGCGGTTCGACCATGATGGCATGATTACCGGGCGCTGGTCGCTGCCGGAAGGCTACGCGCAGGGCTTCTACCCTCAGCAAAACTGCCTGGAAGCAGATGACAAGCACCTGTATCTCACCACGTTCATCGGCAAGCTGTACATCATGGATTTCGAGGGGCACCTGCAACGTACGGTGAACCTGCCGGAACGCCCGATTGACTACGTTGCTACCGGCACCGGCGAGTTGTTGATGCTTGGTTCCGAGCACCTGCAGCGCGTCGAGGTGGAGAGCGGGCAGGTGCTGACGGTGACGTTGCCGCTACCCGACCAGCACCAGCGCCAGGCATACGGGGCCATTGCGCTCACCGGGAACGGGCACGTGCTGGTGACAGACCTTGCAAGCAGCCGCGTGCTGAAGATCGACCTGAAGAGCAACTCCATCGTGAGCAGCTTCGGGGGTGCAGGCTACCAACCGGGTCAGTTCGCATCGCCCGTCGCGCTGGCTACCGACAAGCAGGGGCGCATCTACGTGTCCGACGGCAGGCAGCGGGTAATCCAGCGGTTCACCCCCGAGGGCAAGATAGAGTCCCTCCTGTGGGCGGCACTCAGCTTCCCTGAAGGCCCTCAGAAGCAGGTGGAGATAGACTGATGAGCGACACCCTGCAGGCCAAAGACGAGCTACAGGAGCCGCTTGACAGGCCGAAGTTGGAGGCGCAGTCGCCGCAGCCGGAGGAGCAAGAGATAGTCCTGCCACCCCTCCCCACTCGCCCCGTGGCGACATCTGCTGGTCGGCCTGATGCCCAGAGTGAGGTAACCTCCGAAGTGCATGCCGAGGCCGCCCCACCCCCTGCTGACATAGTAGCCACTGAAGATGCGCCTGCTCCTGAGAAGCGGGGCTTGCGCGGCAGGCTCATGGCAGGGATTTCGCGCAACGTGCTGGTGCTCGGCGCGGTGAGCTTCTTCACCGACGTAAGCAGCGAGATGATCGTGCCGATACGCATCCTCTTCCTGGTGCTGGTACTGCGCACGCCGCTGCCTGTCGCGGGCCTCATCGAGGGTGTCGCGGAGAGCACGGCCAGCCTGCTCAAGATCGTCGCGGGGCGCATGTCGGACCGCCCCAACCGCAGGAAGCCGCTTATCCTCTTTGGCTATGGCGTCTCCAACGGCGTCAAGCCCCTGCTGGCGTTCGTTGGTAGCTGGCCCCTCGCCTTGCTGCTGATCTTCTTCGATAGGGTGGGCAAGGGTGTGCGTGGCTCCCCTCGCGACGCTATGATGGCCGACTCGACGCCCAGGCAGTACATGGGCAAGGCGTTCGGCTTCCACCGCAGCATGGACACTTTCGGCGCGGCGGTGGGACCTCTGCTGACCTATTACATACTGCTGGTCACGGCGGGCGACATCAATTCCGTATTCCTGTGGACGGCGATACCGGGTGCCCTGTCGGTGCTGGTCATCCTGCTCTTCCTGCGTGACCGCCGCAAGCCCGCCGGTGAAACTGAGGCTGCGCAGGCACCAGCACCGGCACCTGCCGTACCAAAGGCCGAGCGTAAGAGCGTACCGGCCCGCGCTCTGGGCATGCGCTTCTGGATGTTCGTTGCCATTTCAGCCATCTTCGCGATAGGCAACTCGTCCGATGCCTTCATCTTCTTGCGCACGGCGGGCCTGGAAAGCTCTATCCTGGCTGTGCCCCTCATCTATTTCGCGTACAATATCGTTTATGCCGTCCTTGCCACTCCGCTGGGGGCATTGAGCGACAAGCTGGGCCGCCTGCCCGTGCTCATGACCGGCTACGTGGCGTTTGGCCTGGTCTACCTGGGCTGGGCCGTCGCCACCGAGGCCTGGAATGCCTGGGTGTTGTTCTTAATCTATGGCATCTATGCAGCGGCCACTGAAGGCGTCGCAAAAGCTTTCGTGGCCGACATGGTGCCGAAGGAGTACCGAGGCACCGCTATGGGCTGGTTCAACGGGTTGACCGGTTTTGCCGCCCTCCCCGCGAACCTGGTGGGCGGCTGGCTCTGGAGCGTCGCGGGCGCGCCAGCCACCTTTATGTTCGGGGCGTGGACCTCAGCGCTGGCGGTGGCGCTGGTAATCGCCTGGCTGCCGTGGCTGCGCCGCAAACCGCAGGCCACCCCGGCTGCGGCAGACGCTTTGGGAGCATAGAGGCCCCGTGGCTGAGTTTAGGCTACCCGCGCACTCGCCCGTTAGACCTGCCCGAACTCGCAACGAGCACTACATTCTCATCCTGACCGCTGTACCCGGCATCCTCTGTGTGCTCGTTTCTTGCTTCGGGCTCAATGGTATCCACGCCGCCCGCAGGGTTTCGCTGGCTGCTCCTGTTGCTCCGAGTGGCTGGAGCTTCTTCAGCCGTGCCTGGTCCGCGGGACTCTACCAGGCGGTTGTACAGGAACTCGATCTCGCTCACGCTCAGTTGCTCCAGGCGCTTGCCGTTGCAGTAGCGGGCGGCGGCTTTGCTCATGTGCACCTCGGCGATACCGTACTCTTCCGCGATGCCGAGCAGGTCGTCCAACGTCATGGCTAGTGTTTCAGGCTCCTCAGGTTGCTCCTGCGCAGGCAGCATGCTCGGCTCGAACTGCTTGATAGGCTCCTGCGCGTTCACCTCTTTCACGAGCGTTTGGTAAGTGAGGTTCACCAACTTGCGCCCCAGTGGATAGAGGTGGCTGACGTTGGTCTTGACCACGGTGGCCGTGTGTTGAGCGCGGAAGTCGCCACCCAGCACGAGCGAAAGATCGAAGGTCACATCGGAATAGTAGTCGGTGCCGCCTATCGTCATGATGATTAGCTGCCCCGCCTCGTTTTCGTCAAGCTCCTGGCCCTGCGGCGTTGCGTGCTCCGTTATAGCGACCCACCGCCTGCTCTGCCGGGTGAGCAGGTCGAGCACCTTCTTGGCCCTGGTCTGCAACACCTCAACCTCGCTGGTCGTCAGCTTGGCCCCTTCGCCGCGTTGTTGCTCCGCCAACTCTATGGCGCGACCGTAGAGGGTATCGAAATAGCCGTTCCACGAGTCGAGCACCAGCCCACCGTACACGGGACTGCCGTCAGGCCCCTTCTCGTCGATGGCCCACTGGATGTCTTGGAGCAGCGTGTCGGGATCGCTCTCGATAGCGTCGAAGCGCTCGTTTACGCCGGGTACGTTGCGGGTCTTGTACTCGGTGTCGAACACGCAGACCCTGCCGATACCCGCCTCCGACATAGATAGCGCCAGGTGAGTCTTGCCCGTGCTGCTGGGGCCTCTGAAGATAGTCACCAGGCGACGCGCTACGGGCCTGCGGTTCAACGGGCTGGGCCTGCTCGCTGCCTGGCCTAGCGTCCTGACGCCGGTCTTGGAAGTATCCTCCATTTGTATTTGCCTCCTTACGTAGTGCCAGGCAAAGCCCGACGCCATTTTAGCTATTCGTCCTTCTGGTTCTTAGAACAAAAGTTCTACAATGTGAGTGTAGTTTCATTACCCCCGCTTGTCAATGGGGTTTTCCACAATCAGCACGATATTGAGGGCTCGGTACGCTGATTTGTAAGTCTCCGCAGGAAGAGGTATGCACGGTGAAGCCCCTTGGTAACCCGTTCCCTTTGTTCCCACGCCATCGTATTACCTGTTATGGGCCGCTGCAGACATAGACCGTCACATCGACTACAATAAGGTAGCCTGATTGCTGAGGAGTCTCCTGGGCAAACATGTGAAAACATGACTGTATCCAGGCTTGTACATGTTAATGCTTGGCTTTTCCCTTGCTGATTCTGCTTCTAAATTAACCGAAACTTAATTTTTCCTACCCCTTGTTTTAAGCTGCTACCCGCATACTGGATAAAGACATGCCTACAAGCACAAGAAAAAGGGTCTATAAGATAATCCCAACTCAGGAACAAGGTTGTCTGTGGCTGCGGACTCGGTGGATTTCGCTATGAATGCAACTCGCTTTTCCCCGCTGGCCGAAAGAGCCGAAAATGAGCCAACGCCTGCTCCTTCCCGCCTTGAACGATGGCGCGTACAGGTGCGGCGCTACCGCACGCCCATCCAGCGGATTTTGCTGTTCGCCGCGGGTGTCGCTGCCGCCTTTGTAGCCGTTCTGCTTTACCAGCTTATCGCCCCCGCACCTCGGCCACTGACGACCGAGCAGGTGAACGCCTCAATAGCCCAGGCCTTCGCGTCTGCTACACCTCCCCCGGCCCTTTCCGAGGGCGTGTACCAGCTAATACAGCCCTCCCTCGTGCTTATCCAGACTAAGGGCAAGAACGCCGCCGGGGAGGACGAGCAGGCCCTGGGAAGTGGCGTGGTCGTCAGCGACCAGGGGGATATACTTACGAGCCTACACGTAGTAACCCAGTCCACCGAGATCATGCTGACGTTCGCGGACGGCACCGAGTCGCCCGGAGAGGTGAAGGTCGCTCAGCCGGAGCATGACATCGCCGTCTTGCAGGCGCTCAAGCCTCCCGCGCAGCTATTCCCCGCCGTGCTGGGCAGTCCTGGCTCCGTGAGCGTGGGTGACGAGGCGTTCGTGGTAGGCAACCCGTTCGGCCTCTATAGCTCCATGAGCGCGGGCGTTATCTCCGGCTTCAATCGCTCCTTCAAACCCGTGGAGAGCGAGTACAGGCTGGAAGGCATGATCCAGATAGACGCCGCCGTCAACCCCGGCAACTCTGGCGGGCCGCTGCTCAACCGCTATGGGGAGGTGATTGGCATCGTCACGGGTCTCGTGAACCCCACCGAGCAGAACTTCTTTGTGGGCGTGGGCTTCGCGGTACCTATCAATGTAGCAGCTCCCGCCGCGGGCTCGCCGCCGTATTAACCCGGAAAGTCGTGCCGTTGGGCATGCAGACTACTTTAGAGGAGATTGGCTATGGACCAGTACAAGAGGCCGGAAGACAGGTTGCCGATGGAGCGCGTGCTCTACGAGGTAAAGAAGGTGATCGTAGGGCAGGACCACCTGTTGGAGCGCATGGTGGTCGCGTTGCTGGCGCGGGGGCACATGCTCGTGGAAGGTGTGCCCGGCCTCGCCAAGACGATGGCGATCAAGACGCTGGCGGAGGCTATTGGCGGGGAGTTCAAGCGCATCCAGTTCACCCCGGACCTCGTGCCCGCCGACCTGATTGGCACGCGCATCTACAACCAGAAAACGGGCGAGTTCAACACCTCGCTGGGCCCGGTCTTCACCAATCTCCTGCTGGCGGACGAAATCAACCGCGCACCCGCCAAGGTGCAAAGCGCGCTGCTGGAAGTGATGCAAGAGCGGCAGGTGACGATTGGGCTTGAGACCTTCCAGGTGCCCAACCCCTTCCTTGTGCTCGCCACCCAGAACCCCATAGAGACGGAGGGCACATACCCGCTGCCGGAGGCCCAGGTAGACCGCTTCATGTTCAAGGTGCTGGTCGATTACCCCAGCGCCACCGAAGAGTTCGTGATCGTGGAGCGCATGACGGGCGTGCTCCAGGCGGTGCAAAAGGTGCTGAGCACCGCGCACTTGTTGGAGTTGCAGCAGGCGGTCGACAAGGTGTATGTGGACCCGGCCCTGATCCAGTATGCCGTCATGGTAACGGGCGCAACACGCTCTCCTAAGGATGTGGGATTGCGAGAACTGCAAGCTTACATCATGTACGGAGCCAGCCCCCGCGCTTCCATCAACGTGATACGGGCGGCCAAGGCGCTCGCTTTCGTGCGTGGACGTGCTTACGCGTTGCCACAGGACGTGATTGACATGTCACTCGACGTGCTGAGGCACCGACTGGTGCTGTCCTACGAGGCTCTATCCGACAACGTAACCTCTGACGACCTGTTGAACCAGATACTGAACCGCATCCCGGTCCCGGCGGTGCCGCTACATGAGTACACCAACGCCAACACCAACAGCCGCGCAAGCGCCTGAGCGCATCCTGCAACGCCTCGACTGGAAGGTCATCCGGCGGTTGGACGGCCTGTTGCAGGGCGACTACCGCACGCTCTTTTACGGCTCCGGCGTAGACTTCGCCGACCTGCGGGAGTACCAGCCCGAAGACGACGTGCGCTACATCGACTGGAACGTCACCGCGCGCATGGATACGCCCTACGTCCGCCAGTACACGGAGGACCGCGAGGTCACCGCCTGGTTCCTGCTCGACCTGAGCCCGTCAATGGACTTCGGCAGCCTGCAGAGCCTGAAGCGTTCGGCGCTGGTGGACCTTGTCGCCACGCTGGCGCGGCTGCTCACCAGGCACGGCAACCGCGTTGGGGCTATGTTCTACGGCAGCCGCGTGGAGCGCACGATACCGGCGCGTGGGGGGCAGTTGCAGGTGCTGCGCCTGATCAACGACCTGCTCAAGCAGCCGCAGCTACCCAAGTCGTCGTTCACCAACCTGGGGCCGTTGCTCGACGCGGCACTGCACGGCATCAGGCGGCGCTCCCTCGTCTTCATCATCTCCGATTTCATCAGTGCGCCGGGCTGGGAGCGCACCTTGAGCTTGCTCAACCAGCGGCACGAGGTGGTCGCCATCCGCCTGTGGGACCCGCGCGAGGTGGAGCTACCGGACATCGGCCCCGTCATCATGGAAGACGCCGAGACGGGCGAGCACCTCTACGTGGACACGCACGACCGCAACTTCCGCAAGCGTTTCAAGGAGGCGGCCCGGCAGAGGGAAGCCGCCTTGAGAACCGCTTTCCAGCACGCCGGGGTAGACGCTATGTCGCTCTCCACGGAAGAGGACCTGGTGCTCGCGCTGGTGCGGTTCGCGAACATGAGGCAGCAGCGCAAGAGATAATATGGCAATTTGTGCAGTAGGGTGGGACCCCGGTTGCACGAGGCTTTTGGTTAGTGAGAAACGGACGCGCCCATGACATTTGAGTGGCCGATAATGCTTTTCTGGTTGATGCTGGTACCGGCGTTCGTCGCCGTGTACATAGCCATGCAGCAGCGCAGGCGGCGTTTGATCTCGATCTACGGCAATCCCAACATCGTGCAGGGATCTACGGGGCGCAGGGTGGGCGTGCGTCGCCATGTTCCTCCCGCGGTCTTCCTGGTTGCTCTGGTCGTCCTGATAGTGGGTATGGCTCGGCCTCAGACGACGGTAGGCCTGCCTCGGCTGGAGGGCGACGTCGTGCTGGCGTTCGATGTGTCCGGCAGCATGGTAGCCGATGACCTGAAGCCGACCCGCCTGGAAGCCGCCAAGGCCGCTGCCCGCAAGTTCGTGGACGACCAGCCCATAGGAGTGCAGGTGGGAGTTGTCACATTCAGCGAAGGCGGCTTCACCACGCAGCCTCCCACCAACGACAAGGACGCCGTGCTCGCGGCCATCCAGCGTCTCACCGTGCAGCGTGGCACATCGCTGGCGCGGGGCATCGAGTCATCGCTGAACGTGATCGCGGCGACAAGGGGCAACAACAAGCCCCTCAGCCTTTCCGTACCCCGTACGCAGACGGCGGCACCCACCGCGACCCCGGTGCCAAAGGGAACATATACCTCGGCGGTGATTGTCTTGATTACAGATGGCGAGAACAACCAGGAGCCTAACCCCCTGGAGGCCGCGCAGGTCGCCGCTGACCGTGGCGTCCGCATCTACACGGTTGGGGTCGGCAGTACCGCCGGGGCGACGCTCCACATAGACGGCTTTACGGTGCGCTCGCGGCTGGACGAGGATACGCTGAAGCAGATATCGGTGCTTACGGGCGGCACCTATTACAACGCGCAGAGCGAAGAAGACCTGCATGCGATCTACGACAACCTCAACCCGCAACTGGCGATCAAACCCCAGGAGATGGAAGTGACCTCGCTTTTCGCGGGGGCCGGCATCCTCCTCTTGATGGTCGGCAGTACGTTGTCGCTCCTGTGGCTCGGACGCTTGCCCTGATGCCGCCGGGGATTGATATAGATACGGAAGGTAGTAAATGAGCTTACTTTGGCCTGGGTTCCTGCTCCTGCTTGGCATACTGCCCTTGATAATCGGGGCATATATCTGGATGATCCGCAGGCGACGCGTGGCGCTGCGCTATTCCAGCCTGTCCCTGGTGCGGGCAGCCGTCCCCAGGTACTCGCAGGTGCGGCGGCACATGCCGTTTGCCCTCTTTGTGCTCGCGCTCACCAGCCTCATCATCGCATTGGGACGCCCGGTCCAGATCGTGAGCGTGCCCACGGGCCAGGCCACGATCATCCTGGCGATAGATGCCTCCGGGAGCATGCGCCAGAACGACATCCAGCCCAGCCGCCTGGAGGCTGCCGAGGCCGCAGCCCTGTCGTTCATCCAGCAGCAAAAATCCAGCACGCGGATTGGCCTCGTAGCGTTTGCCGGTTACGCCGAGTTGATCCAGCCGCCCACCTCGGACCAGGAGGCGCTGCAAATCGCGGTCGAGAGCCTGACCACGGCGAGAGGCACGGCCATCGGCAGCGGCATCCTGGAATCTATCGACGCCATAGCTGAGATAGATCCCAACGTGGCGCGCAGCGCCAGGGAGCCATCCGACCCACAGCCCACGCCGGTACCCAAAGGTGCATACGCGCCCCACATCATCGTGCTGCTCACCGACGGCGTTGCTACCACCGGAATGCCCCCTCTTGACGCCGCGCAGCAAGCCGCCGACCGAGGAGTGCGGGTCTACACCATCGGGTTCGGCACCGAGGCAGGCTCACCTGGCTTCGGGCCCGGCTTCGGAGGCGGCGGGGGTTCCTTCGGCGGTGGGCGTGGAGGAGGCGGTGGCTTCCGCAGGGGCATCGACGAGGATACGCTGAAGCAGATTGCCGATATGACCGACGGTAAGTATTACGCAGCTTCCAGCGCTGACGAGCTGCTGAAAGTGTTCCAGGAGCTACCCACGTCTTTGATCACCAGGCACGAGGTGATGGAAATCAGCGTCCTGTTCGCGGCCCTCGGTGCCATCCTGGTAGCAGGCGCTATGGCCCTGTCGCTGCGCTGGCACCCCCTCCCCTGAGCCGGGGAGGTCTCCCAATTGCCGCGCTGAGGCTGAGAAGATATCTAGCGCGGCTAGCCTGGCCGGACTGGGCTGCGTAACTCTACGGACTCGACCTGCTTTGCATCGTCGGTAGCTATAGACGCGATGCACTGAGACCAATTGAGGTCTTCTGTGGGGAAGGTTACCAGACGATAATAGAGTCTCGGTGCGGCCCTGAATTGCAGCCAAATCTCGTCTGGTAATGTAAAGGTGGTCGGGTTTGCCGGCTTGTTGAGGCCTCCAAAATATGAGGCGTAGAAGGTATCTGTGTTGTGGGTTACCAACTCCCGCCCAGTATTGAGCAATCCCGGACCTGTTGCTACTTCCACTTCCACGCCCCAAAAACGATGGCTTCCCGGCATAACGGTGAAAGTGGGTGGCTCGGCGCTCCGGTTGTGTGCCAGGGGTCCGACTATAGAGGGTAGGTCGCTTCCTCCTCCGGTCCTGTTGCTTGGTACGGTACTGCCTGCTGTGTTGACAATCTCGAAATACTTTGCCTCACTTGTAGGGGCAGCTATATCGCCGACTGGTGCCAATTGGCGCAGTTGTAGAGCTTCCTGGACTGCTCTCTCCGCGTTTACTCGCCCGTAGCCGTAGAAACGGCTAAATCCGTTCACGTAATCGCTGGGCTTGCCAATCTTATCCGCAGTACGCTGTAGCAGATTCTTGATCTCTTTGGCGGTTAGATTAGGGTTGACAGACAACACCAACGCCGCAATGCCGGCTGCCAGGGGTGCCGCAGCCGATGTACCACCGAAGTCGTTTGTATAATCACCCATCTGGTCACCGAGGGCCCCACTCCCGCTGTTGTACCCGGCGACGCCGAGCCTGTCTGTGCAGAGTATCCCCATTTCCCCAGCCGCCGCATCGCCGCTGGAGGGGGCGCAGATGCTGATCTCATCGCCGAAGTCGCTATACCATGCGTGGGTCTCATTCGACGTGGAGGCCGCCACTGCGATCACGTCAGGATTGGCAGCGTAGCCATCGATCGATACCGGCTCGCGCCCGTTGCCCGCTGCCCAGAAGATAGCTATGCCTTTACCGTTGCGCCCGCGGCCCCCAGGACGAACGCACTCGTTGATCGCGGCGCGCACGTTGTCAGGCAGAGGAACCCTCGTACCCACCTCATCAGGTGGCCCCCAACTGCAACTAATAATATCCGCGTCGTTATCGGCGGCCCACATGAACATTTTCGCCTCATCTGCCGATCCGAGGAAGTGCGGCGTACGAGCCACTATCAGGCTGCACCTGGGTGCTCCGCCAGATGCCTTCTTGCCCGAGGCGACAGCGACCCCCGCGCACGCGGTACCGTGGTTATCATTTGGGCCCAACGTGATGTCGTCAGTGTTCCGCGCGAAGTCAAAGGTCCCTGTTACTTTGCCCTCGCTGTTGAATTCAGGGTGACCGATATCTACGCCGTCGTCGAATATCGCTACCTTGATTGCAGGTTCGCCCATCGTTGTCTTCCACGCGTCCGTTACTCTACTCAGCTTCAGGTGCCACTGCTCGTCCAGGAACGACTCTTGTGAGCGTTCCGTAGTCTCTTCCGTGGCTGCACTCGGGATTGCAAAGCCATTCAGCGCCCCCGGCGGGGACTTGATTTCGCGCTTCTGGATGAAATCGGGATGGGCAAACAACGTAAGGCCGGATTCGTAGTAAGCATTAGCCAGGGCAATGGCTCCGTTTTGTCCAGAACCGGCGGGCGCAGCCAACCGATAGCCGTTCGCCACGTAATCGAGGACCTCGACTATCTCCACTGAGTGCTCGGCATTGATGGCCTCTATCTCTTCAAGTGTTGCTTCAGGCTTGAATTGGACCAGCATATACCTGGTGGGTATGACAACATCGGGACTGGCAGCCGCATGCCGGTACACCGGAGTAGCGAAATCTACAGCCTGCTCGCGGTCGAGCATGGAGACCGTCTCATCTATACCTTGTTCAGCCACAGTTGCGATGAGGTTTGGTGGTGCGTACCCCATAGCTTCTCGCCTGGCCGCGCGGCTTGCGGGTATTCGCGATATATGTAGGCCGTATTCGGCTATGAACATCACAGGTTCGGCGGTCTCACGGAGGAGAGTACGGGCCGTACTGGAAAGTGTTCCCTTGCTGGGTTGAAGTCGCACGGCGATCAACTCGGGGTCTCTAACCAGAGGCACCGGCTTACCCCCCGACCAGTAATAGCTCGTCTTATCGGAAAGATCTACTTCGGCCGGCGCAACCTCAAGGATATCGTGCAAGTTTGGGTCAACCGAGTGCTGCTCCGGGCTGCCCCGCCAAAGCTCTCCTCTCATGCGCAAATGGTTGGTCTCGCGCAGGCCATCAGATGCCTCGCCTTGTGGTGGGTTCGTAATACGGCCACTCATATCTCTCTCCTTGGCGGCTGTTCGGGCCCGGTGGGTTGTTGCGCTACCGGGCGGGTAGTTGCTCTGGTAAGGGTGCCAGAGTTACTTGCATAGTTCACGAACGTGCTCTTTCCGTAATGGCTGATAGCTGATAACTAATAGCTAAATGCCCTGTTTCATTCTGCCCAACTATGGTCTATAATGGGTATCACAAGAACAACCACAAAAACAGGTACAGAGCCCTTATGTGGCTTGGCCTTTACGTGGTGTGATATTGTCATGCTTCTTTTAGAGACATGGGTCATAGACGTGTATGTGATGGGGCGGAGCGCACATGAGCGATTATGAATCGTTTGGGCAGTGGCTCAGGCAGCGCCGGAGAGTCAAAGACCTCACCCAGGAGCAACTGGCCGACCGGGCAGGCTGCGCGCTGGAAACGATCCGTAAGATCGAAGTGGGCACGCGCCGTCCGTCGCGTCAAATGGCCGAAGCCCTGGCCGCAACGCTTGGGGTGTCTGACGCCGAATTACCCGATATCATCTCGTTGGCACGCGAGGGCGCTGGTGCCGGTGAATTAAATGGCTCACACCAGCCAGGCCGCATGCAAGTTGAGGCTGAAGCCGGTAACGCGAACGGGCTTATTTCGGAAGAGGGCGTCGCATCGGGTAGGGCAGGCAGGTACCCCATCAGCGTGCCTATGCCCCGTAACAGCTTCGTAGGACGCGTTGCCGAGGTAGAGAGAATTATCCACCTGTTGATGCTGACTGACACGGGGCTTGTAACTCTCACAGGGCCTCCGGGCATCGGTAAGACGCGTCTTGGCATACAGGTTGCGTCCTTACTGCCGAGTAGCTTTCGGGATGGCATCTACTTTGTACCTCTTGCCCCTGTTTCTCACCCTGGTGAAGTATTACCTGCTATCGCCCGCGCTCTGGGGATCGAGGAGGTTGTAGGTGAAAGTGTATCGGGTGCCCTGAAGGGTTACCTGGAGTACAAACAAGCACTCCTTATCCTGGATAACTTCGAGCACGTATTGAATGCGGTGCCGGCCTTCGGTGAGTTGCTTGCACTTTGTCCAAAGGTTAAGGTGCTGGTCACCAGCCGTGCCTTGTTGCGCCTGTATGGCGAGCGTGAGTTCCGGGTGCCTCCGCTATCCGTGCCGGGGCCCCTGGCGGACATTAGCACTGTAAACTCCACAAATTATGAAGCGGTTGAGTTATTCACCCAGCGGGCAGTGGCTGCCGATCCCTTGTTCAAGCTGACTGACGAGAGCGCACCGGTTGTAGCCGAGATATGCCGCAGGCTTGATGCACTCCCGCTGGCTATAGAACTGGCGGCGGCCCGGTGTCGCGTATTGGCCCCGCATGCTATCCTCTCCAGGCTCAGCAACCGATTGACGCTCCTGGCTGCGGGGGGACGGGACGTGCCCTCCAGGCAGCAAACTCTGAGGGAGGCAATTGCCTGGAGCTATGGGCTTCTCGATGCGAAGGATGCTTCGCTTTTCAGAAGACTGTCCGTGTTTGCAGACGGAGCGACGCTTGAGGCTATAGAGACAGTGTGTCTCGGTTGGGGTAGGGCAGACCCGGATGACAGGAGTGAAGGCTTGATCCGGGAAGTGGACACGCTCGCGGACCCTAGAAAGCGGGATGAATGGCTTGATGCCCTCGATGGAGTCACATCGCTGTTGAACGTAAGCCTGCTGGAGCGGGTGGACTATCCGGGCGAAGAACCGCGCTTCCGGATGCTTGGCACAATTCAGGAATTCAGCGAGGAGATGCTTAATGAAGCCGGTGAAGGGGAGGTGGGCCGCCTTCGCCATGCCTGTTACTACCTGGAATTCGTTGAAGCGATAGAGCCGGGGCTTATGAGCGCAGAGCGCGAGTCCTACCTGCGCATGCTGGAGAACGAACACGACAACCTGCGGGCCACCCTGGGGTGGAGCAAGCACAACCCGGAAATCGGGCTGCGTATGGCAGGCGCGCTTGGCTGGTTCTGGTCCTACCAGAATTATTTCACCGAGGGCAGGCGTTGGCTGGAAGCTACGCTGGCACAAGCAGATGACCTCCGGCACACCGCACTGGAGGCAAAGGCACAACGAGCCCTTGGCTGGCTCGCGAAC
>JAXDKH010000015.1:0-6825 GCA_034667185.1 Chloroflexia bacterium | reverse complement strand
GACGTGGTAGGGGAGCTTGCCCATCATGGCGATCTGCACCTGGGCCATGTCCTCGCCGCCTTCCAGCCCAAGCACCGCGCAACCGAGTATCTGCCCGGTCTGCGCGTCCACCACCGCTTTCATCAGGCCGCGCGTCTCTCCTGTCTCGGTAGCGCGGGCCACCCAGGTCATCGGCATCTTAGCGACCTTGATGTCGCGGCCCTGCTTGCGGGCGTCTTCCTCGCTCAAGCCGACACGCCCAAGCTGTGGGTCGATAAACACTACGTAGGGTAAGATACGGTCCCTGGTGGTAACGTCTTGCCCGTAGAGGAGATTGGCGCAGATGACGCGGAAGTCGTCGTAGGAGATGTGGGTGAAGGCGGGCTCACCGTTGGCCTCCCCTATGGCGTACACACCGGGCACATTGGTCTCCAGCTTGCCGTTTACCTTGATGAAGCCGCGTTCGTCGGTCCCGACACCTACCGCCCCCAGGTTGAGGCTGTCGCTGTTGGGCGTGCGGCCCGTGGCTACGAGCAGGTGAGAGCCCTCGATTATGTGCTCTCCGCCGGGCGTGCGCACAGTGAAGAAGATGGCATTATCGTCGCCATGCGCCACCCGCAACGACTCGGCCTCGAATAGCACTTCAATACCGTCTTCTCGCAGGACGCCGGTCACAGCCTCCGCAATATCCAGGTCTTCCTTCGACAGCAGGCTTTTGCCCCGCGCGATGATGGTGACCCGGCTGCCAAAACGGCGGAACATCTGGGCGAACTCCACCCCTATGTAGCCTCCGCCCAGCACCAGCAGGTGCTCCGGCAGCGTATCAAGCTCCATGATGCTGGTCGAATCCAGGTAAGGCACGATATCAAGCCCTTCTAAATGGGGCACGGCATTGCGGGTGCCGGTATTGATGAAGATGTGCTCGGCTTCAAGCTGGAGTAGCTCGCCGCTGCCGTTCAGGCGCACCTCAACTGACTTCGGCCCGGTAAATCGTCCCTCGCCCCTGATAAGCTCTACTCCCGCAGCCGCAAGCCCACGCTCGTTGCTGCCCCTGAAGCTCTCCACGACGTCGCGCTTACGCTGGCGCACCTTGTTCATGTCGACACTCGGAGGGGAAACGCGCACACCGTAATCAGACGCCCTGGCCGCAAGGTATGCCACCCTCGCGCTGGCTACCATAGTCTTGGTCGGCGTGCAGCCCGTATTGATACAGGTGCCGCCCACGTGCGCCCTCTCCACCATCGCCGTCTTCCACCCCGCCTTCGACATTGCCCTGCTAAGCGGCATCCCCGACTGCCCGGCCCCGATCACGATAGCATCGTAGTGCATGTTTCCTCCATTTGGGAATTGGAATTTCGAATTTCGGATTTAGAAGGTATCGGAGCAAATCCGAATTCCGAAATCCCAATTCCCAAATTCCTCCTCACGCTCTTACTTTGGTGATTTCAATTCTGATTGGCTCGCTGTACGAGCGGGACATCGACTCGCCGGTCCAGTTGTACGAGTCGAGCAAGGACTTGTACTTGGCTTCGTAGTCGGGGTGGGCGGTGCTGATGACGTGGCGTTCCAGCAGGGTGGCGGTGCCTTCGAGGGTGACCACGTCGTTACCGGTCGGGGAGTTGAGGGCGAGCACCACGTTGGGGTTTTCTTTGAGGTTGCGTATCTTCTGGTCGGGCTTGCTGAATATGTATATGACCGACTCCGAGCTGTCCCAGAGGAACCAGACGGGCACCAGGTGGGGCCGCCCGTCGGGCCGTACCGTAGCCAGCCAGATGATGATCTCCGTGCGCAGCCGCTCGTCTAAGTGTGCATCTCGCTTCTGTGCCAGGTCTAATATTGCCTTGCTTGCCATTTGTATTTACCTCCATATAAGCCTGCTGTATGAACATGCCGCCCGGCGACACTCCGAATAATAGGGTGCCACCCCTATCCTACCATTGTATAAGCTTACACAAGCCATGTTTGTTCTGCAGGTATCAGTTGATACGCCCTTTGATTATAAAGCACTGAATGCTCACAAAGAGGACGAATCTTGGCCCCGAAAGATATATCGCTAATTCGTCAAATTGGGTATTGACAAGGCCGATATCTTGTGCTAAAGTAACACTAAAGATATATCTTTCAACATCAAAGATACAATTCAAGGAGAAGAAAATGAGAGATGACATACACGAACATATACATGGCTTGCTGAAAGGCCACCATCGCGGCGGCTGGCAAGGCAACGGCCACCACGGGCACCATATGCGAGGCAGGCGAGGCGGGCCCGGACAGGGACGAGGCTGGGAGGAGTTCTTTGGGCGCGGAGGCTTTCCGTTCGGAGGCTTTGGCGGTCATGGCTTCGGTGGCGGGCGTGAGCGGCTGGAGCGCGGCCTGTTGCGCCACGTGATACTCAGCGTGCTCAAGGACAACCCCAAGCACGGCTACGAGATAATCAAGCACCTTGAGGAGAGGACGCAGGGCCGCTACTCGCCCAGCCCCGGCACGCTCTACCCTACCCTGCAATACCTAGAGGACCTCGGCCTCATTCGCGCCGAGCAAGACGGCGACAAGCGTGTGTACCAGTTGACCGATGCCGGACACGCGGAACTCGACAAGCAAAGCAGCCACGTGGAGGGATTCTGGTCGCGATTCCAGGACCGCACGCCGGGCGACGCAAACATGCACGAGCTGCGCTTCGCGGCTGACGCGCTGAAGGACCTGCTCAGGACAATCGCTGTAGGCTTCCGGAGCGGAGCGTTCTCACAGGACGCGGAGACGGTGCGCAAAATAAGGGCAGCCCTCGAGCGGTGCCAGAACGAGGTCCGGCAGATAATCGCCGAAAGCGCGAGCAGCCGACCGGCATCGAACGACGAAGCACGCAAGCCAGGCACGGCAGGTTCAAGCGAGGAACGATACCTGTAAGTCGGACGATGGACGATGGACGATGGACGATGGGGAGTGATTACGCTGATAGCTAACCACTCCCCATCTTTGCGCGTCATGGCGTTCTTTGCGTCTTGGCGGTACCGTCTTCTACTATCGTCCATCGTCCATCGTCCATCGTCCCCTTGACACCCCTCTGCTCTGCTGCCTACAATGGGGCAACGCTCAACGAGGAGACTGGAGGAGAAGCTAATGGCAGAGCAGGATGGCACGCGTCCCGACGCTAACGAGCCGCGGTACGGCTTTGAGACACGGGCGATTCACGCCGGGCAGGACCCGGACCCCACGACGGGCGCGGTAATCGTGCCCATCTATCAGACTTCCACGTACGTGCAAGAGGGCGTGGGCGAGCACAAGGGCTACGAGTACTCGCGCACCGGCAACCCCACGCGCACTGCCCTGGAGAAGTGTATCGCCTCGCTGGAAGACGGCAAGCACGGGCTGGCGTTCGCCTCGGGCATGGGAGCCGAGACGACCATCATGTACCTCTTCTCACCCGGCGACCACGTGCTGGTGTCCAACGATGTATATGGGGGCACTTACCGCCTGTTCGACAAAATCCTGCAGGCCTACGGCCTCCAGTTCAGCTACATCGACATGACCGAGCCGGAGTCGGTGCGCCGGCACATGCGCGACAACACGAAGGCCGTCTGGATCGAGACCCCCTCCAACCCGCTGATGAAGCTCATCGACCTCACAGCGGTGTCGGCCATAGCAAAGGAGAGAGGCGCGAAGACGATAGTGGACAACACCTTCGCCTCGCCCTACGGCCAGCAACCTCTCACGATGGGCGCTGACATTGTGGTGCACAGCAGTACCAAGTACCTGGGCGGGCACAGTGACGCGGTAGGTGGGTTGGTGGTCACTTCGGACGACGATGTAAACGAGAGGCTGAGGTTCCTCCAGAACGCCGTCGGCGCGATACCGGGGCCGATGGACTGCTTCCTGGTATTGCGCGGCATCAAGACATTGGGCGTCAGGATGCGGGCACATGAGTCGAACGCTATGAAAATCGCCCGTTACCTTGAGGACCAGTCGAGCGTGGAGCGAGTGCTCTATCCCGGCCTCGCCTCGCACCCCCAGCACGACCTGGCGGGCAGCCAGATGCGCTGCTTCGGCGGCATGATCTCTTTCCTCGCGAAAGGTGGAGAGGAGGAGGCCCGCCGGATCTCGGAGAGCACCCGCCTCTTCCAGCTAGCCGAGAGCCTAGGCGGGGTCGAGTCGCTGATCGAGCACCCCGGCATCATGACCCACGCCAGCGTCGCCGCGTCGCCCTTGCGCGTGCCCGACAACCTGGTGCGCCTTAGCGTCGGCATCGAAAACTCGGAGGACCTGATACGCGACCTGGCGAACGCGCTGAAGTAGAGCGAAGCAGTGGGTCCTAAACCTGCACAGGCTGAACGGTGGACGGTGGATGACGTGAGTACTGCTACGGTGGACACTCAGCAGACTCAGCACCCATCACCTATAGCCGGGCGTCCCTTGTCTGCGGGTCGCACGGGTCTCAAACACTCTCCCAAAGCGGTAGCCGTGGCTGCGTTGCTCGGCTACCTTTTTATTTTGGCGGCGTTCCTGTACGGGTCGGGCGACCCACGAGACCTCGCGCTCATCGGCAGAAAGTACATCGAGCGCAGCAACATCAGCCGCACAATCACGATCGATCCAGGCTACCCCTACCTGGAGGCCGTGGATGGGTACGATGGGCAGTTTGCCTACTTTATCGCGCTCGACCCTGCCAACGCACGCTACTACGTTGACAACGACAGCTACCGCTACACGCGTATCTTGTACCCCATGTCGGCGCGCATCGTAGCTTTAGGCAATCCGCAGTGGGTTGCCTGGGCCATGATATTAGTAAATCTCGCGGCTATCACACTGGGGACCTGGGCCGTTGCGTCCTGGTGCAAATGGAGGCAATTACCACCCTGGCTGGCCCTGATATATGCCTTTTACGTGGGGCAGGTAATCGCGTTCACACGCGACTTGAACGAACCGTTGGCGTTTGCCCTGTTGGCCGCGGCGATCTATGTATTCGATAGATACCCGCGCTTCAGATGGGTAGCCGCCGTCCTGTTTGGACTGGCGGGGTTGGCACGGGAAACCACCCTTGTTTTCCCTGCCATCTACGCGCTCTGGCTGTTTCTACGAAGAGGTCTACCTGCGGGGGAGCGGCTTCGAACCACCGGATTGCTGGTCGTGCTGGCATTTGGACCCTTTGTGGTGTGGCAGGTAATTATATGGAGGTGGTTGGGGACTTTCGGCTTCACCCGCGGTCCCGGCCTCATGGCGGTCCCTTTTGAAAGCCTTGGCTGGCTCTACACGTTCAATCGCAGCACACTGGACACAATTCAGGCGGTGCTCTTGCCTTCCCTGATAGCGGTAGGGGCCGCCATAGTAATGGTATGGCGCCAGAGAAAACTCGTTACGCAACCTGGGATCTGGATGCTCCTAGCCAATGCATACTTCTTCGTGATTCTATTGCCTCCCGCTGCCTTTTGGGAGATCTACAGTTCTGCCCGCATTGCTACGCCCGTTGTATTGACCTCTATCTACGTACTGGCGTGGAGCAGACAACGAACATGGTTCTATCTATGCGCCGGGATGTGGCTGGCCTACTCTGCAACCTACATTCTCAACCCTGCATACAATATGCTGGACCGCCTACTATGGGGAGTGTTGACGGTCGGTGACAGATAAGAGGCGGAAGGGCCAATGGGCCGCCTACGCGCAACCTAGAGGTAGAGTGACGTCTTTCACTTCCAGGTGGGATTCTACCGTCTCACGAATTTGCTTGATCAAAGCTCTCAGGTTATCAGCTTCCGGTGTTGTCGGCTCGTAAATGTCGTCTTTCCAGCGTAATTCTTTCGTGTGACCGTCGCTCCTCACCTTGAAGTGATACTCGGAATGGGGTTCGACGATGCCTCTTATTGCGCCGGGCGGTAGCAGGATCTCGAACTTATCCGGGTAGCTGAAGAAGTCGATCTCTACCATCTTGTGGTAAATGGCGGCCATCTCGGAAGCAGGGAGCTTTAGAGTATGAGTTATTGCTACTGTAGGGGTGCCCGCGCTTAGTGCGCCATACGTATCGGCAACCGAGTATTCGCCCTGAAAAGCATCCACTCTAATGAGATAGCAAACAACATCGTCGAATATGAAGCCGAAGTCGGCTGGAGGTTGGGGGCCAGGAGTGGGCGAAGGATTTAATGTAGGTACAGGAGATGGTACAGGCTCAGGAGCGCCGCAACCCGCCAGGACTGGCACGAAAAGGACAAACGCGAAAAGTAGCAGCCTGGCAAACATAGCCTAGGTAGGTTCTTCCTCGCCCCGCTGGGCATAAAGCTCTCGTTGCCGTTCTTCCAGCTTCAGGCGGTCGGCCCGCTGGGCGTTGAGCACGCGTAACAGCACTACCGCCGCCGCACCCAACGCCAGCAGCGAGACCAGCCACCCGCCAATGAGCAGCACGTTATTGTTGGCGAAGAAGGTGCGTCCCAGGTAGCCCGCGCCGCAGAAGGCGATTGCCATGACCAGGAAGATCCACAAGAAGACGTTGCTGCACCCCTCCCCCTGCTTCTTCTCGACGTCAGCTATGCGGCGGCTGATGTCGTACTGCTCCGGCGAGAACGGCTCCAGGCCCACGGTGTTGCCGCGCCGCTGCACCAGGTATTCGCTGCCGCAGTGTTTGCACGCCAGGTAGTCCACCCGTGGCATGATCGTCAGCCGCGACCCACAAGCCGGGCAAGCCACCCTTACCGCATCTACTTCCATAACGCCATTATAACCCAGGTGACGGGTTGGACCTTCATCGCAATAGTACGGGTGTGATGCATCATGCCCTGGTGGGTTTGCCCCGTCGCTTCCATTATTAAGCCGTACTCCCCTCTGTCATCCTGGGCCTACCCTGTCATCCTGAGCGTAGCGAAG
>JAXDKH010000014.1:0-5044 GCA_034667185.1 Chloroflexia bacterium | reverse complement strand
CGGACATACCCGGCGGTCTGGCGTGGCAGAGGTGGGTGGCGGGTAACGTAGGGGAGTTATTGGTGAAGGCTATCGAGCTAAGTGAGCCACCCACCTTTCCACCGCTGAGGGCGGCCATAGCAGCATGTGTCAGCCATTTCACGAGTGGCAGTATGGAAGCCTTCGAGCGCGAGGGAGGGCTGCCACACTCAGTGCTACAGTACCCCCTGGTGCGTGGCGGTCTGCCTCGCCTCGACACTCTACTGCGCATAGCTTACTGTGCGCAGGTATCGCTGCTGGACTTACTCACGAAGGGTGAGGCGATAAGGGAGCAGTTAGAGGTAGGGGGCAGGCATCTGCGGGCGCGACCCGTCGAAGGCGAAAATGCGTGCGAAGGCTTTGCCACTCATAGCGGGGATAACCACGCGAACCACAGTGCCGAGGGAGGCATGGCCGAGGGCGGCGGTCCCACCGCTCGCCAGAAAGACGGCTCGCCCGGCAGCGATCAAAGTGACCAGGACGAGCAAGTTGGGCAAGTGACACAAGGAAGCCGGACACCCAGGGGCAAAGGCACGCGACGAGTGTACAAACCATATAGTGCCGAGTTCCTTGAGAGGGCGGGGAGGAGGCTGGCGGGCGCGTTGGGAGAGGAGCCAGCACCGCCGGTACACCGGCTCGCCAGGGAGCTTGGCTGCCACCCGGCCACACTGTACAGGCACCACTACGCTCTATGTAGAGAGGTAGCCGCTCGCGCGCTCCTTGAGGCCCGCAGGCGAAGCATGGAGCGAGACGAGGCACTGCGGGAGCAAGTTCGAGAGGTCATGCGTGCATTAAAGGCCGAGGGTGAGTACCCCTCCTCGGTGCGAGTAGCACAGCACATGCAAAAAGCAGGGCGAATGTGCGACCCCGTAGCCCAGGCAGAGTGGCGCGAGATGCTCCACAGGTTAGGCTACAAACAGTAACACAGCGGAGGTCGAGAAAAGCGAGCAGCCATGTGGCACCCGGTGCGTGTGACCTCACCGACAATGGGGAAGCATAAGTTGGCCGCACACTTTGGGAAGCATAAAGTGGCCGCCGCGGCCAACTTATGGGTTAAATCGCAAACGGGCGCTACCCTTGCCAGGTCTTCCGCAGCACGCGCACCCAGTTCTCGTGCGCCAGCTTGCGCAGAGAGGGCTCGTCGTAGCCGCTTTTCCGCAGGGCGTCCAGCAACCGAGGCAGGCCCGCCACGTCAGCTATCTCCTCAGGCACGCTCGCGCCGTCGAAGTCGGAGCCGAAGCCCACGCGATCGATGCCCAGTCGCTCCACCAGGTAGTCTACGTGGCGAACGATTGTCTCCAGGGGAGTATCTACGTCGCGCCCGCCGTCTTCTCGCAAGAAGTAGACGCCGAAGTTCACCCCCACCATGCCGTCCGACTCAGCAATAGCGTCGAGTTGCTTGTCGGTGAGGTTGCGGGTGAAGTTGCAGAGGTTGTAGACGTTCGAGTGGGTAGCTACGAGGGGGGCGTCGGAGATGCGGGCAACGTCCCAGAATCCCTTCTCGTTGAGGTGCGAGAGGTCCACCAGGATACCCAACCTGTTACAGGCGCGCACAAGCTCCTTGCCGGCGTCCGTCAACCCAGGCCCGGTGTCAGGCGTGCAGGGGAAATTGAAAGGCACGCCGTGTGCAAACTCGTTGGGGCGGCTCCAGACCAGGCCCAACGAGCGCAGGCCCGCCTGGTAGAAGACCTCCAGCGCGTCCAGGCTGGGGTCGATAGGCTCCGCGCCCTCGAAGTGCAATATGGCCGACACGACGTCTGACGCCAGGTTCGCGGATAGCTCGTCTACCGTGCGCACCACCTTGAACCGTCCCTTAGAGGCCGCTTCCAGCCGGAAGAGCACCGCCGAGGTGTTTATCGCGAACTGCTGAGAGTAAGCCAGGTCGAGGGCGGGAGGTAAGCCGTCCGGCATGGTCGCCAGGGGGTTGTTCGGGTCGTTGGGCACGAACACGGCGAAGAAGCCGCCCCCGAATCCGCCCTCGATAGCGCGTGGCATGTCAATGTGGCCGGTGCGGTTGCGCTTGAAAAAGCTGCTCTCTTTCTCGCGGCCCGCGCGATAGAGCTGGAGCAGCACATCGTTGTGTCCGTCGAACACCGGGATCGTATGCCGGTCAATCATGTGGGCTATGTTCCTTCCAGGAGTGTCATGCGTTATGCCAGGAGTCCGGCCTCGCTTCCGCGAGGGGTTCGCAGGGTTGAGCGCCGGTTCGAAATTATAACATGAAAGTTGGTATTATATATTTATCTACTGGGCAGGTCGCGGCGCAAGAGGGCCGCCTGCTCTGGCAACGTTGCACTTATTCTGACTGACGAGCAAGATTCATGCTGGCGGCAACTGAAATCAGCGAGGCGAGCAAGCGGCGGGGGTTGGTCTCGCTGCTGATCACGACGTTCTTCATGTGGGCGGGGTTCTTCATGGTGATCCCCCTCATGTCGGTCTACTACGTGGACAAGCTGGGGTGGGCGGCGGCCTCCATCGGCCTGGTGCTGGCGATCCGGCAGTTCATGCAACAGGGCCTGACCCCCATCAGCGGCATGCTCGCCGACCGGCTGGGCGTGAAGGGCCTCATCCTTACGGGTGTACTGCTCAGGGTGGCGGGGTTCGCCTCGATGGCCTGGGCCGACACCTTCCCCCTCCTCCTATTCTCCACGATACTGGCGGCGCTCGGCGGCAGCATGTTCGACTCACCCCGCAACGCCGCAATAGCGGTCCTCACCAACAAGGAGAACCGCAGCCGCTTCTATTCGCTGACCGGCGTGGTGAACAACCTGGGCCTGACGATTGGCACCCAGATAGGCGCGCTCCTGCTGTCGGCGAGCTTCGGTCTGGTGGCCCTGGGCGCGGCCCTCTGCTTCCTGGCTACCTTCTTCGTCACGCTCTTCATGCTGCCCCCGGTGAGGGTATCTCAACGCGGTCCGGAGGAAGCGGCGGCCGGCCTGACCGACGGGCTAAAGAAGGCGCTGCGCGACAAGCCCTTCATGCTCTACAACTGGCTGCTCGTCGGCTACTGGTTCATGTGGGTGCAGATATCGATATCGCTGCCACTGGCCGCCAAGGGACTGGGCGGGGGCGACGAAACTATAAGCTGGATTTTCGGCATCAACGCCATACTGACAATCGCGCTCCAATACCCGCTGGTGCGCCTCGCCTCGCGGTGGCTGCGACCGCTACCTACCCTGGTGCTGGGCGTGTGCCTGATGTCGCTTGGCCTGGGGAGCATTGCGCTGGCCGGTAGCGTGCCCGCCCTCATGGGGAGTGTCGTGCTGTACGCGTTGGGAGGGCTGTTTGCATCTCCGATGCAGCAGACGGTAGCGGCAGAGCTTGCCAACCCTCGCGCCCTCGGTTCCTACTTCGGAGTGAACTCGCTCGCCCTTGCCCTCGGCGGCGGTCTTGGCAACCTCAGCGGCGGCCTGCTCTACGACGTGGGCAAGCAATACGGCTTGCACGAGTTGTCCTGGCTGGTCTTCTGCGTGGTAGGTCTCGCTTCCGCAACCGGGCTGTCGTTCCTCGCCTCCTACCTGCGCCGACATGCGGAGCGGCAGGAGTCAGCCAAGAAGGTCTACGTAGAGGACCTGGCGGGCACTTAGCTCGCCCCGCACTCCGGGAAGAAGGCATTGGCTATCATCTTGGCTACCTGCCCCCTCGTTGCCGGGTTGCCGGGCCTGAAGGTGTTGTCCGCGTAGCCGCCGATTATGCCGCGCGAAGCCAGTCGCTCCACGTACGGATAGAAGGGATCAGCCGTGCCCACGTCGGAGAAGGTCTGGCCCTCCGGCATCTCAGAGAAGCCCGCGGCGTTCGACACGATCTTGGCTATCTGCCCTCTAGTCGCGAGACCGCTAGGCCTGAACGTACCATCTTCGTAGCCACCCACCACGCCCCTGGCTGCTATGCGCTCGATATACAGGTAGAAGGTGCTGCCCGGAGGTACGTCGGTGAAGGTCTGCCCCGACACGCCTTCATCGTAACCGGCAGCGTTCGACACGAGCTTCGCCAACTGCCCGCGGGTGATGCTCACCTCCGGCCTGAAGGTGCCGTCCTCGTAACCGCCCAGCACGCCCCGGCAGGCTAGACACTGCACATAGCTGTAGAAGGTAGAGCCTGCTTCCAGGTCGGAGAACTGCACATCGCAGGCAATCGCTGTGGGCGAGGAGGTGGGTGTTCTCGTGCTCGTGGCAGAGGGTAGCTCTGCGGATGTGTTTGTAGCGGAGGCTAGCTGTGTGGCTGTACGTGTGGTCGTGCCTGTCGCTTCCGCTACAGGTGTGGATGTGCTCGTGGCAGTGGAGGTGCTTGTGGGTGTAGGCGCGCTAAAGATGGCGGTGTAAGTGGTGTCGGTTGCGCCCACCTGCACGTTATGGCTCTGCGCGGGGTTGTCCGCCCACGCCTGGAACTGGTAAGAGCCCTGCGGAGAAGGTGCCCACAGGCTGTGTGTGGAACCGGCTATCGTCGTGCGCGTAAAGGGGGTTGTCGCCTGGTAGCTGTCGTAGACCAGGTCCAGTCCCGGCGGCTGAGAGGACATGGTGACCTGCACCAACTGCGGCATGACATTCACCGAGGTAGACCCGGCCAGCCCATCGCTATCCCTGGCCGTCAACACGATCTTGAGGTAACTATTGTCGCCGTGGTCCGGCACGACGAGGCTTCCGCCCGCGCCTTGACCTGACTGCCAGGGATGCGAGTGACAACCCGCGCCGGGGCAATTATGCTGGATCAGCACTTCCCAACTGAGCGCGCTCGCAGGCAGGGTACCATCCTCCGCATCGGTGGCCGAGCCTGTGTAGGTTACTACGTCGCCCACCTTGACGCGCAGGTCGGCAAGAGGCAGGCTAATTACCGGCACGGGGGCGGAAGAGGTGCTGAACGACCACATCACGTCCGCGTACAGCCCCAGCCCGTCCTGGTCCTTCACGGCACTGGACCCACCCTTCACCACGACAGTGTAGACAGTGGTAGCCTGCAGGTCGTTCACCGGGTCTATGGAAAGCGTGCGCCCCGTCTGGCTGTAATGGAGAGTCGCTGAGACAGGCGT
>JAXDKH010000013.1:0-4637 GCA_034667185.1 Chloroflexia bacterium | reverse complement strand
GCCCGTAGCTCAACTTGCTTGCCCGCGATTTCAACCTCGTGTCTTGCCTCGTCAATAGTTGTGTTGCCGAACTGCAATGTTGTGCCCGGCCCCGAGGCAGCGCGGCTTGCCGGACTGCGCCTGAGCACGGCTTTGACGCGGGCTACCAGTTCCCGTGGGTTGAAGGGCTTCGTCAGGTAATCGTCTGCGCCTAACTCCAGCCCTACGATCTTGTCGACATCGTCGCTGCGGGCGGTCAGCATGATTATGGGGGTGTCACCCTCACGCCGAATCTGCCTGCACACCTCCCAGCCGTCCACCTCCGGCAGCATCAGGTCCAGCACAACCAGATCAGGCCTTGTAGTGCGGAACTGCTCCAACGCCTGCCTTCCGTTGCGAGCCTGCTGGACCGTGAAGCCATCGTTAGTAAGATACAGCTTCACGAGCTCCACTATGTTCGGCTCATCGTCCACCACGAGTATCGTCTTGTCGCTCACGAAGCCATTATAGCGGATTGCGCCGCCCCATCACGTCTATCAAATCCGAAATCCGCATTCCCAATTCCCAAATGTTATAATGTCAGCATACTTTCCTGCGTGGAGGCATTCTTACGTGGCTGACAACACTGACAATGTAGGCAACGAGGCCTACCGTATCGAGCGCGACTCGCTGGGTGACGTACAGGTGCCCGTGGGTGCTCTGTACGGCGCTCAAACGGCCCGTGCTATCCGCAACTTTCCAATCACCGGCTTGCCGCCTCACCCGACAATGGTGCGCGCCACTGTGCTTGTGAAGCGAGCCGCCGCCGAAGTGAACCGAGACCTGGGCCAGCTTGACCCGGAACGAGCTAACGCCATCATAGAGGTCGCGGAAGAGGTACTGGCCGGCGCTCACATTGACGAGTGGCGTGTGGACCCCATTCAAGCGGGCGCGGGTACTTCTCACAACATGAACACCAACGAGGTGCTGGCGAACCTGGCGAACGAGCGCCTGGGCGGCAAAAGGGGCGAGTACAAGCCGGTCCACCCTAACGACCACGTGAATATGGCCCAGTCCACCAATGACGTGTTTCCAACCGCCATGCGCGTGGCCGCGCTCCTCCAGATGCGCGAATTCTACCCTTCCCTGGATCGCCTGCAGAAAGCTTTTGAAGACAAGGGCCGCGAATTCGACCGAGTTGTAAAGTCGGGTCGCACGCACTTGCAGGACGCGGTTCCCATTCGCCTCGGGCAGGAGTTCACCGCATACTCGGTCACCCTGGCGAAGCTGCGGCGAAAGATAGAGCAGGCTTTCGAGTCGCTGCTGGAATTGAACATCGGCGCGACGGCTGCCGGTACGGGCCTCAACAGCGACCCGCGCTACCAGAAGGCGGTCGTCGCCAAGCTGGGCGAGCTTACGGGCTTGCCGCTTCGTCCCGCCGGGCACCTGGTGGAGATGACGCAATCGCAGTCGGCAATGGCCGAGGCCCACGGTGCTCTCAAGCTGCTGGCGCTGGAGCTTACCCGCATTGCCAACGACCTGCGCCTGATGTCGTCGGGCCCGCAGACTGGGCTTGCCGAGATCAACCTCCCCGCGGTGCAGCCCGGCTCGTCCATCATGCCCGGCAAGGTGAACCCCGTGATGATGGAGATGCTAAATATGGCATGCTTCCAAGTGATTGGCAACGACACGACGATCACAATGGCGGTGCAGGCCGGGCAGCTCGAACTGAACGTGATGATGCCCGTGATGGCGTTCGATATGCTGCTGTCAATCGACATTCTGCGCAATGCGATGTGGGTAGTGTCCGAGTTCAACGTAGAGGGCATCACCGCCAACGAGGAACGCTGCCGCAAGTTCGTCGAGGAGTCGAACGGGCTGGCAACCGCGCTCAACCCGTACATCGGCTACAGCGCCGCCGCCAAAGTCGCGCAGGAGAACTCGCGGACAGGTAGGTCAATGCGCGACATCGTCCTTGATATGGGCCTGCTCACCGCCGAAGACCTAGACCGTATCCTGGACCCGGTGGCGATGACGGAGCCTGGTATTCCAGGGCGGAAGTGAGCGGGTAGCGCGTTACCAGGACAATCATGGCAACCAGATCAGCACACCACAACGAAATAATGATCGTCCCGCAGTTGTCCGACCTGCTCGAGGGCTACCGGCCTGAGATAGTGGCCTCCTGGGTGCAACTGCTGTTCGGCATGGAAGGCTCACACTACCGGGAGCGCACCGTGACTGAGCTACAGGCCTCCACGTCGGCTTGTGTGGCGGCACTGGCGAACCTGTTCAGGACCGGGCAGTTTTCGGCCCTCTCGCGCTACGCCGACGAGATTTGCGACCACCGTGCTGAACAGGGTTTTGACATCTCCGAGGTGCTGGAGGGCCACCTGCTCCTGGCTGAGGCTGTGTTGCCCGTGGTGCAGCGCGAGTTCGGTTGGGACCGGGACGAGGAAGCCGCCTTGGTTATGGCGCGCTCCCTGGACACGGCGTTACGCTGGTTGGTGATTCGCTTCAGCAAGCTCTACTCGCTTGCCCTCAATGCCCGCTTGCAGGAGCAGGTGAAGCTCCTTGAAGAGCAGCGCAGGCAGCTTGAGCGCCGGGTGCGCGAGGTCACAGCCCTGGTGCGGTCCAGCACTTTAATTACCTCTTCGCTCAACCTCGACCAGGTGCTCTCTCTGATACTGGAACAGCTTGCCGAGGTAGTGAGCTACGACCGCGCCAGCATCCAGATGTTGTTCGGCACCAAGCTGCGTATCATCGCCGCCGAGGGGTTCAACGAACCAACACGGGTGATTGGCTCGGCCTTCGATCCAAACGAGAACGCGCTCACCCGACGCCTGCTGAATGGCGAGGCTCCCATTGTGCTGCAAAACGTGAGGGACGAGCCGAGCTTTATTACCGACGACGGCGACCCGACCCGCTCCTGGATAGGTGTGCCTCTGATGGTCCGCAACGAGGTTATTGGGGCGCTGGCGCTGGACAAGCACGAGGCGGGCTTCTACGACGAAGAGGATGGGCAGACGGTGCTGGCGTTCGCCAACCAGGCGGCAATCGCGCTGGAGAACGCCAAGCTGTACGACAGGTCACAGGAGCAGTACATACTCCAGGAGCGCAATCGGCTGGCGAGGGAGCTGCACGACTCGCTTTCGCAGGCGCTGTTCAGCATGGTGCTCAATGCGGAAGCCGCTAACCTCTTTTTCGACGCTCAGCCAGATAAGGCCCGCCAGCAAATCCAGGTGCTGTACGAGACAGCCAATGCCGCCCTCAAGGAGATGCGCACGCTCATCTTCGAACTGCGTCCCGCGAACCTGGAGCAAGAGGGCCTGGCGGCAGTATTGACAAAGCACGCTAAAATGGTCTCTGAACGGCACGGCATCTCTGTGCGAGTTGACGTGGTCGGCCAGCGCAGGCTGGCGCTCCCGATAGAAAAGGCGTTGTTCAGGATAGCGCAAGAGGCCCTCAACAACGTCATCAAGCACGCGCAGGCGAGTCAGGTTGTCATAACGTTGAGCACGCAGGACAGCTTAGCTAACATGGTGGTTGAGGACAACGGGGTGGGGCTGGGGCCTCTGATTCAGCGTCCTAACAGCCTCGGGCTAACTTCGATGCGCGAGCGGGCAGAGCAACTCGGTGGCACTTTTGAAATCGGGCGCGCGCCCGGCGGGCAAGGCACGCGGGTGCGCGTCACGGTGCCTTGTGACAAGTAGGAGGAGGACGTAAATGGCAGTCTCAGACCCACGGGGCACCTCGGACAAGATCGCGGTAGTGTTGGTAGACGACCACGCAATCGTGCGCCAGGGGCTTCGCACTTACCTGGAGCTTCAGCCCGACATCGAAGTGGTAGGGGAGGCCTCGGACGGGCGGGAGGCCATAGGCGTGGTGCGCGATGCTCTGCCGGATATCGTCCTTATGGACTTGGTCATGCCGAACAGCGACGGAGTCGAAGCCACCCGCGCTATTACAAGCATGGCTCCCTCAACCAGGGTGATCGTGCTGACCTCCTTCAGCGAAGACGAGAAGGTCTTTGCCTCAATTAAGGCCGGCGCGCAGGGCTACCTCATGAAGGACGTGCTGCCCCAGGACCTTGTGAAGGCCATCCGCACGGTCTACAGAGGCGAGGCCCAGCTCGACCCCGAAATAGCCCGCAAGCTTATGCACGAGTTTACTCACCCCCAGCCCCAGACGCCGCGGCACGACCTGACGGAACGGGAGCTTGAGGTGTTGCGGCTTATCGCGCACGGCAAGACCAACAAGGACATTTCTGAGGACCTTGTGCTCAGCGAGAAGACTGTCAAAACGCACGTGAGCAACATTCTCCAGAAGCTGCACCTCTCGGACCGCACCCAGGCCGCCGTGTACGCGCTCCGGCAAAAAATCGTGGATTGAGGGGCCGGTAGAGAGATTAGTGGGCTGTAGGCACAAAATTTGCCCATTCTACATCTCAAGACCTATTGCCCTTCGTGCGTCAGTCCCGTAAAATATTACCGCGCAATACCCGTGACAGGTGCGCTAGAGATACATTAAGCTGTTATAAGAGAAACGCGCCGCCTGGCCCTTCGGCCAAATCTAAGGCACCAAGGAGTAACGGATGACAAATTTCGGTGGAAACTCTGCGGTGCATGGCGCGCACAACCAGTACCCCTTGCGCGAACTAGACGCGCCGCAAATGTACTCTA
>JAXDKH010000012.1:0-4239 GCA_034667185.1 Chloroflexia bacterium | reverse complement strand
ATAATGAGCAACACATCGGCTGGAAACGTGGGAGGGGCGCGCGAGCACGGCGATTTGAGCGTGCTGGTTACGGGGGGTGCTGGCTACATCGGCAGCGTGGCTGTGGAGATGCTGGCGAACGCCGGTTACAGGGTAGTGGTGTTCGACAACCTCATCAAGGGGCACAAAGGGGCGGTCGATCCCCGCGCCACGTTCGTTGAGGGGGACATCGCGGACCTGGCACTGCTGGAACGGACGCTCAAGGAGCAGCAGGTTGACGCGGTGATGCACTTCGCGGCCCACTCGCTCGTGGGCGAGTCGATGGAGAACGCGGTCAAGTACTTTACAAACAACGTCACGGCAAGCGTCACGCTGGTCGAGGCTATGATACGCGCCGGGACCAAGATGCTGGTCTTCTCGTCAAGCGCCGCTACGTATGGCATGCCGCGGAGCAGTCCGATCCAGGAAACGGACGCCACGGCTCCCATTAATCCTTATGGCGAGTCGAAATTGCTTTTTGAGAAGATGCTGCGGTGGTTCGATGAGGTACACGGGGTAAGGTTTGTGTCGCTACGCTACTTCAACGCGGCGGGGGCCTCGGAGAAGTTCGGGGAAGAGCACGACCCGGAGACGCACATCATACCGATTGTCTTACAAGTAGCGTTGGGGCAGCGGCCCCACGTGCAAATATTTGGAGGGGACTACGAGACGCCGGACGGCACAGCGGTGCGCGACTATATACACGTGATCGACCTGGCGCAGGCGCACATACTCGCATTGGAGTGGCTGGCAAAGGGCGGCGAAAGCCAGGTCTTCAACCTCGGCAACGGCTCGGGCTTCTCCGTGAAAGAGGTGATCGAGACGGCCCGCAAGGTGACGGGGCATGAGATACCGGCCCAAATAGGGCCCAGAAGGGCGGGTGACCCCCCGGTGCTGGTGGCAAGCTCAGAGGCCATCATCTCGAAGCTGGGGTGGAAGCCAGAGTACGCCGGTCTGGAAGAGATCATCGGCACGGCGTGGAAGTGGCATCAGAGCCACCCGCTTGGGTACAAGCAGGACGAGTGATGAGTGGACGGTGGAGAGTGGTTGAGCGTAGGGGCACGATGCATCGTGCCCGTACATTGGTTAGTGGTGGAAAATGACCCAGAGCAGCGCAGTTAGCGATACAATTAGAGACGACCAATCCTTTATGACTGGAGCCCATATCGTGGCTAGAGAGCTATCGTTCGCAGATAGGTTCGGGCGCGACCCGGCGGTGTTGACTCGCTCACCTGGGCGGGTGAACCTGATCGGGGACCATACCGACTACAACCAGGGCTACGTGTTGCCGACCGCAATCGACCGGTACACCAAGCTCGCGGCGGCCCCACGGACCGACCGGACGCTGCGCGTCTTCTGCGAAGCCTTCCAGGAGGAAGCCCAGATAGACCTCGACGGCCATATAGGGCTGCTGGGTGACAGCACGCACTGGTCCAACTACGTGCGTGGGGCGGTCTGGTGGCTGCGAGAGCACGACTACAACTCGGTGGGTGCCGACGTGCTCATCTGGGGCGACCTGCCGGTAGGCGTGGGTATGGCCTCATCCGCGTCGATGATAATGGGCGTCATGGCGACGCTGGCGCAGCTATCGGGCTGGAACGTGCCGAAGGACCTGCTGTCGCGAGCGGGGCAAAAGATCGAGACCGAGTTCCTGGGGGCGATCAACGGCATGGTGGACGAGATGGCTATCGCGCACAGCGAGCCTCGCACCGCCCTGCTGATCGACTGCCGGTCCTCCGGCATCACCACCGTACCGTTCAACCCTGCGGCCGCCGGGCTATCACTGGTGATCGTCAACAGCGGGCTGACGCGAGAGGAAGGTAACTCCGTCCTGGCTAAGAGGCGGCGGGAGTGCGAGGCGGCATTGGGTGCCCTCAAGGTCATCACCTACAACCTGGAGTTGCAGTCGCTGAGGGACATTACCCCCGAAACGCTGCACAACCACGGCGGCAAGCTATACCCTACGCTGTACAAGCGCGCCAGGCACGTAATCACCGAGAACGAGCGCGTATTGCAAAGCGTGGTGGCGCTGTCAGTCAACGACTTTCAGACGGCGGGCAGGCTCATGAACGAGTCGCACGAAAGCCTGAAGAACGACTACGAGGTGAGCAACCTCTTCATGGACCGGCTGGTGGAGCTGGCGCAGGGCACCGAAGGTGTGGTAGGCTCCCGCATGTTCGGGCACGGCCTGGGGGGCTGCACGGTGAACCTGGTGCAGAATACGGCAATACGCAGCTTCGACCGCAACGTGGTACGCCGCTACACCGACGAAACCTCCCTCAAAGCCGAGACCTACGTGGTGCGCCCGGCCGGGGGGCTTGAGGTGGACGTTCTATAGGACGGAAACGCATCACGCCGAGGACCCGCCAAGAGTATAGAGGTCTAGAGTACAGAAGAGGGACTAGGGTACGACATCACGTACTCTGGTCCTTTCTTATGTTGCAGCTGCCTTATGTTGGGGTTGGGGTATTTGTCTCTTATGACACTACTGCTTCGATGTGGCCGAGTTTAACGGGTGTTTGCACACGAAGGGTGTTCTGTATCTCGGCTACGGTGTCAGTATGCTGCATTAGCTCCCGAATCTCAGCCTCAGTTGCGCGGGCCGCTACTTTAGCGTGGTAAGTGATGCCGGAAGCGGGCTCGCCCTCGGAGCCGAACTGCCCCTCCACGGTGACTTCTACCTGTTCGACCTCAATACCACGTTTGGCCGCCTCGCGGTAGATATCGTTGCAATAGCAGGTCGCGAGGGCAAGGAATAGCAATTCGCCGCCATTCGCGCTGGAGCCGTAGCCGGAGGTTTTTGGTGGGATGCCGATGGAGTGGGCGTTACCGTTGGTCGAAAGAGTCACCTGGTGCTGGCCCCGGCTATTCTGTACCGTGGCGCTGATGTTCATAGTGCACCTCCCGGGTTCGCGGTACGTGGGCTCGTGTTATTCAGTGTGCTGGCGGGTGCGGATTATGAGCTTGATGGGGGTGCCCTCGAAGCCGAAGGCACCGCGTAGCTGGTTCTCCAGGTAGCGTTTGTAGGAGAAGTGGACGGCCTCGGCGTCGTTGGTGAAGAAGACGAAGGTGGGCGGGCGGACGTCGGCCTGTGTGGCATAGTAGAACTTGACCCACTTGCCGGGCTTCGAGGGGGGCGGGTGGGCCTCCACTGCCTCTTTCACCAGCTTGTTGAGCTGGCCCGTGGGGATGCGCTTGGTGCGCTCGTGGGCCACTTTAAGGGCCATGGGCAGCACCTTGGTGACTCGCTGGCCGAACTTGGCCGAGATGAAGACGAACGGCACGTAGGGCATGAAGTTCAGCTCTTGTCGCAGGTGCGCCGTGTATTCGTAGATGGTATTGGAGTCTTTCTCCACCAGGTCCCACTTGTTCACCACCAGGATCATGCCCTTGGTCTCTTCGAGCACGTAGCCGGCGATGTGGGTGTCCTGGGCGGTGATGCCCTCGGTGGCGTCTATCACGAGCAGGGTCACGTCGGCGCGCTGTATTGCGCGTAAGGTGCGAATCACCGAGTAGCGCTCGATGCCCGGCTCGATGCGGCCACGGCGGCGGATGCCCGCGGTGTCGATAAGGGTGACTTCGTAGGTCTTACCGTCGTCGCCTTCCTCGGTGTACTCGAAGGTGGTGTCAATGGCGTCGCGGGTGGTGCCGGGCTGATCCGATACGATCACGCGCTCGTGTCCCAATGTGGCATTGAGCAGGCGCGACTTGCCGACGTTGGGCCTACCGACGATGGCGACGCGGATGATCTCATCATCTTCTTCCTGGGGCTGTTCCTGCGGAGGGAAAGCTTCTACCACCTTATCCAGCAGGTCGCCGGTGTTGATGGAGTGCTTGGAAGACATCGGTATGGGGTCGCCCAGGCCAAGCTCGTAGAACTCGACGGAGTTGAGGCGGCGCTCCTCGGAGTCGGCCTTATTGGCGGCGAGGACCACGGGCTTGTGAGATGTGCGCAGGACTTCGGAGATTTCGCTGTCGGTCGAGGTGAGGCCCGTCTTGGCGTCGACCATGAAGATGATGACGTCGGCTTCCTCAATGGCGGCCTCGGCCTGCTCGCGGGTGCGGGTGAGGATGTCTTCCTCGGTGATCTCGCCCTGCGGCCCGGTGCCTGGCTCAGCCACGTCGCCCATGACCATGCCGCCGGTGTAGATCACGGTAAACTCGTCGCCGTTCCACTCGGTGTCGCCGTAGATACGGTCGCGGGTGGTGCCGGGCTGGTCC
>JAXDKH010000011.1:0-5309 GCA_034667185.1 Chloroflexia bacterium | reverse complement strand
GCGCAGGCTATGCGCTATGAGGCCATCTTCACCTAGCCTTTGGCGTCTTCGGCTTCGAGAGCAGGAGGCCGCCATTCCATAAGGTAGTAGACTCCGCGCTCGCCGATCTTAGAGAAGCCCAGCCGTTCGTACAGGCGCATCGCCGGGTTGTACATCTCGACGTGTATCGTCACCGGCTTGCCCGACAAAGCTCCCTCGGCGAGCAAATCGTTTAGCAGCCTGGTGCCAACCCCTGCGTTGCGAAATTGAGCGAGCAGGGCTATGTCCATGACGCGTATCTGGTCGGGCCAGCGGTCCACGTAGAGGCGTCCCGCGGGCTGACCGTCGCAGAGGATGACCTGGAAAGAGGCGTTCGGATAGTATTCCCGGTAGTAAGTGTGCTGGGCGTTGAACTGCATTTGCAGGAAAGTTTCCTTCTGCGCGTCGTCCCAGACGGTGACGGCCAGTTCTGCCTCTCGTGTGCTGGCGTAGACCCAATACAGGAATTCCATGTCGCCAGGCTCTATCGGCCGCAACGTAATCTTCATAGTCGTTCCCCGGTGTGGCGTTCTCGCTCGCTGGGGAGTGAGTTGCCTGCTCCCATGTCAGTGAATAGCCGGCTCCACTGCCTGGAGATCTCTTCCCAGCGATAGGCAGGCTGCGTGGCGTTGCGGTATGCCTTCAGGGACATTTCGCGCCGGTACGCTTTGTCAGCATACAGTCGTTCCAGCGCCGCCGCAACCCCCTCTGGTGCGACCTCCTGCATCTCCAGCAGTGCGAACCTGGGCACGTAAGCCGACACCGGCTCCACCAACTCAGCCGCCCCAGCCCACAACCCAGCGCATGCGCTGTGCCGGGGCACTACTTGCGCTGCTCCCGTGGCCGCGTGCTCGAAGCTTACTAGCCCCCATCCCTCACCCATCGCCGTGTTGATGCCGACATCGCAAGCGTTGTAGACCATGTTCAGGTCCTCGTCGGTTGTTCCGCCCCCGTCACGCGGGCTGAAAGTGACTCGGTCGGCGACCCCCAGCGACTGGGCCTGCTTCAGGAGGTCAGCCCGTTCGTCTCCAAAAGTAACCGCGTGGTGCAATACAAGCCTGACGTTGGCGGGCTTATCCTTTGCGAACAGCGCAAAACCCTGGAGGGTGAGGTCTATGCGCTTGCGTGGTTGGGCGCGATTTGCGTTTAACACCACGAACGAGTCCTCCAGGTCCGGCGCGTCTGGAAAGAGCCTTCGCTTTGCGGCAAGTCTATCACCGCGCTGCAACTGGCGTTCCACGGAGCCTGCGAGAGGGTAGAAGGTCTGGGTGTCCACCCCGTGCGGTATCACCTCTATTGGAGAGAACTCCATGCCCTTGGATGCTCGTAGAAGCTCCTGCCGTGCGAACTCGGTGTAGACCACGAATCGGTCGCCCGGCGCTAACGTGGAGAAGGGTGCCACCAGGCGCTCGTCAACCAGCCTGCCGTCCAGCGGGCAGTAACATACGACCCTGGTGCTCTCCTGGTACCGTGAGAGTTCGTCCACGTACCTGCTGAGGACCCAGATGTCGTTCAGGAGAAAGACCAGCTCCGGGTGGAACTGTTCGATGAACTCCACCGCCTGGTACAGCCCCAGCATGTCGCCGCCCTTCAGGTTGCAGGGATGGACGGTCACGCCTCGCATGGTTGTTACAGGGCCGCGATAGCCCATACCGATGAGATGGATGTCGTACTCTTCCGACAGGTGGGAGAAGATGCCGTCCAGCACCCTGGTGAAGCCGGTGGCGGGCACCCAAAAGCTGACCGCCAGGAGGCAGGGCTTGCCTCGCGTGGCGGTCAGCTTTTGATTGTCTACGGTCGTCTCTGGCGCCAGTGTTAGTGCCAGGTTCTGATGGGAGTGTAGATCGTCTTACCGGCCACGGTTACGGGCAGGAGCGAGAAGGTCATAATGGGTATGGCACCCATATAGGCAAACTCCTCAAAGCCGCTCCCGTCCGTGGGGTCCAAGGTAGCCGCGAGTATATAGCCCAGGCTGCTAAAGTAGCCCGTGCCGAGCTGCGCATATATCTGTTCGGCACGGTCGAGCGCCATTCCCGAACCCGTACTCCGCAGGAAGGAGTAAAGCGCCCCCTGCGGCACATGGTCGAACGTCCAGCCTATGCTGGTCGTGATCAACAGGAAGCCGGGGTTGCCGATGTAAGGTCCGAGGGCTGGCGGTACCTGGTTTGTGGAAGTAGAAACTACATTTGCAACAACTTGCAGGTAGGTGAGATCTATTACCACGAACCAGGTGCTGTTCGCCGGAGGATTGTTCGGCCAGATGTACGGCTGCGTCCCGATCCTGATGCCCGCAAAGGCCTGACCAAGGTTCCCCATGACGGTTACGGGTACGCTGCCCGCAGGCGCGAAGGCCATCGCACCCTCGTCCGTTACGTCAGATGCTGACGTTTCACCGGATGCCCCGGCTGCATCAGTTGCACCGGCTGCTTCCGCTTCATCTGAGCCATTCGTATTTGTGTTGTCTGCCACTTCAAGCTCCCTTGCGCCACAGGGCGATTCCCAAATATGGGTGAAGTACGTAAGATTGATAGCCTGGTAGCCCCAGACTAAGTACGCGGCGGGAAGACGCCCTGCATCGCGATGCAGTAGTTCAACGTCAAGTACGGCATCATGTTATTGTGGGGCAGACTCCCGCCGGCCGGTGGGAGTGACTGGAAGGCCATCGGTTTGAGTGCCTGGTTGCCGCTGGCATACGCGAACGCCCCGGTAGAGGTGGCGAGCGAGATGAGAGGCCCAGGCACCGAATTGTCGCCCGGGTCTGCCGTGTGAGTTGCCACCGTATGTATATGTGCCGGGATCTCCGACACCAGCAGGGTCAGAGACTCGACCCCGCTCTCCTGGCCGAGAAAGTATGAGGAGAGACCTGGGCCGGGCTGATTACCCCCGACGTGAATCGGAACTGAGCCTTGCAGGTTGGGCAGGGCGAAGGTGCTCTTGCCGTCCCCACCGTAGAACGTGCCGAGGAGCGAGAAGAGCGCCGTGTTCTGGCTTAAGGGCAATAACTGCCCATCGCAGAACGCCCAGCCCGTCGGTGGGAAGTTGAACGGAAAGATGCGGATTTCCGCAACGAATGGATCTGCCATATTCTCCTCCTGATACTACGTCTGGCTCGGGTAGACCCCGAACAAAGACAAGATGAATTGGATACCCAGGTAGGGCTGTATGTTCTCGTGGGGCTGGCTGCCGCCTACAGGCGTGACCGACTGTTGGTTCAGCAGACTGGCGGGTTGCGGGGAGTCCTCGATGTAGGGCATGATACTGGCCGGTGTCTGGGCCAGGACATTACCCTCGGGGTTCGGATTCCCTCCGCCCGCCGTGGAAGCCGTGAGAGGGTGAGTGTGGCTAGGGATCTGCTGGACCGTCAGCGTCACCTGTTCGACGCCACTAGCCTCGCCCAACTGGTAGGTGGTGCCGTCCGGGCCCGTACCCATGTGGACCGGCACGCGGCCGCGCAGGTCGGGCAGGGCGAACGTCGACTGTCCGTCGCCGCCGTAGGTCGTGCCGATCAACTGGAACAGCACTTCGTTCTCCGAAATTGGTAGCGGGGTTCCGTCGCAAAAGGCCCAGCCGGCAGGAGCGAAGCTGCCCCCGAACATGCGAATTTCACCGACATATGGTTGCACTATATTCCTCCTTAGTTCCGACTTGGGAAAATACCCTGCAAGGCAATGCAGAAGTTGAGTACCAGGTACGGTTGCATGTTGGTGTGGGCCTGACTACCACCCACATTCGACACCGACGCCGGGTTCATGGTTGTGAGACTGGTGGCCGGACCGTACATGCTGTTTACGGAGCTGAGCACGGCCCCCGTTGGGTTCGCCTTATCGCCATTGACGTTGGCGCCTTGCAGAAAGTGCAGGTGCTGCGGCAGTGTCTGCTGGTTAATCGTCACGCTCGTGGAACCTCCGGTCTCGCCCAGCGTATGGCCGTTGCCCATGTGGATAGGCACCAGCCCCCGAAGGTTGGGTAGGGCGAAGGTGGTCTGCCCGTTGCCCCCGTAGGTCGTGCCGAGGAGTGAGAAGAGGGCCTGGTTCTGGTTGATGGGGAGTAGCTGCCCATTAGCCAGCGCCCAGCCCTTCGGTGGAAAGTTGAACGCCATGATTTTGATCTCGCTTAAAAATGGCTCTGACATATGTCCTCCTTCATGTTGCCGGTTTGGAAGAGAAGTTGTTCGACCGGAGTTCTTCCTTATAGCCACGCCCGGCCGGCGGTGCTGTTGATTGACGACACAGCGCTCCCTGCGGTGCTACAGACCGGCAGGGTGTTGTATGTCTATGACCGCATTGTGTCGCTCAAATGAGCCAACTCTGTTTCACTCACTACGAGCATGACATTTCAGCTAAGGAGGGTACGCGAGGGAATGTCATGCTTCCCCAACCCGGACCCGTATCAGTAACGCCTGGTGTATTGGGTAATGAGTGAGATTGGCCTCACTTTCCTGTTGGCAGGGTACCTACCTCACGCGAGGTAGGTACCCTGCTTATGTCAGGTGTTGTATTAGGGCTGGGTGCCGGACCAGCCGTTGGGGCTTGAGGTCGAGGCAAGGGCGGTACCTGCGGTGTTCTGGCTCAACAGGTAGTTCTGCATCGCCGTCGCGTCAGTGGTGCCGCCAGCATAGCCATTCACACCGAGGAAGGTGTTGAAGCGCTGCTGGAGGCGCAGGTCCGTGCCGCCATTAGTACCGGTCAGCAACACCGTGTTCTTGGCAGCACCTGAGCCGCCTATCGTCAGCCAGAACTTGGTGGTGTCTCCCGAATTGGTACCCACCGTTAGGCGGATGCCGATGGTCGGGAACCCTGCGAGGAGCGAGTTGGGCGACGGCTGCGAGATGGTGTTGCCCTGCACTACTGCCGTCATGTAGCCCTGCCCGCCGTTAGCGATGGAGCTGCCGCCACCCTGCACGAGGATGCCGAAGTTCGTGAACTGGTAGACGGTGTTGTTTGTGACTGTGGTGGTGTGCGTACCACCGCCTATGATAGTCGTCACGATACCGGAACCCTGGGCCGAACCGGAGTTGGGTACACCCGAAACGCCGACTGTGTTGTTCGAGATCGTGCCGAGCATATCGCCCAGCCCGGCCTGCTTGTCAAACTCAATCGCCGCGCCGCCCGCGTCCCTGAACGTGTTGTTCATTACACTGTAGTTCAGCTTCGCCGCCGCGGTACCCGCACTCAGACGGACGAACAGGTTGAACGACGAGCCGAGCTTGTTCGGGTTGTTGTTGCTCACGGCGTTCCCCTCGGCCGCGGTTGCCCCGCCGAAGACCAGGTCCGTGATCGAGCCATCCAGCC
>JAXDKH010000010.1:0-5535 GCA_034667185.1 Chloroflexia bacterium | reverse complement strand
GATGAGCAAGTACCTAGGCACCTGCTCATCTTGCTCGTACTAGCCTCTACGGACGCGTGGTGTCGGAGCAGTTGGGAAAGAAGGTGTTAGCAGCAATCTTGGCAGCCTGCCCCCTGGTGACTGGGTTGTTAGGACGGAAGTATGGCCTTGCCGTATCCCCGCATGGCTCATCATCTCCTCCGCACGGGTACCCTCCTACTATCCCTCTGACGTAGAGGCGTTCTACATAGGGATAGTATGAGGAAGGTGAGTTGCTAGGTGGCACGTCTTCGAAGCTCTGCCCTGATACTGCTTCATCAAACCCTGCTGTGTTGGACACGATCTTGGACATCTGCCCCCTTGTGGCATTGGCACCGGGCCTGAAGTACGGCCTGTTACCACTCTGGCACGGCTCGCCATCTCCACCGCACGGGTACCCTCCCATCACTCCCTGGTTGGACAAGCGATTGATCCACTGGTAGAAGGGACTGGAGGGTGGCACGTCCTCGTACTTCTGAGGACCTGGGTCCCCTGTAGCACCGGAAGAACCTGCCACTATCTTGCTGATCTGTCCTCTCGTGATCTGGTTGGATGGCCTGTAGTACGGGTGGTTAGCATCACCACAAACCTCATCCTGGCCGGTTTCGGGGTTGGTACCACCACAAGGGTAGCCACTCACAATGCCTCTACATGCCAGGCACTTCACGAAGGGGTAGAACGAAGCCTCTTCTGTGGAGGGTGGCACGTCCTCGAACTCTATCGGGCATGCTGTAGCTGTTATCGTAGATGTGGGAGTACGGGTGCTCGTCCCTTGCGCCGTGGGTGTTCTTGTACTTGAGGCTACTGAAGTTGCTGTCGCGGTGCCGGTCGCTCCCGCGACCTGCGTAGCCGTGGTTGTGCTGGTTAGGGCTGCCGTCTGCGTCCCTGTGGCGCTAGCTCCCACTGTCGCAGTCTGTGTGACTGTGGTAGTCGCGGCGATAGTGGATGTGACCAAAGCTGTGGTGGTGGGCGTGGCGGTGCCGGCCCCGCACGGCGGCAGCGTAAAGCTTACCAGGCGATTTGGCACTATACTGACCGTGTTGCACGAGAACTGGGTAGACGCACCCACGTCTCTTTGCACCCCGATGGTAGCGCCATTTCCGGCTCGGGGCGTGTTACCGTATACCAGGTCGAACTTGGTCTGCCCCTCGTAGAGGCGTATCTCAAAGTTGGCCGCTGTGGACGGCGTTCCGAGCACGTTTGCACGCCACTCGACGTTGAATATGCGATTCGGCGCGCTCCCGCTCACCGACGTGAAGACGCCGCAATTCGAGCAGGTGGTGGTCAGGTCATCCCAGTACGCCACTACGCCGTACTCGAAGATGGGCACAGGCAAGCAGGCGTTACCGAACGCGAAGTCGGTGGTCACGAACTGCATATTGCCGTTAGAACTTATGGTGGCGTTGTTGAAGGTGCCATCATACAGGTTCAACTGGAACGGCAGGGTAATAACGGTCGAACAGTCGTCGCAGTGTATGCCTACATCGGTAGAGCCGGCGACTATGCTGCCGGTAGACGTGGTGTAGGTATAGTTAGAGCAAGCCGCAACCGTGGGCAGCGGGGTCATGGTAGGCACAAGAGTTGGGGTGGCAGTGGGTGGAGTGCCCGTGGCGGTGGGCACGACCTGGCCGCAAGAAGCGAACTTGAACTTGCCTATTTTGGTAGCCCAATCTCCGCCGGCATCGACATATTCGTTGGTGTACCAGAAGGTACAATCGTCCGTCGGGTCGATTGTCATGTCGCTGTAGTCGCCCCAGCGGCCGCTAGAGTCGGTCTGTGAGCCAATACCCGCTTGCATGATGGCCTCGCCCTGGGCAAGCACGCCTAGAGGATCAGACGCCAGACGCCCGGCATAGCGTATCGATGGGAAGACAGAACTGGAAGAGGCGCTGTAGCCGATAGCGATGTTGCCGTCCTTATCCATAGCGGCGCTGCCCATCCAGCGATGCACGGTGTCAGGGGCATACGTGCCCTGCTGGTAAATGAAGGGGCTGCCGTTGGGGTCGCGGACCTCGTACCAGCGAATGGCTGCGCGGTCATTGCCCACATCCACTGTGTGGTTGGTGACAAGCGTTTCGTAGGTGCCCATGTTACGGTAAGCCAGCCTGAACATCGTGTGGTCGGCCAGCGAGTCGAGCTTCTGCACAGGGTCAGGCTGGGGCACGCAAGGAGCGCTGCCGCAGAGGTTGGGATCGTAGGGAGCAGTGGTGAGGTTAATGGGGCCGGTCAGGGTCGATGAGAGGGGCGTGGTCCAGTCCACGTGGAACTTCCACAGCCGGAAGCGATTGTTACTGCCGGCGATTGTGGCGAAGTAGTTGGGCGAGCCGGCGGGTGGCGGCGTCGTGCCGTCCATATCGGCAGGTAGAATGTCGGCGAAGTAGTTGCCGGGGTTGAACTCCTGGAATGTGGCGGCCTGCCCGGCCAGCATCTTGGCGCGGTCGAACACGATCATCGAGGGTTGCAAGAAGCTGTCGTCGGCTGCAAAGACGTTGGCCGTCATATAATAGCCGTCGGGCCACACGCCGTACTTCTGGTAGTCGTAGAAGTTGGTGGCACTCGTCTGAAACTCGTAGAGCCAGTAGGCACCCGTTGGGTCGCCGGTCTTGGAAACGGCGGTACACTGGGAATAGGGTGGGGCGGAGGTGAACTGGTTGATGAACCACCGGTCAGCCAGCTTATCGTAGAGGACAATAGGGTCGCCATCGTTGCGTGCCGCGCATACGCCGCCAAAGCCGGTGAACAGCGTGCTGATATCCGCCGCGCTGGTAAGAGCAACGCCCGACTTGTTCCATACCTGGAAGGCCGAGTTCACAGCCTGTACGTAGTGGTTGGGGCCAACGTCGCCGTTGGTGTCAGGCGGCAGGCAAAGACAGCCGCTGGTGGTCAAGTTCATACCCTCAAACGTGAGGCTAGGAGTAACCATCGTCAGTGGGCCGAAGAAGTCCTGGACCACCGTATCTTTCACCGGCTCGCTGTTCATAGGAAGCGGGTTGGGGTTCTCAGGGCCTTCACCCTGCCGGGGTTGGGGCGGCCTAACGGGTATATCGCGCAAAGGAGGCGAGCTGCCGTGCTTGACCTCGTAGACGACGCGCACGCCATTAGGGTATCGCTTCTCTGCCGGTGGATTCTGCGCAGCAGAGACTGAGGCTGGCAAAGAGCCGCTTGGCCCCGATATACGAGGAGTGAACGCGCTGCCAGGCGAAGTTTGCTGCTCCTGGGCCCTGACGAGCCACACAAGGCCGGCCATAGAGACCAGCAACACCGCCAGCCATAGCAGGCGCACCCTGCCGCCGGCGCGGTACAAGTTACGAAACATGAAGCTGCCCCTTCCTTGCTAAAGCGGATCAGTCGCCACGCAGCCGGTCGCGATGCAAGCATCAGGATAGGGCGCGTGGCACGCCGCGAAGATAGCACAAATTATACCACGAGGCTGAGTAGTATGCCGTGCGGAAAGTCGCGCCTGCCCATTATCTCCTGGTCGCGCTTTGGCAGTTGGGGTAGAAGACGGTAGATACGATCTTCGCCGCTTGCCCCCTGGTCAGCTGAGCCCCGGGCCTGAAATAGGGCCTGTTGCGGTCGTCGCAAGGTTCACCGGCCCCTCCGCAGGGGTAGCCGCTTATTGCCCCGGTCGCGTACAGGCGCTCCACGTACGCGTAGAAATCGTCTCCGTACCAGACATCCTCAAAGTGCGCAGGCTCGTGCTCGGTAGGGTCAGGCAAGTTGGCAGCCTGAGAGACGATCTGGGCCATCTGAGCCCGCGTGGCCCTGTTGCCAGGACGGAAGTAGGGATGCGCCTGTTCGTCGCAAGGTTCGTCCTCAAGCGTCTGGGGGTTCTCGCCGCCGCAGACATAGCCCCCCACAATCCCTCGGCCATTCAGTCTCTCCACGTACACATGGAAGGCGCTGTCAGACGGGACATCGCTGAAGGTCTGGCCTTCCACGGGCTCGCTGAAGCCCGCCGAGTTCGCCACGACCTTTGATAGCTGGCCCCTGGTGACGTAGTTGCTCGTGCGGAAGTAAGGGTTACCACTCGCACCGCAAGGCTCAGCAGAGCCGGTCTGAGGGTTGGTGCCGCCACAAGGATAGCCGCCAAGCACTCCTCTGCAGGCAAGGCACCGCACATACGGGTAGAAGGAGCTTGCCTCCTGCGAAGCGGGCACGTCCTGGAACTGTATCAGGCACACTGTCGCAGTAGCGGTAGGCTGCGGACCACCGGAGGGGCCAAGCTCCTGCCAGTGGAGGGGCAGGGTCAGGCGCATGTGCTCGTCGGCGGTGTTCCAGTTGTGGCCGCCCTCCAGCACGTTGGTCACGTGGTTCGTCACGCCCTTGGCGGTGAGCTTCTCCATCAAATGCTCGCCCCGCAGGTAGTTGGCGTTGTTCGGCTCGCTCGTCACGGGGCCGTACTGCACCATCCAGTAGAGACTCTGCATCTGCTCCGGCGTGCTGTTGCACACCAGGTTGGGCCCGTTGTTCTGCGCGGCGTAAGCGTTGTCGCGCGGCTTCCCAAAGACCGGGTCGAACATGGCGTTCTGGTAGGTCTGGTCGCGCACCTCGTCCACGTTCTGGCACGAAGAGTCGGCGTAGAAGTGGGTGCCGTCGAACAGCCCCACGGTGCGGAACATACCGGGGTATTTGGCCGCGATCTTGGCGCTCATGTACCCACCCAGCGAGAAGCCATCCACGCCTCGCCCCATGCGGTTCGCCACCGTGCGGAAGTGGCTATCTACGTAGGGCACAAGCTCGTCCTTGAAGTAGTCCTCGAAGCGGCCCGTGCCAACGCCCGACTCGCCGGTCAGCTCGGGCATGCGGAAGTTGGTGAGCATGCCGGAGACCGCGTTGTTGTCGCTGCTGATGCCGGGGAAGACCAGGATCATGGGGCCAACGTCGCCCGCCGTGAGCAGGTCCTCGTACACATCAATTACGTTGCGGTTCCCGCGCGTTGCGTCCTCGTTCCTGTTGATCCACTCTTTTTCGTGCCCGCGGAAAAGGTAGACCGCAGGATACCGCCACGTAGTCTGAGTGGAGTAGTTGGGCGGGGTGTATACGTAGAACTCCTTGGTCACACCCAGTACCGTGCTGGTCAGCGTGACCTTCTGAGCGCGTATGTCGTAGCCGGAGCCAGGTAGGGGCCCACCGCAAAAATCGGCCCACTTCGCCACCGTAGCCTCTATGGTCGTGTCGGTGACAACCAGCGCGGTCCGGTTCGCCAGTTCGCTGCAGTCGGCGGCCTTCTCCCCCTTCTCCCACGCGCCCCTCGTGAACTTGAACTCCATGTTCCTATCGGTCGTCACGGTGACGGTGCCGGTGGCGTGCAGCCCGTCGCGGGTGAGAGGCGTAGCGCCGGGGTCCCAGCCCTGGAAGTTCCCCGCGACATAGATGGTGTCGCCCAAAGGGGTATCCGCAGGCAGCGTCACGGTGAAGGTGACACGCGCCTCGCCCACCGATGGGGCCGTCTGGAGGAAGCTAGTCCTCAGAGGCGCGCTGGAAGTGGCCGAGGTCGAGAGGGCAGCCAGGAAG
>JAXDKH010000009.1:0-13055 GCA_034667185.1 Chloroflexia bacterium | reverse complement strand
ATTAGAGACGGAACCGCCAAGACGCCAAGAACGCCAAGATTAAGAAGGGTTTGGAGAGGGGAGTACGGGCCCGATGCATCGTGCCCCTACAACATCGCCTTCTACGCAGTCCTCAGTCCTCATCACTCCTATCGTCCATCGTCCATCGTCCATCGTCCATCGTCCATCGTCCATCGTCCATCGTCCATCGTCCATCGTCCAGCTATGCTATAATGTCCCACATGCAGGGGCAGCCGGTTGGTTGCCCTATCTTTTCGATTTCGGGCAGGGGTGATACCATTAACGGGCTGGCATAATGCAGCGCCAGATTGGCTTTATGGAGGGACAGCGTTGTCCGATAGCACTCCGGGGCAGGGCCGGAACTACATCGAAACGCTCGTGATCGCGCTGGGGGGCAACGCCATCCAGCAGGCGGGTCAGAAGGGCACCGCAGCCGAGCAGTTCGCCAACGTGAGCCACGCCATGCGCTCGGTGGCCGACCTTGCCGATAGGGGCTACAGGGTGGTGCTCACTCATGGCAACGGCCCCCAGGTGGGCACGATCCTGTTACAACAGGCGGCGGGGGAGGAGCACAACGGCATACCAGCGATGCCGATGGACCTAGCGGGCGCGATGAGCCAGGGGCAGCTAGGCTACATGATGCAGCAGTGCCTCCAGAACGAGTTGCGCAGCCGCGGCAGGCCCTGGCCCGTGGCTACCGTGGTCACGCAAACTGTAGTTGACCCCGCCGACCCCGCCTTCAAGAACCCCACCAAACCGATAGGCCCCTTCTACACGGCGGAGCGAGCCGAGGAGCTACGCGGCAGGGGCTACACGGTGATCGAGGACAGCGGCAGGGGCTACAGGCGCGTGGTGCCCTCCCCGCAACCCGCCGCCATAGCCGAGATATATGCCATACGCACCCTCGTGAACAGCGGGGCGCTGGTGATATGCTCCGGCGGCGGCGGCATACCGGTCATCAGGGACGAAGAAGGCAAGCTGCACGGCGTGGAGGCCGTAATCGACAAGGACATGAGCGCCTCGCTGCTCGCCCAGCGCCTCGACGCCGACCGCCTGCTGATCCTCACGGACGTGGAACAAGTCTACATCAACTACCGCAAGCCCGAACAGCAGGCCCTCGCCCGGTTGAGCCTCTCGGAAGCCCAGGGCTACCTCCAGGCCGGACACTTCGCAGCGGGCAGCATGGGCCCCAAGGTACGCGCCGCGGTAGGCTTCGTCGAGGCAGGCGGCAGGGAGGCAATCATCACCCACCTGCACAAAGTAGGTGAGGCCCTTGAGGGCAGGACGGGAACGAGGATAGTATCAGAAACGTAGTTCTGAAACCAAGGAGAGCATAATGGCAGTATCGATGAAGGGTCGCAGTTTCGTGTCGGTGGCCGACTTCAGCACCGAGGAAATTTGGAACGTGTGGCAGTTGGCCGCGCAACTCAAGTCGAAGGTGAAGGCCGGGGAGCCGCTCCGCCTGCTTGAGGGGAAGCAGCTTGCCATGATCTTCCAAAAGCCCTCATTGCGCACGCAGGTGAGCTTCGAGACCGGTATGTCTCAGCTTGGCGGGCACGCCATTTTCCTGGGACCGGAGCATATCCAGCTTGGCAAGCGTGAGAGCGTGCCCGACGTGGCCCGCGTGCTGGGGCGCATGGTGGATGGCATCATGGCGCGCGTCTTCGCCCACAGCGACGTGGAGGAGTTGGCCGAGTACGCGGGAGTACCCGTGATCAACGGACTGTCGGATGCGGAGCACCCCTGCCAGGCGCTGGGCGACCTCTTCACCATCTACGAAAAGAAGCGCCGGGTGGAAGGCGTGAACCTCACCTATATAGGAGACGGCAACAACGTAGCTGCTTCCCTGCTGCTGGCAGCGGCCCGCGTGGGGATGAACATCACCCTCATCAGCCCCGACGGCTACGAGGTGCCCGCCCACTACGTGCAGCGTGCCAAGGCCGACGCTGCCCTGTCAGGTGCTCGCCTGCAATTCTCCAGCGACCCCGACGACGTGGTGGGCAGCGACGTGGTCTACACAGACGTGTGGGCCAGCATGGGCCAGGAAGCCGAGACCGAGCAGCGCGCCCGCATCTTCCGCCCCTACCAGGTGAACGAAGCGTTGCTAAGGCAGAGTGGCGGCCACCCCCTGGTCATGCACTGCCTCCCCGCCCACCGCGGCCACGAAATCACCGACGCCGCCATGGACGGCCCCAACTCGGTAGTCTTCGAGCAAGCCGAAAACCGCCTCCACGTCCAGAAGGCGATCATGGCACTGCTGATTCGGTAGACGACGGACGATAGACTATGGGCATCTAAGCTATCGTCCATCGTCTATCGTCTAGCTCTCGCTTTCGTCCTTCTTGGTCCCGCCACCGGAAAGGCCGTCGAAGAAGGCATTGACTCCGCTGAGGGCCGCGGCACCTACGCGCTGGCCTATTGCGCTGCCCAGTACCCCGCCTGCCAGGGCACCCAGGAAGGTGCCGACCACCGGAATAGGTACGGCCACGGTGCCGACCTGCGCACCCGCTATCACGCCCGCGCCCAGCCCTGCCAGGCCACCCAACTGCTCGTTCTTCTCGCGATTCGTCTGAGACATGCCACGCTCCTTTCGTTGTGCCGCTAGCCGTAGTGTAAGTATCTTGTATACGCCGGGAACAGGTGAATTGTTGCATTAGAAGCGGGCAAATCTACTAAGGCGTCCTGTAAGCTGGCGTCCCCGCTGGTGTAACATGAGGTTGTGGTGCAGGGAGGCGGGGAGGCGCGAATAAAAACTATACCGTACAGGTACAGCCGCTACATCGTAGGTGTTACAGAGCATCACCTGGGATGTACATTGACTTAAGCCCATGATTTTGCTACATTTAGAAAGTGGTAAGCTGCCGTGCTTTACTTGACAGCGGTTTTTCATGGACTGAAATTCGATCCGGTAGCTGTATACAGTTCGATATACTTGTTCGTGGACCCGAGTTGGCTGTGGGAACAATATATCGCATAGGGCATGCATGGCCGGGTAACTATTCCAATCGCCTGCGGACGCCTATGGCGCAGGCGTGTCAATTGCGCTATAGGCGCCCGGTTATGTTCTACGCCGTGGCGTTTCATACGCGCAACTCTCGATAGAGTCCGCAGGTGCGAATACCGATAGGCTCAACAGCCTACCGCCCGGCTTATAATCCCCTCGTGTGTCGATTCACCGGTGAACGGCACCGTGGGTAGCATAACCTGCGGCTCAGATTCAAGGGACCGGATTCACTTGACGGGTTATTACGCCCTACCTGATCTTCAAAGGAGAAATGCGATGCGTAAATCGGTTCGTGCATTATTAGTCCTCTGCGGTCTACTTATTCCTTCAGTCGGGCTTGTAGTTACGGTAGGCGCGGTAGGTATAAGCCCACAGATTCTGAATGTAATTTACCGGGTCCGAGTGCCCAGGCCGGATGGCAACACCGACTTCATGGATACTACGCTCCAAAGTGAGCGGAACCAGTTTGTCTCCAATGGCGCCATTTTCTACCTACCACGCGACAATGTTGCTGGCACCGCTCTCGTCTATCGCGAGTATCTGGTGAGCATACCGGACCACATGATATCCCAATTCATTAACGAGGGCGGGTATACGACCGAAGCTCCCCTGGGTTATCCTTATTCTTCCAGTGGTACCGTACGAGGCTTAACCCAGATAGTGCGTGCTATTAACAGCGCCACTAGCGACAACATAACTCTCAGGCAGGGCGACACTCCTCCCGCCGGGTGGGGCAATGTTGCCGGCCTAAGCAGATGGGGTTACAAACGTTATAGCACCCAGTCTGAGTCTATCCTTAGCCTCGCAGCAGGAGGTGTGGAAATCCAGTCAAACGCCGTCGCGGGGGGGGCTTTATGGCGATGGAACTGGAACGGATTGCAATTTGTCAATGACCGGGACTACGGGCGGCAAATACAGTCCGCAGTCTTCTGGAATGACGGCGTCGGGCACAATCCTACTGAAGCGGGGGATAAGACCAGCGACGTTTCTGGGGTACCAAGGCCAGAAGACAGACATGGTTCACCCCTTCACGCGCTACTCAACTCCGGCTCAATGCAAGTATCGCGCGCCATTCCCCTGGAATTCGACCAGAACTTGTTCGGAGGCGATGACTCACACCCTGCCGTTTATCAAGACATGTTACTGGGCAAGAACATTACCCTCAACTGGAACGGCTTGGGTTCCGTCGCGCAATACCAGACCGAGCTCTACCTGCCGCAGTCAGTTAGTGGCGCGCAAATCGAGATTCCTACCGCCTACCTGAACCCACAACCAAGCGCTACCAATCCCAACATTAAGTTGACGCGGTTCTTTACCTATGACGCTCAAGCCAACTCAGGTGCGGGCGGCTGGCAAGAAGTGTTCCCGCAAAACCACTGCCCCCAAGCTAACTCAGGCAACTTCGACCTGAACAACTTCAACTTCTCCGCAGGCAGCTTCAAGTACGGTGGTATTATCGTGGCCACGCAGGATCTGAGCGCCGCCATGGGGATTTTCGGGCATAAACCCGAAGTAGGTGGCTCTGTTGACTACTTTACCCTTCTCGACGGCAGTGGATGTGCCGGTTCTGATGGTGAGACTGGAAATAGATACATAAAGTACGCGGCGGTGTATGGTGCCACTGCGACGACCATAGGACGTACCCTTCCCGCCGGAGAGACTTTCTTCACAGCATGGATCACTACCTCGACCTTTAATGGCGTTGTAGCCAACATGCACAGCGTATATTGTGCTATACATGGGTGCTAAGAAAGGGCTGGCTATCCGGGTGTGCATGCAGGTCACGAAGGCCTAGCAGGTGCAGCTTAGTGAGAAGCGGGGTTGTCGGACGTCTGACCTAGCTGATGCCAACCACTCTTGCTAACATCAGCGATGATAACCAAACAACGAATCTGGTCTCAGTTTCATAAGTGGAGGCAACTCTAAGAGGGCTGCCTCCACTTCTATAATGTGCTTATGATGGACGAGGTTGACTCCACTCGCGCGCCAAACTCACAAACAAGTGCCCGCATTAGAGTATCAAGTTGCGAGCGTCACCAATGAGGTTGTGGTAGCGGGCTTCAGGTGTGTTCCAGCACCTAGGACATGGCAGCGGAGCTACCTGTCGGCGGCCAACACCAGGTCCAGGGTGCCTTCGGTCTGGCCGCAGTAGAGGAATATCTCCGTCTCCACAGGGCTGTACCCGATGGCCGATACTCCGAGGTGGATATGGGGCCGCCTGCGCCCAGCCCTGCCAGGCCACCCAACTGCTCATTCTTCTCGCGATTCGTCTGAGACATACCACGCTCTTTTCGTTGTGCCGCTAGCCGTAGTGTAAGTATCTTGTATACGCCGGGAACAGGTGAATTGTTGCAGACTACGAACAACAATGTGGGCGATTGGGCTGGTAGAATCGACGCCGAAATAGGCCGCCGGAAGAGGGCCTACTTATTGCTCGTCATAGAGCTATAGACAGTCAACCAACGCAGGCGCCCTGTGGGGAAGCTAGGCACGTAGCTAGCTAAAGCGACCAGAGATGTAGAGAGATTACGCAGAAAGGACAACATGCGCCATGAGTAAAGTGTTGGCAGTAATCCTGGCCGGGGGCCGGGGCGAGCAGTTGAGCGTCCTTACGGAACAGCGGGGGGAAGCCGCGGTGCCTTTCGCGGGCAAGTATCGCATCATCGACTTCGCGCTCAGCAACTGCGTCAACTCCGACATCTACAACGTCGCCGTAATCACCCAGTATCAGCCCCACTCTCTCAAGACTCATATCGGCATAGGCAAACCGTGGGACCTGGACCGGCGACAGGGCGGCATCCGCTTGCTCGAGCCGTACATCGGGCGCGGTGACACAGGCTGGCAGAAAGGCACCGCCGACGCTGTATACCAGAACCTCGATTTCATCATGGAATCGCGTGCCGACTACGTGCTGGTGCTGGCGGGCGACCACATCTACCGCATGGACTACCGCCCTATGATCGCCTTCCACCAGCAGCGCAGGGCCGACGTAACGCTGGGTGCGGTGGTCGTGCGGTTGCAGGAAGGCCACCGTTTCGGCATTTTGGAGACGGACGCCGCGGGGCAGGTCATGTCCTTCGAGGAGAAGCCCGCCAAACCGAAAGGCACGCTAGGCTCTATGGGCATTTACGTGTTCGACCGCGACACCCTGGCCCGCGTGCTCATGGAAGACGCCGGGATTGACGACAACTCGGAACTCCCCAGCAGGCACGATTTTGGCCGCAATATCATACCCGGCATGCTGACGAGGGGAGAGAAGGTCTTTGCTTACCCCTTCACGGGCTACTGGCAGGACGTGGGCACCGTCCAGTCCTACTGGGAAGCGCACATGGGCCTACTCCAGGACCACCCCGCCTTTGACCTCTACGACCCCTCCTGGGTGATACATACCCTCAGTGAGGAACGCCCGCCCGCTTACGTCAGCGAGGGCTGCCACGTTAGCCAGAGTCTCATATCTCACGGCTGCGTCATCAAGGGGCAGGTAGAGCGCAGTGTGCTCTCCCCCGGTGTTATCGTGGAAGAGGGGGCGGTGGTGCGCGACTCGGTGGTGTTATTCAGCACGGTAATCGGCGCGGGCAGCGTAGTCGACCGCGCGATTCTTGACAAGGAAGTTGTAGTTGGCAAGAGCTGTCGCATCGGCTACGGGGACGCCGGCCCGAACAAACGCGAGCCGGATTGGCTGGACACAGGCATTACGCTTGTGGGCAAGCGCTCCCACCTGCCTGACAACCTCACCGTGGGCCGCAATTGCAAGATAGGCACCGACGTGCGACCTGAGGATTTCGCAACCAACAGCCTGGCGAGTGGCGAAACGGTCGAGAACCGCGCCTTCGAGCACGGCTGGGAGCGAGACTTCGCGGTAGGGCTACCGGCAACCTCTTAAGCTGGCATGAAGGAATAAAGATACAGGGTAAATAGAAAGTTATGCAGAAAGGACGGTACGCGCCATGAGTAAAGTGCTGGCAGTCATTTTGGCCGGTGGTCAGGGCGAACGATTGAGCCTGCTCTCCGAGAAGCGCGCCAAGCCCGCTGTGCCCTTCGCGGGCAAGTATCGCATCATCGACTTTGCGCTCAGCAACTGCGTAAACTCCGGCATCTATGACTTAGCCATTCTCACGCAGTACCGCCCCCATTCACTGAACGACCACATCGGCATTGGCAAGCCCTGGGACCTGGACCGGCGGCAGGGCGGCGTGCACCTGCTCCAGCCCTACGTTGGGCGCGAGGACGCGGACTGGTACCAGGGCACAGCTGACGCCGTCTACCAGAACCTGACCTTCATCATGGAATCGCGTGCCGACTATGTGCTGGTACTGGCGGGCGACCACATCTACCGCATGGACTACCGCCCCATGATAGATTTTCACCAGCAGCGCAGGGCCGATGCTACTCTGGGCGCGGTAGTGGTGCCTATAGAAGAAGGCCACCGCTTCGGCATCCTGGATACCGACATGGAGGGAAGAGTAGTCACGTTTGAGGAGAAGCCCGCCAAGCCGAAGGGCACATTAGGCTCGATGGGCATCTACGTGTTCGACCGCAATACCCTCGCCCGCGTGCTACTGGAAGACGCACGTTTGGATGGTAACGCTAGCCAGCACGACTTCGGGCGCAACATCATACCGAACATGCTGGCGAGACATGAGCGCGTGTTCGCATACCCCTTCACTGGCTACTGGCAGGATGTGGGCACCATCCAGTCTTACTGGGAAGCGCACATGGAACTTCTGGACGACCACCCGGCTTTCGACCTGTACGACCCCTCCTGGGTGATCCATACGTTGAGCGAGGAGCGCCCGCCCGCCCACGTCCACGACGGGTGCCAGGTCACGCAGAGCCTCATTTCGCACGGGTGCAGGATTAGGGGGCGAGTAGAGCGTAGCGTGCTCTCCCCCGGCGTTGTGGTGGAAGAAGGAGCGGAGGTGCGCGATTCCATCATCCTGTTCGACACAGTCATAGGGGCGGGTAGCGTGGTTGATCGCTCTATCCTCGATAAGGAAGTTGTAGTTGGGAAGAACTGCCGCATCGGCTACGGCGACGACATGACACCCAACAAGCAGGAGCCGGGCAGGCTGAACACCGGCATCACGCTTGTGGGCAAACGCTCCCACCTGCCGGACGACCTCACCGTAGGCCGCAACTGCAAGATAGGCACCGACCTGCGGCCCCAGGACTTCACGACCGATACGCTGGAGAGTGGGGACTCGGTGGAAGACCGCAGCCACGGGCACGGCTGGGAGCGAGACCTCGCCCGGCGGGCACCCGCCAAATCGTCAGCGTAGAGTATATCTGGCGAAGTGATGAGGGTTATAAGCATGGCCGGGAGCTATTCTTATAATGGAAGTGAATAACAACACCGGCAAAGGAGAATTACTGTCATGGTGACAATTACCAGGGGTAAATACGAGGGCATCAACGCCTGCGCGAACGAGCAAGGAGTGATAGCCGCCGCCGCGATGGACCAGCGCGGCTCGCTCCAGAAGGCCATCACCAAGGCCAGGGGTGAAGGTGGGGCGGCCAGGCCCGAAGACCTGGCTGAGTTCAAGAAGGCCGTCACCAAGGTGCTGACCAAGCATGCTACCGCCATCCTCATGGACCCGGAGTACGGCCTCGACGCCCTGAAGGAGCGCGCACCTGGGACCGGGGTGTTGCTGGCTTACGAAAAGACCGGCTACGACGCCAGCGTCAAGGGCCGCCTGCCTGACCTGCTGCCGGAGTGGAGCGTGCGCCGCCTGCGCGAGGTGGGCGCTGACGTTATCAAGATTCTCCTCTATTACAACCCCTTCGATGATGCCTCTATCAACACGGTTAAGCACGCCTTCATCGAGCGCGTAGGGGCGGAGTGCGCGGCGCTCGACCGGGCATTCTTCCTGGAGCCCCTTGTGTACGACGACAACGTAGGCGACGAGAAGGGCATTGAATTTGCCCGCGTCAAGCCCAGGTACGTCACGGCAACCATGGCCGAGTTCTCCAAGGACCGCTACGGCGTGGACGTGCTCAAAGTAGAGGTGCCGGTGAACATGAAGTACGTGGAGGGCACTCGCGCCTTCGGTGGGGAGAGCGTTTACACGCAGCAGGAGGCGCTGCAACTCTTCCGTGATGCCGCAGCAGCCGCCACCAAGCCGTTCATCTACCTGAGCGCGGGCGTCAGCGACGAGATATTCCGCGAGACGCTAGAACTCGCAGCCGAGGCCGGTACGCCTTTCTCCGGCGTGCTGTGCGGGCGCGCTACCTGGCAGGACGGCATTCCCGTCTACGCCAAAGAGGGCATCGGCGCTCTAGAAGCGTGGCTGGAGGACCGGGGCGTGCAAAACATCGAGGCGCTAAACCAGGTGCTCGACAGGGGAGCGCAGCCGTGGTGGACCGTGTACGGCGGCAAAGCCAACATCCAGGTCACCGGCTAGCCTGCGCCGCCTCCGTATTCACCTGAGAGCATGATCTCTAGACTCACAACAGTATCATGATCTCTAAACTCACAACAGTATTTCGTAGGGGCAGGCCCCCGTGCCTGCCCTGGTGGTAATCTCCGACGAGGGCAGGCACGGGGGCCTGCCCCTACGGAGTCTCGGAAAACGACAGAAATACAACGAGGTGCAGCATATAACCGATTGTGAAGGCTGCGGGAGGGGTGTCACTTGGCAGAGTTGAAGAAGGTAGCGGTATTCACCAAAGAGTACCCACCCTACGTGTATGGCGGGGCGGGGGTGCACGTCGAGTACCTTTGCCGGGAATTGGCGCGCCTCGTATCCGTAGAGGTGCGCTCCTTTGGCGACCAGGATATTCGCGAAGGCGACCTGACCGTCAGGGGCTACGGCATGTGGGACGAGGTGAACGAGCATACCGACTCGCGCTTTGTAGGGGCGGTGGACGCTTTCGCCCGCAGCCTGGCAATGTCGAAGGACAACCTCGATGCCGATGTGGTGCATTGCCACACCTGGTACACCGACATAGGAGGCCTGCTCGCGGGCAAGCTGTGGGGGGTGCCCTACGTGCTGACCATACACTCCCTCGAACCGCTACGCCCCTGGAAGGTCGAGCAGTTGGGTAACGCCTACCATCTCAGTGCCTGGATGGAGAGGACCGCTATCGAGCAGGCGGACGCGGTAATCGCCGTCTCAAATGAGACACGCGAGGACGTGTTGCGCCTCTTCAACGTCCAGCCGGAAAAGGTCCACGTTATCTACAACGGCATCGATCTGGCCCAGTACCAGAGGACACCCAAGACAGACGCCCTCGTGCGTTATGGCATCGATCCCAACCGCCCTTACGTGCTGTTCGTGGGGCGCATCACCCGCCAGAAGGGCATCATCCACCTGGTCAACGCCATCCCCGATATCGACCCTTCCTTGCAGGTAGTGCTGTGTGCCGGTGCCCCTGATACGCCGGAAATAGGCCGGGAGATGACCGAGCGCATAGGGGAAGTGAGCGCCGGGCGCAAGGACGTGATCTGGATACAGGAGATGCTGGCCCGCCCCGACGTTATCCAACTCTACTCGCACGCAGCGGTCTTCTGCTGCCCCTCAGTCTACGAGCCATTCGGCATCATCAACCTCGAAGCGATGGCCTGCGAGACGGCGGTGGTGGCCTCCGCGGTGGGCGGCATCAAAGAGGTGGTCGTGCCTGGGGAGACTGGTCTGCTGGTTGACCTGCAACTCAAAGAGGGCACGTTCGACCCGGTAGACCCGTCGAAGTTCGCAGGCGACCTGGCTGGTGCCATCAATACCGTGGCCCTGGATGAGGAATTGCGCACCACGTTTGGCCGCAACGGGCGGCGGCGGGTCGAGGAGCACTTTAGCTGGTCGGCAATTGCCGAGCAAACGCTGGAGCTGTACCGCTCGCTGGTGGCGACCCGCTAGAACTGCACCGTTACCTCTCGCCGCGTAGTACCACGCGCAAGTGTGAGCTTCACACTGCTGCTTTTGGCGGCCGTTAACGCCTCATATAGCTCGTCCACGGAGGCGATAGGCCTGTCGTCCACCACGACGATGACATCGCCTACTTTCAGCCCGGCCCGCTCGGCCGGAGAGCCTGGGTTCACGCCTCCCACGAGTGCCCCTTCAGCGCGGGTGCCGCCCGGCAGCACGTAACGCCCCGCATCCGCCACCTTCGCGCCCAGCGAGCGACGGCCACCATCCTTACCCGGCCCACTGGCCTCGCGCATAGCCGATACGGCCTTCTCAAGCCTGGGCCTGTCGAACCCCACTATCACGTGGTCGCCTATTACGGTGACGGGCACACCCTGCTGGCCGGAACGGCGTATCATCTCAATCGCGGCGTCCCTGTCTCTGTCGACGTACTTCTCGGTGTACGGGATGTTGCGCTGTGAAAGAAACTCTTTCACCCTGACGCACCACGGTCAGGTGCGCGTGGAATATATAGTAACCGGTTGCATGCTTACGCTCCTTGGGAGGAGAAATCTCTGCGTTTGATGTGTGCAGAGTCCGTGCCAGTTGGTTTAGCAGTGGCGCATGGCCAAGCGGATAACTCACCATACCACATAGCTTCAACTTATAGGACATATGAATATGACTTTTTAGGAACATCGCCTCATACGACATAGCACCCCAGCGCATTATGATTGATGTAGGTACGGGGCATAGCTGTAAGCAAGTTCTGGTACCTAATCTCTCTACGAGCATCCCTATTGAAGTGGAGTTATCATCATGCGCGTGCGTCTGCTCATCGTTGGGCTTTTTATTCTAGGTGCGCTGGCCCTGGCCGGGTGCAATCCCGGCGTAGAGGAGGCCAAGGCCGCACCACGGCAAATCCAGGCCCCGGCAGCTACCAACACGCCTGAGGACCCGGCAGCACCCATCAGCACTCCCGCCCCAACCGAGAACCCAAGGCCCACCGAAACACCTTGGCCCACGCAGGTCGTGAGCAAGGACGTGTGGTTCAAAATCCATGACATCGAGGACAAAGCGGCTGCGACCCGCGGCCTGATAGTCAAGAGCGACGTGCCGGAGTTTTATATCACTCCCCAGCAGCTGCACGACTACTTCGCGGCGCACGTCGGCGAGGGCTACACGATAGAGGAAGCGCAGCAGGACGAGATGATCGCCTGGCTCATGCGCCTCATCAAGCAGCGTGACGTGAACCTGAAGGAGAAGGCGGTGGAGGTGCACACCGAAGGCATCCTCGGCTTCTACAGTCCGGATACGAAGCAGCTATTCGTGCTGGGCGGGGCGGAAAATATGGACCCGGCGACCCGCGCCACGCTCGCCCACGAATTCACCCACGCACTACAGGACCAGCACTTCGACCTGGTGCACTTGATTCAGCAGTACGATTACGACAGCGATCGCCGCCTTGCCATGCGCGCCCTGGTGGAGGGCGATGCCACCATGTCTGAAATGCTCTATATCTACTACAACGAGAGGATAGACTATTCGAAGCAGCAGAAGCAGAGCGTCGCCCGCAACAACGCGCAGCAGCAATCGAGCAAAGAAGAGCAGGACATGGAAGGTCTGTACGTGGCGCGCACGATCTACTTCCCCTACATTCAGGGCAGCGACTTCGTGGCGGAACTAACCAGGGTGGGCGGCTTCAGCACCATCAACCAGACCTACCAGGGCCCTCCCGTGTCGAGCGAGCAGATCATGCACCCGGAGAAGTACCTGCAAACGCCCCATGACATACCGATGCACGTAGCCATGCCGCCTCTCACCGACACGCTGGGCACAGGCTGGACCTTCAACCGCGAGGACACTACCGGCGAGTGGGAGCTATTGATGATGCTGGACGAGACTAAAGCGTCCAACTCGGAGAAGGCCGCCGCGGGCTGGGGTGGGGCCAAGTACAGCTTCTACACCAAGGGCGAGAGCGATGGCCTGCTCTTCATGCACACCCGCTGGGACACGGTGGCGGACGCCGATGAGTTTGAAGCCGCCGTGCGCGAGGGCCTCGACAGGTACGGCAAGGACGGCAGCGTCTGGGCCGAAGGGGGCCGCTACTTCGCCCTCAAACGCGATAACCGCGACCTCTTCTACATCGCCTCCACCGACCGCATGGCCCTCGAAGCCGCCTGGGGAGCGGCGAAAGTGGAGAAGTAGAC
>JAXDKH010000008.1:0-5520 GCA_034667185.1 Chloroflexia bacterium | reverse complement strand
CATGAGCAACCCGCTGAGGAGGCCGTTCGCCACGTCCACTATCATCATGGTGCGCTTGCGGTCATGGCGGTCGGCCCAGGCCCCGGCAATGGGAGCAATGAGCACTGTCAGGGTGAACATCAGGCTGATAGCGGACAAAGCAAAGGCCAGGTCCGGCTTCTGGTCCGGGCGGGCGAACAGGGAAGTCGAGAGCCAGATAGTGACTGCAAAGAAAGTAAGCTGGCTGCCGAAGGCTGAGAACGCCTGGGTGACCCAGATGACCAGAAAGGTGCGGAAGCCGTTGGGTGGGGCTTCATATTTTTGGGTGCTAAGTTGTGCGGACATAGCGTGTTACTTTCCTCATGTGGGGTGCGATGGCAGATGTAAGCTCCAGGAAGAAGAGGGGCACGCAACCGCTACTCGCGCCACTCCTGAATAATACTGGAAGATAGATAAAGGTCTATCCGTCTACGGAAGTATCAGGAGGAACTAGCTTTAGAGCAGTTCCCCGTTGACATGGCTCCAGGACTGGCCCTCCATTTCCTCCAGCTTTCGGGCGGCGTCCTCGGCGGATAGCTCACCGCGCTCGACGGCCACCAGCACGCGGTACAAGGCGCTGTCCATGTCGTTAGGGGTGACATTGCTGCGGGAAACGTCGCTCCCAGGGTGGGAGCCGTCTCCCTCGCGCGCGGCATGGTTGGAGTCTTCATAGGATCCCGTGTAAGCCATAGGGGTGGCGGGGAAGCTGTGAGAGTGACTGCAGTGTTCGTGGCGCTCGTCGCCTGTGTCATCGTGCTCGCGCGGGTGGTAATAGCTGTTCATCGTCTGCATCTCCTCCATTTGTGATCGCAAATCGTGTGCGTAGGACGCAAGTTCTATATGGATCACCTGAGTCCTCCCTCGACAGTAGCTCGGTGTATTCGGGGCGCACGAAACCCAGCGGCTATCTAAGCGGCCGTCCGTATCGCTCATGTTGGGCTGGAATTAAGCTCTAGCGTGCGTCTTTTGCGCTAATGTTGCGGAAGCGTGCGAGGCCGGTTGTTGTCGGCCCCGCACCCCATTTTGTCTACCGGCTCAGGCCGCTCAGCCTGCGTAGGGCCTCCTGAGAAGTGATTTCGCCGCGCTGTACGGCCTGCAGGATGTCCAGTTGGGCCTGTTCGCGGGACACTTCGCCCTCCGGCACCATGATGTCTTCTTCATCGTCATCGTCGTCCTCGTCACGCGAGAGGTCTTCAGTGCGAGCGCCACCCGACATGCGGTCCGGTATCACGCTTACATCGCCACTCACCGAGTGGAAGCGAGCAGCGGGGCCGCCGCCGTTCACGATCAGAGTGCGGCTGCGGCGCCCGGAGCGACTGATGATCTCGTGGGGCAGCTTGCACCGGAGGTCGCCGCTCACCGTGGTCATCTCGGCGGTGAGGCGCGCATCGGCAGGCACTGTGATGCGTAGGTCGCCGCTGACCGTCCTCACGTCGAACTCGCGCTCAGGGATACGCTTGAGGAAGGCGGTAATGTCACCGCTGGCGGTCTGCACCCCAAGCTCCTGCAGGTCCGCGTTTTCGAGGCCCAGGTCGCCTGAGGCGCTGCGGAGGCCCACCTTGCCCTCCATGCCGCGCACGTGGATGTCGCCGCTGGCGCTGCTGGCGAGCAGGTTGCCCGATATACGCTCCATGTTCACGTCCCCTGAGGTGGTCTGGATGAAGAGCGTGCCGTTCACGTCCTTCACGTAGAGGTCGCCGCTGCTGGTGCGCAGCATCAGGTCGCAGTTGTGGGGCACCTTGATGTTGAAATCGAGGCTGTGCGACCAGCGGCCGATGTCGATGTTCATGTTGAAGTCCTTGAACCGGCGCATGCCACGCTCGACCTGCTTCTCAACCCGGCGGGCAACCCGGTCCACATCCACTCCGAAGTTACCCATCCCGCGCATTGCCGACTCGAAGCCTTCTCCAAGATGGACCTTGCGGGGGCGGTTGCGCAACGTGACCTGCGAGCTCGACACGTCAACATCGTAGTCGTCCTCTTCGTCGTCTGTGCGAATCTCGATGCTGGTATTGTCCCACCCCTGGATCGTAATATCCCCAACCGGCTGCTCCAGCACCAGACGTGGCGTCTCGTTAAACTCTGCCGTACTAATCGTAGTTATGTTTGCATCTCTCTTCAACATTGTGTGTTCCTCCATTCATGTTTGGGAATTTGGGAATTGGAATTTCGAATTGCGAATTTGATTGAACATCTACTAAATTCGAATTTCGAAATTCCAATTCCCAAATCGTCTAATCTATCCCCAGCGACTATATAGCCTGCCCGTCTCGAAAGCACTCAGGAGTTGCGCAGGTGTTTGAGTGGGAGCGTAGCTCTTGCGGGCCTGCCTCGCTACGGGTGCCTCGCCTTCCTCGGCGGTGGCGCTCACCGGGACGCTGACCATCTGTATCAGCAGCCAGCGGCGCACGCGGCGGGTGTTGAGGTGGAACGAGAAGCGGGAGCGACGTACGCCCTTGAACAGTGCCTCTTCTTGCGCGTTCAGCGAGTTGGTGATACTTAGTGTTGACGACATTGCTTTCTCCCTTCCTGGCTACTGCTGCGTCTCCATGTGCATTACGTGAGCGAGTTAGCCCTTCTGTAGCTGGTTGATCTTTTCGAGCGCTTCACTCGCGCTTATCTTGCCTTCGGCCAGGTCATCGAGTATCTGCTGCCTGCGCTCGCTGTTGGCCCTGCCGGCACCCGCAGTCGGCATCGAGGGCGGCATCGAGGGCGGCACCGGGGGAGCTAGGGGAGCAAAGGGAGCGGGTGGCGCGGGGGCCATGGGCGCGGGCGCGGAGGGCCGAGGGGGCATCTGGGGGTTAAGCACGCGAGCCTGGTAGTACTCGTACTGGTCTACGTCGCTCAGGTCGCCCTCTTCGACCTCGAAGCCCATGGCGCGCACCACTTCGTTCAGGCGGGCCACCACGGTCGGGTAAGAGATGCCAAGCTCGCCCTCAACGTCCTTGATCTTGCCCTTGCACTTCATAAAGGTCTCTACGAACTGGACCTGCTCAGAGGTGAGAGCCTGCAGGCGGCCCAGCCCGAAAGCCCCGTCAATGCCGGTTCCGCAGTGCGGGCACTGAAGGCGCGTAACGGTGAGGCTATTGGCGCAAACCGGGCATCTTCCGGGAAGTGGGTTCATATTTATTACCTCCAAGTCAATTTCTTCAATGTTTGTAGTGATATTCTTTATCTGTGAGCATAATAGCATAGCTTTTATAGCTTGTCAAGAGGTAATTTGAACAAAATCAATAATAAGTTTGATAATATCAATATTTTCGTAAACATTGCAGCAATAGGGAATGCTAAACGCAAACAAACGACCCATTGAACAACGAAGCAGCGGACATGGCTGCCTCAAATACGGCGACCCAGAGAGTCCCTGTCATCCTGAGCGTAGCGAAGGATCAGGTGGGTAGAGAAGAAGAGGCATTGTAGTAGGAGAGTGGCCTTGCCACCCTTCATCGCCCATTACAACGAAGAACGACGGCCATCTGATCCTTCGCTACGCTCAGAGGGTGTCTAATTAATAGGAGAGATATTATACTTGAGGCATGAAGGAGAAACGTAGATACCCAACAGACTTGACAGATAAGCAGTGGGAGAAGCTGGAGCCGCTGCTACCCGCCCGCTCACCTACCAACAGAGGCAGACCACCCAAGTACACGTACAGAGAGATAGTAAACGGCATGCTGTACGTACTCAGAGGAGGCATCTCGTGGAGGATGCTGCCCAGTGACTTACCACCCTGGAGGAGCGTGTACTGGTACTTCATGCAGTGGCGAGATAAGGGAGTGTTCGAGCAGCTAAATGACACGTTACGTGCTGAGTACAGAGTGAGCATCGAGCGCAATCCGGAGCCAAGTGCCGTCTCGATTGATACGCAGAGTGTCAAGACGACGGAAAAAGGGGGCCTCCTGGACACAGAGGGTTCGACACAGGCAAGCGTGTGAAAGGCAGGAAGAGGCACATCATCGTGGATACGGAAGGCTTGCTCCTTTCAGTGAGTGTCCACTCTGCTAGTGTCAGGGACCCTGCGGCTGCAATCACCATGTTCGAGCAAGCTGAGCCTAAGATGAAGAGAGTACAGGTCGTGTGGGCAGATCAAGGTTACAACACCAAGGCACTGCGTAAGTGGGTAGAAGAGCGGTACACCAGCAAAGGAGGGTGGAGACTGGAGATCAAGGCACGGGCCTGGCGTACTGCCAAGCTTTCCGGGCTTACAGGCTTTGTGGTCATACCAAGAAGATGGGTGGTGGAGCGTACCTTCGCCTGGTTGTACAAGTACAGGAGGTTGAGCAAAGACTATGAGTTCTTCCATCGTTCAAGTGAAGCTATGATCTACCTTGCCTCTACTCACCTCCTCCTTCGCCGTCTTTGTGCCCATCCTGCCTGATCTTGTTTATTTAGATACCCTCTCAGGATGACAAGGGGGAGGCATGGTGCTGTTCAGTGTTGCATATCGCGCGTGTAGGTAGGGACGTGAGGCTGGGCACGGAGCTACATCACGACCCGAGGCTAAGAAAGCGTGAGGAAGGACTCGAACAGCGAGGGGCGGTCTATGGCGAATTGGGGCCAGAGTTGGACCAGCGCCTCAATGTCCACACGGGACGAGCCGAGGGCTGCTGAGACGAGAGTAGCGGCGCGGTCCAGGTCGAGGCGGTGTTCAGGGGTGGCTTGAAGCGCGTTCTGGAGGGCATCGCGGGCGGCAATCGCAGCTACATCGGCAAGGAGGCCCACGCCCGGCACATAGCGGCAACCTTCGGCGTCGAGTTCGGGAGCCACCGCCAGCAACTCCGAGCGCGAGTAGGCCTGCAACGCCTCGGCTATCTCCCGCTCAGGCACAAGGCCTCTGTCAAGCGCGGCCTGCTGCAAGGTTGAGAACTGCGAACGGGCGGTGGTGAGTCGCTCCTCGCGCGCCCCATACTGCTTGTCGAGCAGGTTGAGCATATCGGTGGCGCGAATGTCCTTCTTGTACGGCACGATGGGGAACGGCAGCCCTGAGAAAGTTGAAGCGGCATCCTGGGGCACAGCAAGGATGAGGGCGGTCTCGCTCTCGGCCACTCCCAGGGCATGCAGCTTGGCGACCTTGCGCTCCTTGTAGGAAGGCGACCAGAACCCCGCCACTTCCATATAGACCCTCGTGCCGGCCCGCTCAAAGGCGAAATCGGGTATCAGCACCACACCTGGTGCAAGCAGCGGGTCGGGTTCGCGGCGAATGAGCCAGCCGTGGGTGTGGCCCTGCTTCTCCAACGACCTGAAGCCCCTGTAGAGTGAGGCTTCCACCAGGCTATCGAACGTCGGCTCGATAGCCTCAGCGTCAGGCTCATCAACCTCGAGGGCAGAACCTACCGAATAGGCCGCGCGCGTTTCCGCTACCCTGCCACTTCGCGCGCCCTCTCGCGGTTCCGGGGCATATTCGAGGTGGTCGAGCACCTCTCCGGTGAGGTGGAAGCGGTAGGGGCGGTCGTGCAGGACCAGGAAGGCGGTGCCCTGTATACCGGAGGCAGGTGCGAGTGC
>JAXDKH010000007.1:0-14302 GCA_034667185.1 Chloroflexia bacterium | reverse complement strand
GTCCTTCTTACACTATCCAAACCATTTCCACTCATTGCGCGTCCTTTGCGTTCTTCGCGTCTTTGCGTTTTCGTCCTGTCCTCAACCTACCTGCTGGCTCCACTCGTGGATGTTGTAGAAGCCGGGGAGTACGCCGCAAGCTGCTTCTTCTTCGCCATCATCGAAGACGAGGTCGCCGCCGGTCTCGTCCAGGATGGAGAGGAAGGTCTGCACCACCTTGGGGTCGAACTGGGTGCCTGCGCAGCGTGCTAGCTCTTCGCGGGCGCGCTCCACGCTGTAGGCCTCCTTGTAGCTGCGCTTGGTAATCATGGCGCAATAAGCGTCCACGCAGCACACGATGCGTGCAGCCACCGGAATTTCGTCGCCTTGCAGCCCGTCGGGGTAGCCGCTGCCGTCGTACCACTCGTGATGGTGCAACACGACATCCGCCACCCTAGAAAGCGCGGGCACCTTCGACAGCAGGTCGTGTCCCACTCGCACGTGCGAGCGCATCAATTCGCGTTCCTCCGGCAGCAGGGGCCCCGGCTTATTGAGCACCCCATCGCTCACGCCTATCTTGCCGACGTCGTGCAGCAACGCCGCGTAGCAGATGATGGCGCGGTCTTGCTGCTCCAGGTCCATCTTCTCGGCTATGAGCCGCGCGTACCGCGATACCAGGTCGCAATGCCCGTGCGTGTATGGGTCCTTTGCTTCCACCGCATCGGCCAGCATGCTCACGGTGGCGACATACGAGCTTTGCAGCGCCTGTTGCAGGTGCCGGTTCTCCACCGCCACAGCCGCCTGGTCGCCCACGCTGAGCAGCGTCTCGATGTCGTCCTCGTTGAAGTCGCCGTTGAGCTTGTCGGAGGCGATGATGATACCGTTCAGGCTCCTGAGCAACACAACGGGCGTGGCTACCAGGTTCTGGAACCGTTCGCCCGGCCGCTGTGGCGCGGGCAAGTCCTCCAACTCCTTCTCGTTGTTGCACACGAGAGAGTCGTTGTCTTCCAGCACCCTCCGGCAGATGGCCTTGATGAACTCGGAAGGCGGGGCCTCAGGGTAGCCGTCTATGTCCTCGGCGGCCCGAATGCGAAGGTTGTCTATCCCGCCCCTCGTGGTCACGTACAGGCCGCGGGTGGCCCCGGTGATAGTCAGACACGCCTTCAGGATGAGGCCATATACCCCACCCTCGAATAACGCGCGGTGTATCTGCTTGAAGCCTTCAGCCATTTGGGATGCCCGTTCCCGATAGCGTTCGGCGGCCCTGCGTTCTTGCTCGCGCAACTGCTGGGTCTCGTTCAGGCTCGCTTCCAGTTTAGACACGGCCTCCTGGGCGCGGTCAAGCTGGGCCTGCGTCTCTTGCAATTGCCGGGCCTGCTGCTCCGTCTGCTCCTGGCTGGTGTGCAAATTGGCCTGGAGGCTGGTGGTGCTTGCCACCAGCTCGCCAACCTGCAGCCGGGCCTCGGTAAGCTCCTCGGCCTGCCGCGCCCACTGCTCACGGAACAACTGGTACTGGTCCTCAGCCTGTCTCAGGTGAGCCAGCACCGGGTCGGTGGTTACGACCGGCAAGGTTGCGGTCTCCTGGGCCTTCTCTTGCTTGGTATTGCCCATCGTGTTCTCCTGCCCTGCTAACCTAATGTTTTACGCCTCGCGCTTATGTCCAGCGAAGGCTGAGATTACATAAAGCACGAAGCATGCCGTATTACCCCGCACCTTTGCTAACGTCCAGAAACAACTCACGTGGGGCATCAAAGCTGATGGATGTATTGGAGATGCCCCGATTAGCAGCACCCGGCGTTAGACTTGTCATTCCGAACGCAGTGAGGAATCAGGTGGGTATGGATGAAGAGGAATTGGTGCTTATAGGTGGCCTTGCCCCCATTGTCCCACGTTGCAACAGAGAACGACGCCCACCTGATTCCTCACTGCGTTCGGAATGACAAAAGGGGAGCGTGGCCGCCTGAATCGTAGCTATTTGTATTCGCTCTTGCTTTGACAACACCCTACAGGAGTGGTACAACGGACTGCTTACTACAAACTACGCACACCGGGAGGTAGTCTCATGATCGCAATCAAGGGTGGGCGCGTGCTGACCATGTCGCGGGACGAGAACGGGCGCGACATAACCTGGGAGCGTGGCACCGTGCTGCTGGGCGACGACGGCAAGATCGCCGCTGTTGGTTCGGTGGACGACGTGGTCATACCGGAGGGGGCGGAAGTGGTGGACGCCGCAGGGCAGGTGGTAGTGCCCGGCTTCATCGACGCCCATACGCACGTCGGCATCGGGGAGATGGACATCGGCAAGGAAGGCTCGGACACGAACGAGAACACCGACCCGATAACGCCGCAGGTGCGCGCCATAGACGCCACTTTCCCCCGCGATACAGCTTTCCGAGACGCCCTGGCCGCAGGCATTACCGCCGTGAACGTCATGCCGGGCAGCGGCAACGTGATCGGCGGCCTGGCCGTGCTGATCAAGACCTACGGCGACCGTATCGACGACATGGTGGTACGGAACCCCTCCGGCTTGAAGGCCGCAATGGGCGAGAACCCCAAGAAGAGCTACGGCGACCAGAAGAAAATGCCAAGCACTCGCCTGGGCGTGGCGGCCCTCATGCGCGAGAACCTGGTCAAGGCGAGCAACTACCTGCTCAAGCGCGACGCCTCCGAGATGCAGAACGACCCCACCAAACCTTTCGAGCGCGACATCAAGATGGAGCACCTCGGCTTGGTGCTGCGCCGGGAGATACCGGTGCGCTGGCACGCCCACCGCAGCGACGACATACTAACTGCCTTCCGCATCCGCGACGAGTTCGGCTTCGACATGGTGCTGGACCACGCCACCGAGGCCCACCTGATTCCTGACGAGCTACTTAAGCGCAACATCCCGGCCGTAGTCGGCCCCACCCTCACCGGAAGGTACAAGCCGGAGGTTAAAGGACGCCGTCTCACCACTCCCGGCATACTGGTGCGGGAGGGCGTGAAAGTGGCCCTTACCACCGACCATTGGGTAGTGCCCGTGCAGTACCTACCGATGCAGCTTATCCTTGCCGTAAAGCACGGCCTCGACCGCGACCAGGCGCTCCGCCTCGTCACAATCAACCCCGCCGAGATCATGGGCGTGGCCGACCGCATCGGCTCTATCGCGGAGGGTAAGGACGGCGACGTGGCAATCTGGTCTGGCGACCCTCTCGACATCTACCAGCACCCGCTAAGAGTCTACGTCAACGGCAAGCTGGTACACGAGCAAGAGGAGCCGCAAAGCTATTAGGGGTTGGCATGACGAGGAGCTACTTCAAGAGCTAGTCGTGCCAGTCAAGCCTGTACACACGCACTGCCGAATGGTACCATTGGATATCGGGGCGCTCAAAAGCTGCTAAGGGCACCAGCTTGACCCTGGCGATCTCCGGACCTAAGAACTCGGAATAAAGGTCAAACATCTGGGGGTCAAAATCAACGTAGTACCGGACCTGCGACTGCTTCATGAAGGCAGCCAGGTCCTTCTTTGTGATTGCCGGGTACGCAGCGTTATCCATCACACCATCCAGGTTGACCACGGCCCTATCCGAGAAGAAACCTGTAATGCCGGAGTTGAAGCCTGCCGAAATCTCGCCAGGTTGCGTATTTGCTTTGAGCCATTGGGCCGCATCCAGGAACTCGACCTGGTGGGGGTAAATGCCGTTCCAGAGACGCATGCTACCCAGTGCGAGAGGCACGAGTAGCAGACTGGCTAAGGCAATTGTCCCAGCCACCGACACTATACGTCTGAGCGTGGCTAGCGCCGGTATATCTTCCGAAATGCGCGGGGCCCAGCGGCGGAGGACAAGTTGGAGCAACTGGGTTATGGTCTCACCTGGGTTCAACGCAACCAGGGCCAGGCAGAAGGTAAGCGCGGAGAGCGCGATCATCTGGTCGAAATACCAGTCCCGTGGGTTCCATCTCACAAAGGTGTGTACAAACACAAGCACGATGCCACCGACCCAGAGCGCCAGTACAAGACCGGAAGCCGCGCGCAAGGGCCCGCTGCTAGCTAGTGATGAACGCCAGTCTCTCTGTTCGTAACTGCGATCTCGGTTCCGCCACGTGTAGCCCAGCACTATTGCGGAGAGTACAGCAGCAGGCACGAAGAGAAGAGCAGGCATGGCAAGGAAATTAAAGAAGCCCAGCCGCAGGAACGAAAGAAACTGTCCCAGGCTGTGCTGAAAGAACTCGCTGCCGGTGTGGCCCTCCAACCTGTATGACTCCTGGAGGAGGTAGGGTACGGCGAAGCCGCTGGTTTGGATTATTGAACCCAAGTTCACCAGGTTCCAGGCGAGCCACGGCGCAATTATAGCTGCTGCTACGGTGATGGCAATACCTGGTTTGGCTGCCACACCAGCGAGCGTCCTTATGGATGGTGCCTTCTCGGACTTCCATTCTCTTACCAGCACTACCAGGAGCAGCGTTGCTATATAGAAAACATTGTCGGTGCGGGCCAGGAAGAGCAAGCCCAGGATCAGCCCAAGCAGCACTGCCTGCCGCCGGGTTTGACGTTTACCTGTGGAATGCGCGACAAGATATACGGAGGTAACGAAAAGAAGCGTGCTGAGGCTTGTTTCAAGGCCGTTGAGGTTAGAGACTATAGCTTGTGCGTTTAAGAAGTAAAGTCCGGCTCCAAGAGGTGGCACCCACCAGATGCCGGTCAGCCGCCTCAGCAGCAGATAGAGCAGCGTAGCAGACAGCACAGCGCAGAGGATGCTCAGCGCCAGTGCCAGGCGGGTCAAAGCAACGGGGTCCTGGGCGGCTGTCGCCAGGGGCACGAGCAGAAGCATCCAGAGGGGATGGTAGCCGTTGGTCGGGTGGAGCCCGTCAAAGGTTGAACCATCCCCTGCAGCTATATGGCGCGCCGTTTGGAAGTAGTAGAACGCGTCGTCCGGGAGGGTGCGCACCAAAGTCTCCTGTCCGGCTAACAGGACAAATAAGCGTGGCAGCACGCCCGCGATAGTGAGAACGACCATTACCCTGGCGGAGTTCGACATAGTGAGCACTTAATCAAGCGAGTTGGACCACGAAAGCTGTTGTGCTCACCAATTATATATGACGTTGTAAGTAGCCCTGCTGCTCATGTTCGAGCTAGCCCGGTCAGACCGGAGGCGACTGCTGTGCTTACACCTTGCGAGAATAGCTGATGCGCGGATCCGCGTAGGTGTAGAGAATGTCAGCTGCCATGTTGGAAAAGGCGACAGCTACCACCATGAGCAGGGTCAGCGCCAGCGTCAATGGGAAGTCCAAAGGCTTAAGCGCACCCGGCAGGCCTCCACATATACGGTCGTAGGTCTGGGGTTCGGAAAGACAGCCACCCACTGCACGGAAGAATAGCTGCCCCAGGCCAGGGTAGGCGAACACGGTCTCCACCAGTATGGCACCAGAGATGAGCAGCGGCACCATCAGCCCCACAGCCGTGATAAGCGGTATCAAGGCGTTGCGGAACGCGTGCCTGGTAATTATTCTCCGCACCGACACGCCCTTGGCCCAGGCTGTCCTTATATATTCCAGCCTCATTATCTCCAACAAGGTGGACCGGACGTGCCTCGACAGGTAAGCTATCTGTGGCAGTACCAACGTGGTTACAGGTAAGACAAGATGGTAGATGTAATTGACGGTGTCGCCGCGCCGGTCCAGCGAGGCCACGTCGCCTGGTGGCAGGTAGGGCATCCAGGTCTGGCCGTCATAGGTATGGATGTAGTAAGGCACTACCGCCAGTGAGATGAGCAATATCACCCCGAAAGCATAGGGTGGAATTGAGAAGCCAGCGAACGAAAAGAAGGTGATCATGTGGTCGAAGGCGCTGCGGTAAGTCATCGCTGCGATGATGCCCAGTGGCACCGCCAAGATTGCCCCCACCACCAACGACACCCCTACGAGTGACATAGTGTTGCCCCATCGCTCGGCTACGATCTCTCCCACCTCCCGGCCTGGGAGTACGCGCTCCGAAATGCCGAAGTTGCCGGTAAGTGCACCGGAGCCTTGCAGCCTCAGCCCCAGCACGTTGATATCTATGCCTTTCCGCAGCATGTTGTCCTTATCGTTGGGGTCTTGCTTGAGCGTGTCGTTCGGGTCGAAGAGCCACAGGAAGAAGTTGGTGGGCCACGGCTGGTCCAATTTGTAGAGCTGTACCAACTCGGTCATGGAGCTTTGTCCAGGCTCTGCGAATCTCCCTCCGCTAGGCACCTGTGGGTCGAACCCGAGGGCGCGGGCGGCTTCGTAGCGGACGTAGGGCCCGTCGGGCATCCACATTACCAGCGTCGTGTAAACCAGCAGCCACATGAACAGGACGAATGCCACGCCCTGGAGAGATCGCCTTATAACGTAGGTAACCATGCCGGTCTCCTGGCTGCCCCATAAAATTGGCCGAACGTTTCCCGTGTGGCTAGCGCTGAGACTTATGCGAGTAGTTGATGCGCGGGTCGGCGTAGGAGTAGAAAATGTCAGCTAGCACGTTAGCCAGGGCCACCGCCCCTACCATGAGCAATGTTAAACCCAGGGTCAGCGAGAAGTCCATTGGCAGCAGAGCGCCCGGTTCGCCGAAGGGACTGCAGAGGCGCTCGTAGGCTTCGGGGGGTGCCAGGCAGCCACCCACGGCACGGAAGAATAGCTGCCCCAGGCCGGGGTAAGCGAACACGGTCTCCACCAGTATGGCACCAGAGATGAGCAGCGGCACCATCAGCCCCACAGCGGTGATAAGCGGTATCAAGGCGTTGCGGAACGCGTGCTTGAACATCACACTCCAGCCCGATAGTCCTTTGGCCCAGGCTGTCCTTATATACTCCAGCCTGAGTACCTCCAGCATGGCGAACCGCATATGCCGCGACAAGTAAGCGATCTGCGGCAGCGCCAGCGTGGTCACGGGCAGGGCGAGGTGGTAGATGCGGTCCATCGCGTCGGCTCTCCTGCCGATGGAGGCCACGTCGCCCGGCGGCAGGAAGGGCATCCAGGTCTGGCCGTCGAAAGTATGGATGTAATAGGGCACTACAGCCAGCACAATGATAAGTATCACTCCGAAAGCATACGGAGGTATGGAGAAGCCCGCGAAGGAGAAGAAGGTGATCATGTGGTCGAAGGCGCTGCGGTAAGTCATCGCCGCGATGATGCCCAGCGGCACCGCTACCAGCACCGCCAGCACCAGCGCTACCCCCACCAGCCACATCGTGTTGTCCCACCTCTCCACAATCGCCTCTCCGACCTCCCTACCGGCAAGTACCCTCTCGGAAATGCCAAAGTTGCCGGTAAGGGCGCCCGAGCCTTGTAGCCTCAGCCCTAGCAGGTTGATGTCTATCCCCTTACGCAGCACACCGTCTATATTGTTCGGGTCTTGTTTGAAGGTATCGCTGGGGTCGAAGAGCCATAGAAAGAAGTTGGCGGGCCAAGGCTTGTCCAGCTTGTAGAGTTGCCGCAGATCGTCCTTGCTCATCTCTCCAGGCAAGTGAAAGCTATCTAAGTTACCCATGTGCTCGTAATTGTCCTTGGGACCCCTCGGCATCAACAGCACCAGCACTGTGTACACCAACAGCCACATGAACAGGATGAACAGAGCGCTTTGCAAGACCCGCCTGATGATGTATGTGATCATGTAACGTGTGATCCTTTAGCTCTGCGGGCGATGGACGATGGACGATGGACGGTGGTGATTAGTGGTTAGTGGTTAGTGGTTAGTGGTTAGTGGTTAGTGAGAATCACACCATACTCTTCTTTGCGCGTCCTTTGCGTTCTTTGCGCCTTTGCGTTTCCGTCTCTTTTATAGTCCATCGTCCATAGTCCATCGTCCATAGTCCATCATCCATAATCAATCCGCCAGCCAGACCAGGATGATGTCCTGCGTGGTCCACGAAACCAGGGTGAGCACCAGTGCCGCGGTGCCTGCTACGAGCCAAATTACCCTCGCCGCCGGTGCGCTCCACCGCCAGCCTAACCAGCCCGTGATAGCCAGCGCTCCGCACATCACCGGGCAGAAGACCCTCACCAGGAAGACGCTCAGCATCGCCCCCATCTGAAATAGTGGGCCGACCCCGGGCCATGAGAAGGGAGCGTACCCCTTAACGTCCACCGCCGACCCGAATATTTCCGCGTAGGAGTGCCGGTCGATACCGTGAAGGTAGAATGGCGCTACCGCCAGCACGAGGTACAGCGCGCTCATGGCTATGAGGGCGACGGCGAACGCAGTGGCAAGCGCCGGTATCCTCGCGATCTGCCCACTGCCCGTGACCTGCTCTGTCCTTAACATCGTGGGTGCTACCTCCACTTTGTCCTACTCGGCCCGGTGAGGGTCAAGCGCGTTCCTGAGCGCGTCCCCTATGTAGTTGATCGAGAGCACGGTGATTAGGATCATAATGCTCGGCAGCAGGAACAAGTAGCCCCGCACATTCTCAAAGGGGTTGAGGTTCGTGATGTTCAGCGCCAGCCCCTGGAAGAGCGCGAGCATGTTACCCCAGGTGGGGAAAGGTGGGTCGGTGATGCCGTGGGTGAAGTAGCCAAGTATGGCTTCCAGGATGATGAAGTCGCCCACCGCAAAGGTTGCCGCCACCACTATGGGCGCGACGGAGTTGGGCAGCAGGTGCCTGAATATGATGCGCCGGTTACCGGCTCCCAGGGCCCGCGCCGCCTCTACGAACTCCAATGAGCGCAATGTTAGCACCGAGCCTCGCACCATCCTCGCCAGGCTCATCCAGCCGAACAGGGTGAAAACCGACATCACCAGCCCCAGGTTGAGCCACGAGTTGATGTTGGGGTCGATCCACCAGGGGTGCAAGAAGTCCGCCCCTCTCAGTAGACGCAACGCGAACAGGTACATAGGCAGCAGTGGGATCGCCAGCATCAGGTCGGTGAAGCGCATGAGCAGGCTGTCCACCCAGCCACCATAGTAGCCCGCGGTAGCCCCGATGATAGCGCCGACGATCACGATCAGCACAGCCGAGCCGAACGCCACGAACATCGAAACACGCCCCGCTGCGAAAAGCCTCACCATCTCGTCCCTGCCGAACGTGTCAGTGCCCAGCCAGTGCACCTGGTTCTTGAGCAGGTCCATCGTGCCGAAAGAGGCATACTGTTGCAGCCCGTTTGCTTCCGAAGTGCTAAAAGGGGAGATCATCGGGATGACGATCACTGAGAGGGACATCAGAGCCAGCACGATGAGGCCGGTCAGCCCCGCCCGGTGCCTGCGGAAGCGCTGCCAGACGAGGGCAGACTGGCTGGCCTGAGCCGGAGCAATCACCCGTTCCGCCTGAACGACGGTAGCCATACATGGTCTCCTCGATATGAGTGACTGTAAGGGTGGTACACCTGACCGGGCTTTGGCCAAGGTTTACTGCTGCCCGGTATGAAGATAATCGGCTATGTGGGTAGAAAAGTAACAGCATCGTAGGGGTCTAGCGCTAGGGTCTAAAGCCTGGTTGTTGCAAGGAATAGATAAAACTGGTGGAGATGAGCACCCAAAGTTTGACCCTGTCATTTCGAACGGAGTGAGAAATCTCGTCCTTTGGCACCCAAATACCACTTTCTAACTTCAGAGAGCCCCATGAGAAGAGAGGAGCATCGGGGTAGAGGGCGAGATTTCTCACTCCGTTCGAAATGACAGGGTGGGACTTGGTTCTAAACGTGAGGAATGGGGGTATACGGGCATCCTGGTGTACGCACGAGGGCACGATGCATCGTGCCCCTACATTCGTGCTTCTAATGCGACTCCGAACACCTGTCTATTGGCGTCCGTCCTACCAATATACCCAACACCAGGTACAGCACTTTGCCAATAGAGAATCTCTACACCTCTGGGATAGCGGCGTTGTTATGGGCCTGCCGGGTGGGTTCCGGGAGGCGGTAGCCGCGGAGGCTGTTGAGGACGTATTGGACGGCGGTGGGAAGATCGATGCGGTGGCCGGGGGAGATGTAGAGGGGATTGGAGCGCAGCTTGGTCCTCAGGGCGGCTGCCAGCACCTCGCCGCGCCTGTTGGTCCACTCAGTCCATTGGCCAGGCTCCAGGGGCGGCTCAGGGCCTCTGATGGCGAGTGGGGACTTCCCTACCCCTATGCTCGGCAAGTCGAGTAGCACGCCCATGTGGGAAGCTATGCCGAACTTGCGGGGGTGGGCGATCCCCTGGCCGTCGAAGAAGACGAGGTCGGGCCACTGTTTGACCTTGTCGAAGGCGGCGAGCACGGCGGGGCCCTCCCGGAACGACAATAGACCCGGCACGTAGGGGAAGTTGAGGGGCTTCTCGGCGCGCTGCACCTCCAGCACCTCTAATTCGGGGTAAGAGAGGATTACGACGGCGGCGCGGGCCACGTCTTTGGCGCTCATGTCTACCCCGGCCACGTGGCGCACTTCTCCAAAGTCGGGCGTGAGGGATACCTTACCAACCAGCGAGTGCTGTATCGCGACGGCTTCTTCCGGTGATACGTCCCACTTGTGGTAGAGGGAGCTTGGCTTCAATGGCATGTTAGAACAATCTCCTTATCTGGCGCTTGAGGCGCCTCTTGATACCGGACCACACGAGGTCGGCAATCGTGTGGGACGCGCCGCCCAGCACGAAGCCCAGCAAGATGTAGGCGATGGTCCAGGGGTGGTCCTGCAGCCAGCGGCCTATCATGTTCGCTACCTGCAAGAGAGTGCCCGACGGGTCTATGGGCGAGAAGAGGTTGATTAAGGCAAACACAATCAAGGTGACAATCGAGAGCATGGCCGCCAGATAGACTATGCGCAGGAGCGGGCCAAAGAAGAAGCTGTGCGAAACCCAGCTACGATGCGGCACGAGATAGCGGTAAGGCAGCCAGAGCCACCGGAAGAGGCCCCACCGCTTGTAAGGTGTAGAGCGCGTGTCGAGATCGGGACTGAAAAGGAGGCCCGAAGCCAAATAAGCCCCCGTCAGGACGACGGCGTTGGCAAGCCCCATGTCGGGCCAGGGGGTATTGAGGGCTACCGGCGCGAGGGCGGCAGCGGTGACTATGGTAATGGCGTCGTGTGTGACTGCGTTGGGCATAGGAGGAATTTGGGAATTGGGATTTCGAATTGCGAATTTGATTGAATACGAACTAAATTCGAATTTCGAAATCCCAATTCCCAAATGGGTCTGTTGGGTAGAGGTTGGTGAATTCGTGCATTATACGTCCGGTTACGCCCCAGACTTCGTAGGGGCCGTGGGTGTAGAAGTGGATTTGGTAGGTGACGTTATTGTGGGCGCGGATTTCGGTGCGGTGGGCCGCCTCGTCGTAGAAGACGCGCAGGGGCACCTCTATTACTTCGGCTACCTCTTCGGGGGCGGGTTTGAATACGAGGCGGTCCTCGGCGCCGGGCTTGAGCAAACCTACTACGGGCGTGATGAGAAAGCTGCTGACCCGGGCGTAGATCTCGGGCATGGTGCCGATCACCTCGACGCTTGAGGGATCGATGCCTAGTTCCTCTTCGGCTTCGCGCAGGGCGGTGTAGGTGGCGTCGGGGTCTGTGGCGTCGCGGCCGCCGCCGGGGAGGGAAATCTGGCCCTTGTGGTGCTCTACCGTGTCGGTGCGGCGCATGAAGACGACGTAGCTCTCCCCGGCACGCGGGTAGATGAGGACGAGCACGGAGGCCAACCGGTACTCCTCGTTGGGGTCAGTGGGGGCTTTAAGATCGTCAAAGATGGTGGGTTGAGGAGTATCCATCAGAGGTCAGCCATATAGCCTTGCAGCCAGAGGTAGCCTTCGAGGTCTATCTCTTCCGCCGAGTCGAGGTTGGTGCTTGCGTCGAGAGTGTGGCCCGCCGCGTAGAGCACCAGGGACATGTCGAAGTCGCCGGGTATCGCCATTGTGATGGGTAGGACGTGCAGTCTGCGGCCCGCGAACTCTACCTCCGAGGCCGCCGATTCGATGGGGCTGTGGAACCAGTACTCGTCTATATCGGCGTCGGTGTTGGTGCCCAGGCTGGCGGGCATGTAGGCCCTCGCGCCTTTGAGGGACACCTTGGTGCCCGTGTCGATTTCCACTTCAGCGTCGGAAGCGCGGCCCGCGGTGTAGGCGAAGGCGCTCATGCGGAAGTTGTACTGCTCGCCCACTCGGTACTTGTAGCGGTTGGCGTAGAACCGGGTGTCGAAGAAACTCACCGACGCGCCGTGGCACTCGCCCGAAAGTTGGCCCTCGATGCCGTTCGCCCAGGGTATCACTTCGCGCACTACGATGGGCCACTCGGTGCCTGGTATGGCTTCCGGGTAGGCGCTCTCCAGGGTGCCGCCCGCTACGAGCACGCACACACGGACGGGGCTGGAGCTTGAATGGTAGGCGGCACCACCGCCAGGGGCCTGGAAACCGTCGGGGCGGCTGTCGTTAGCCACCACGTCCTGGATGAGAGCCAGTATGGTGTCTTGCTCGACCGCGCGGAAGACGCAGCCCCAGTGATCGCCGTGCCCACCGGATTTAGCAGGCGGTGGCAGGGGTTCGGAGGACGCGCCGTTGCCACTACTATTCCCGTTGCGTTTGATGAAGTGTCGCAGCCTGTCCAATTGGGCCCTCTAATCCTTAAGAGACCGTAGGGGCAGGCCCCCGTGCCTGCCCTCGTCGGAGATTTGCACCATTGTACGTCTACCACCCAGGGCAGGCACGGGGGCCTGCCCCTACACGTTGTTAGCTGGTTAGGCCCAGATGCTCATCAAGCGTTGTGCTTACGCTTTGCTGTGCTTTTTCCTGCCGAATAGCACCCTGGTCCGGCCGTTCGCGGCGATTGCCAGCACTCTCCCGGCGCGGGTCTTGAGGCCGTCACCGGAGGGGATGCCCTGGAAGCGGGCGGGGTTGCCGGTGCGGGCGCGTTCGGCGCGGTAGGCAGCATCCACTACCTGCACGGGGTGGAGGACAGGCTTGTCGGAGTCGGAGGCGCGGCGGCCGTAGTCGAGTTGGAGGAGGCAGCCGGGGTTGCCGGTGAGCACCACCTCAGCGTCTGTGGCCTCGATGTGGTCCATTTTGCGGTCGAGTATGAGCATCGAGCGCTCGTTGTGGGTTAGGTTGTAGACGCCCGCGCTGCCGCAGCACATGTCGCTCTCCTTCAGCGGGGCCAACTCCACTCCGATGGAGCGCAGCACGCTCACTGGCTCGTCGCGCACCTTCTGGGCGTGGCACAGGTGGCAGGCTTCGTGGTAGGCGACTCGCTTGGAAAGCTCCGCGAAGGACTCGCGCAGGGGTATCTCGCCCAGGAACTGCATTATGTCACGTACTTTGGCGCTGAAGTGATGGGCGCGCTCGGACCATTCGGGGTCGTCGTGGAGCAGCTCGGCGTACTCTTTGGTCTGGGCACCGCAGGCGGCGCAGTCGCAGATAATGTAATCGACGTTGTAGCGCTCGAACAGGGCGATGTTCTCTTTGGCGAAGCGCTTCACAGACTCGAAGTCGCCCTCCTCAGCATGAGGCGCACCGCAGCACTTCTGGGTCTTGGGCGTGACCACCTCGCAGCCATTCTCGCTGAGCACACGCACCGTGGCTGAAGAGGTCTGGGCGAACATGGTGCTCATTACGCAGCCGAGGAAGAAGCCGACGCGATAGCGTGTCTCGCCCTGGGGAGGCACGGTGACGGCTATTTGTTGCCGCAGGGAGCGGATGGGTATGCGCTCCGGCAGCAGCTCCTCCATGAAGGCGAGTATGCGCAGGCGTTTGGGCAAGGCCCAGTGCAGCACGCGGGTCTTGCGCACGAGCCACTGTAATCCTATCCGCTGGTAGAGGGCGATGGGGAGCATGAGTAGCTCAAGCCGACGCTGGTCGCCTAACGCGAAATCGAGGCCGATTTTCTTGGCAAAGGGCTGGGGGCGGGTCTTCTCTACCTGGACGCGGGCACGAAGCACCTGCTCGCCTATGCGCACGCCGGTGGGGCAGGCGGTCTGGCAGGCGCGACAGTCGAGGCAGTGGTACATGTGCTCGGCGAAATTGGGCGAGGGCTCAAGCAGCCCCTCCTCCACCTGCCGCATAAGCTGCACGCGACCGCGAGGGGACTGTACTTCCAGCAGGTCGGTATTGTAGGTGGGGCAGACGGGCAGGCACGCACCACAGCGGATGCAGGCCAGCAGGTTATCGTAGTCGAGGGCGTCGGGCTGGCCGTCATAGAATGGGTGATCGGTGGGTGGGACGCCAAGCGGGATGGTCGCCTCGTTGAGCGCACCGCGCAGGAGCAGTTCGAGCGGCGATAACTCCTCTTCCCGCTTTTCGATATCGAGACTCATGGGTGAATTATAGCATAGGAACGTGGGACGATAGACGATGGACGATAGGAGGGGAGGAAAACGCAAAGGGCGCGCAAAGAGGATGATGGTTTTGCGGTGTGTAAGGGCACGATGCATCGTGCCCAT
>JAXDKH010000006.1:0-2692 GCA_034667185.1 Chloroflexia bacterium | reverse complement strand
GATGACAGAAGGGAGGGTTGTGACCGTAATTGGTACACGGTCTAATTTTTCAGTAGTACGAATTCCGTAAAAGCGCCAATGATGCCGCAAACGGTACCTATTTCCCCTTGAGAGACCGGCACTATCTATGGTAAGATATGCCGTACAGCAGTATTTTCCCTTACCCAAACGCCCTGTGAAGCCATTACAGGGTGATGCCTACCCGACCTCAACGACCTGCCATGCACAACAATCCTCCCGCAATTATCCTCCCCTGATTACACCGAGGTCCCACACGGATGCAACGTACCGACATCGTAAACCCGCCTGAAGTGCGCGTGGTGCACACCCAGTCGCCCGATCAAACCCGCCGGACTCTGCTGGAAACCACTATGGGCACGGACTCCGAACGGAGTTCCAGTCGAAGCCCGTTCATCACGCCCCTGACTATCGGGCTGCTGCTCGTGTTCGTTGCCGTGCTGGGCTCGCTTTTCCTGTACAACGCCGCGCACGAAGGCCGCATCTACAGGGGCGTGAAGGTGCTTGGTGCTGATCTCGGCGGTATGAACATGGCGGAAGCCAGGACTGCCCTTACACAAGCCGCCCAGGGCTACCCCGAAGGCAAAGTGACGGTGCAGGACGGCGCGCGCACCTGGGCCTTCGCTCCCGCTGAGTTGGGGCTGGGTGTCGATGTTGATCGCACCCTTGAAACCGCCTTCAGCTACGGCCGCTCCGGTAACATGATGTCGGACCTGGGCAGCAAGCTCAACGCGCTATTCTCCGGCACGACCGTCGTTCCGCTGCTCACGCACGACAAGGCCAGCATGTTGAACGCGATTGCGACAATCGCGGCACAGGTCGACCGGCCCGCCGTCGATAGCAAGCTGGAGAGGGACGCCGAGGGCCGGGTGATTATCACGCCCTCCGCTACGGGCACGCTCCTGGACCGCGACGCCCTCAGCGACGCCCTGGTGAAGAGCATGTCGAGCGTGCCATTGACACCGGTGAGCATCAGGATGCGCGAGCAGGCCCCCAGCATAACGGAGGCGGCGCTACGCAGCACCGAATCGCAAGCTCTACTGCTCACCGAGCAACCTGTTGTAATGTCGGCCGGTGAGGCCACGTGGACTATCCGGCCCGAGACCCTACGTGGCATGCTCTCCATTGAATCGGCACACGACGGTACTGCTTCGGTCAAGCTGGACGGGGCCGTGTTGGAGAAGTATTTACAGCCTATCGCTGAGGAGTTGCGGGTAGCACCGCAAGACGCCCAGGTGAGTATCGGCAAGGGCGCGGCCACGTTGACAGAGGACGTGTCGGGCCAGGAACTGGACATAGCTGGGGCGGTGGCTGCAATAGAGCAGGCGACGCAGTCCGGCGATGCGACTGCCCGCAGCGTGGCGCTCCCAATCAAAGAGGTACCCGCGAGCATCCAGACTGAACAGCTAAAGCCGCTGTACGAGAAAGCGAATGCGCTAATCACACAGGGCGTGCGCCTCTACTTCCGCGACGACGGTTATATCCTGCGCAATACCTCGGTGACCGGCTTCCTCGACGTGGTCCAGGGCAAGGCCGATGCTCTCCCCCACCTCGCGATTGATGAGGACGTGCTGGCGACCCGCATCTCCGGCGTGGCTTACAACTTCAACCGCAAGCCTGCCGACGCCCGCTTCCGCATGGTGAACGGCGCGCCCACGAAAATCACCTCCGGCCAGGACGGCCTGAAGGTGGATGTGCAGTCCTCACTCAACAAGGCAGTGACGGCCATCAACGGCTTCTCCGGCACCGACCGGCTGCAAGTGGAGCTTGACGTGGCTGTGGTCCCACCTGCTCTCATGGACGCCGACCTCTCGAGCATACGCACCCCCGACCTGCTCGCCTCCGGCCAGACCTCCTACGCGGGCTCGTCCGCCGAGCGCGCCTGGAATGTGGGCCTGGGCACCAAGAACGTGGACGGGGCATTAGTACCTCCAGGCGGGGTCTTCTCAACAGTCGACACGATAGGCGACCTCACCCTTGACGCGGGCTTCAAGATGGGCTACGCCATCGTGCACGGTCCCCAGGGCATCACTACCGTGCCTGCTGAGGCAGGCGGTATCTGCCAGGTGTCCACGACGCTATTCCACGCCGTGTTCCGCGCCGGCATCCCCATCGTGGAGCGCAACTGGCACTCTTACTGGATCAGCACGTACGGCAGGCCACCCAGCGGTATGCAGGGCCTCGACGCCACGATAGCGCCGCCCGAGAAGGACTTTCGCTTCAAGAACACCACCGGCAACTGGCTGCTCATCAAGGCCACCGCAGACGGCAAGAACGTCACCTTCGAGCTATACGGCGTCAACCCTGGTTGGCACGTCAACATCGCGCAGCCCGTAATCACCAACAAGGTGAAGACAACGATGGACCCCATCACCGAGTACTCGGACCAATTGCCGAAGGGCAAGAAGGTGCTGGTGGAGCACGCCCAGGACGGCTTCGACTCCTCCATCTCGCGCACCGTCACCGACGCCAACGGCAACGTCATCGACCAGTGGACCGCCAAGAGCCACTACGCCCCCGCCCACGAGCGCTACCTCATCGGCACGGAGGATTGAGACGGAGACGATGAAACCGCAAAGGCGCAAAGAGCGCAAAGGACACCAGAGTTAAAGTAGGTGTTCTAAGCAAAAGGACCAGGGCACGACAACAAGTGCTCTGGTCCTTTCGCTATCCA
>JAXDKH010000005.1:0-3793 GCA_034667185.1 Chloroflexia bacterium | reverse complement strand
TGCAATTCCTGGTCGTGGAACGCAACCGGCCTTATTTAGATGCTCCCACCAAACCGGATACCGGGCAGGGTGAGGGAGAGGATACCAAGAGTGGATGATATAGAGACATATTTCCTGTGCCAGGGGTGCCAGACCCCAGAAGAGGTGGCCCATCGACTGGCCGACTTCTTCCGTACCGCCCGCAGGTCGATAGACATTGCCATTTATTCTTTCGCCCTCTGCCCCGAGTCTCGGACCATAGTCTACGATGCCCTGCACGAGCAGCTGAACGCGGGTGTCAAAGTGCGCATCGCCTATGACGGCAAGGCGGGCAAGGACAGCACGTTTGGACCGCTGGGAGACTACTGCGACTACACTACGCCCAATTTCGTGGAGAGCCTGGGCCTCCCCAGCAAAAGTGTTAGCGGCGAGCGCGCTCTCATGCACCACAAATACGTCATTATCGACGCAGGCACGCCGGAGGCCCGCATCTGGACCGGCTCGCTGAACTGGACCGACGACGCGTGGGAGAAGCAGGAGAACAATGTCATCGTCCTGCGCTCCCAGGAGCTGGCCGAGTACTACCTGCACGACTTTGAGGAGCTTTGGGTGGACGGCAACCTGGAGGCCTCCGGCACAAAGGACAGCGGCGAGGACACCGTGCAGTACAAGGACGACCCCGCCCACGTGCTGGTCAACTTTTCGCCTGGGGAGGGCGAGTGGATCGACGAGGCGATAGCCAACCAGATCGACCGCACCAAGCATAAGGCGACGCTGGCCTTTGTGGTACTTACTTCGAGCCGCATTATCAAGGCGATCCAGGGACTCATGGCCCGCAACGTGCCCATCGTGGGTATTTACGACGAGTCGCAGATGGAGGGTGTGAAATACCAGTGGAGCCTGGTGCCCGCCAACCACTGGAAGATACCGGCCTTCGAGGAGATCATCCGGTACGCGCAGTTGGTGGGCAAGAAGAGCACTCCCTACACGGAGAACAGCCCACACGACTTCATGCACAACAAAGTCATGGTGCTGGACGACGTGGTGATAACCGGCTCGTACAACTTCTCGCGCCACGCCCAGCAAAACGCCGAGAACTCGCTCATAATCGCGTCGGCGCCGCTCGCCCGGACCTACAACGAGTACCTCCACAGCATCATGGACAAGTACCACACGACCGGCCCCACGAAGCCCGCACCGGTTTCTAAGGAACTGGTCAGCCCGGAGGAAGCAGAAGCGCGGTAAGCAAGGCCGACGTGGCTAGCAACCACGCGAGCAGGGCGACGTACCTGCTCCAGGCCAAACGACGCGCGCCCCAACCGAGACCCAGCGCCAGCGGCAGGGTGAGCAGCCCCCACACTCCAGCGGGCAGCATGCTCAAGGCAAAGGCCACGCCCCACCACGCGAGCCACCGAGCCGCCTGGCTCCAACCTTCGCCCATGCTATCGAATAGTCCCACAAGTCCGGCCAGCACGGCAGCGCCGGCGAGGTAGCCAATCACACCCTCTGCCGCCGGGCCAGTTACTAGACCCCTCTGTGCAGCCACCGGTGACATCAGCGCGAGCACAATCGCGACATTAGGCCATAACTCGCTCCTGTTCCTCTCGCTTTTCGCCGTAAAGTCAAAAAGCAGAGACATGGCTGTAATTGCCAGTATTGAGAAGCGGTCGACGGGAAAGGGTAGTGGGGAAACACCGGGCAGCGGCAGGATGGACAGCGCAGCCCATACACAAGCCAGCGCCGGGATGTTGGCATGTGCAACCAGATGCAGGGCTCTGTGCAGCGTCGTCTGAGCCGAGTCGGAGTTGGGGCGTGGCAGCAAGAGGGCCAGGAGCAAGGCACCGATAAGCGCGAGGCCCCCTGGATAGAGGAACAGCCTGGGTAGCAGGGCCAGCGCCCAGTCTGAGAAGCCGGCTAAGGGGTTCACTCTGCCTGTGTCTCTCCATCGGTCCGCTGCGCCGCACGTTCTGCCAACTGCTTGAGCCAGTAGAGGAGCATGCCCGCAAGGAGCACCGCCAGCCCTAGTCCAGTAGCGGGTAGCGCCGCGGGTACAGTGCCCTGTGCCGTCCTCACCAGTGTACCCACGCCCCAGTCTACGGTGAGCGTGGTCAAGGCCCCCACACCTCCGGCCATCGCCCTTACAGCAGGCCGTAATATGAATTCGATAACAGTCTGAGGCAGGACAGCGGCGACTACGGAAAGCATAGCAGCCACAACTCCAGGCCAGTACCAACCTCGTGCAGTTTCGTGACGGGCAGAAAGCGTGAGTACTGCCAGCAAGATGCAGGCGGGCAGAATCAGCACGGCCACCACGCCATACCCGGTATCCAGCGCGGCCTGAGATACCATCCACAGGCCCGGCGAGATGGCTACAAATGTCACAGCCTCGGCCCAGCGCCACCCGCGCACGACTACCCAGGACAGCCCCAGCAACATCACCCACGTTGCCCCTACCGCCGCGAGTGGAGAGTTGACTGCGATGCCGAAGCCCACGATTGCTATACCCACCAGCGAATAGCCGAACGCGCTATCCCTCTGCCGTGTTTGCGACACGTAGGCAGCGTAAAGCCCCATCAGCAGGGCCAGCATGCCCAGCAGCACCAGCAACCACGCGCCTACGGGGTGCCAGGGAGCGGTTACCAGCATCTTCGCCAGGGTGTAAGGCGCGGCCAGGACATACAGTGCCCTGAGAGGGGTATCTGCCGGCTCTCCGGCCTCATGCCCATCGAGTCCTGACCCAACAACAAACCCCCTGGTGGCAGTAAATACCACAGCGAGAGTCGCGGCCACTACTGCGATGGGCTGCCACGGTTCGGCAACTCCTCCGGCTGGAGGTGCGAAGGCCGGGGAGCCCGTAACCAGCGCAAGGAACACGAAGGCGCTAAGCGGATTGAGCAAAGCGAACATTGCTCGACTCCTCTTCGTGGATCCTCCCAGTTCGTCCAGCATCAAGGATACGCCTACGCCGGCCAGTGCCCAACCCGCAGCCAGCACCACCATGTTGTGTGCATAGGCGCACACCAGGAGGCCCAAACCGATAAGGCCAGTGAGTAGGCCAGTCTTTCCGCCTCCGCGGTGTCGCGCAAGTGGAAAAGCGACAGCAGCCAGCGTGAGAGTCCAGGCCGTCCCGAACAGGAGGCCGAGGCCGTCCACTCGGAACAAGGGCGCGACCTCAATATCACGACCGCCCAGTAGCGGCACCAGGGCTAACTGTAGCAGCGCGAAGAGCAGCAGGAAAGCGGCGAGCCAGAGGGCGGCACGGCTCTGCATGATGGGGCTGTTGGTTGGTTCTGGGTCTGTCATGACGCTAGGGGGAGAGAAGCTCGGACACCGTGACCACCTGCAAGCCCATCTCCTGCAAGCGGTCCAGGATGCGGGGTAAGGCGTCTGCCGTGCCCTGGTAGCCGACGTGCTGCAAGACAACGGCCCCGTCAAGTTCCACGCCCGCCGGTGGATTAGTGACCCGGTTGAAGAGGAAGTCGGGCGTCTTCGGCTGGCCCACCGAGTCGAGCGAGTCCAGGGTCCAATAGATAGAGCGGTAGCCCTGCGTGGCGGCGACGTTCAGCACGTGGTTGTTGCGTGCACCATAGGGCGGCCTCCAGAACGGCTTGCTGGTGCGGCCCGTCAACTCCTGCAAGATGGTCTCGGTGCGGGCAAGCTCCTCAATTAGCTGCTCGTCCGTGAGTGTGCGGGAGTCGAGGTGGGAGTAGGTGTGGTTGGCGATCTCGTGCCCGTCAGCCGCTGCCTGCCTGATCTCCTCCGGGTGCTTCTCGGCGAACTTACCCGTAATGAACATCGTGACGTGCAGCCCACG
>JAXDKH010000004.1:0-16190 GCA_034667185.1 Chloroflexia bacterium | reverse complement strand
CTCCCATAAGACTATAAGGCGCGGCTCCCAGTGACTGGGTCCGCGCGCTTACTTTAAGCCTGAATTAACCCGATTTTTCGCTCAATGACATTTCGCCTCTAAACTATATTTGTATCAGAAATCACGGAGTAAGTCAATAGCTGTAGCTTAACGTCGGATTAGAAATACTCCTTAAGTCGTACCCATTTGGGATTTCGGATTGCGAATTTGTTTGTTGGGATGAACGCTCGGTCGCGAGAGCAATCAGTCAGCATGAAATATGCCAGATAAACATCGAATGTTGATGTATACAGGACGTTGCTTTTGAACGCGAAGAGCAAAGCCCCAACATTATAACGAGCGAAGCTCGGCTTTCATTCACCGCAAAAAGAGACATTCAGGTAAGAATACCAACATGACGAGCCGAAAAGCAACGAATCCAGCATTAACAGCCCATGAAGAATGGTTCCAATTCTCGGTTAGCTACAAGAAGCACATGTGCTATAATTTCTGCGACTAACTCCACAAGCACGAGAGGGGCAAAGCGATGGCTGAGGCTAACAGGATCAAGGTGGCGGCTATACAGATGCAGGTGGTGTCGGGCGAGCCGAAGGAGAACATGGTGCGCGTCGAGCCGATGCTGAACGAGGCGGCGCGCAACGGTGCCCAGGCTGTGCTCCTGCCGGAGTTATGGACCACGGGCTACACACAGGACCGCTGGGAAGAGCTTGCCGGCCGTTACGGCGCGGAGACGCTGGAATTCTTGCAGGGCACGGCAAGGCGATTAAACATCACCATCGCCGGTGGCTCCTTCGCTGAACAGCGGGGCGACGGAGTCTACAACTCAAGCTACATGATAGCGCCGGATGGTGAAGTGCTGGGCAGCTACAGCAAGGAGCACCTCTTCCCGCTGTTGAGAGAGCCTGAGTACCTGCGCCCCGGCAGCCCCGGCAACGTAGCCCATACGGCGCACGGCCCCTGGAGCACGCTCATCTGCTTCGACATCCGCTTCCCCGAAAGCTCCCGGCAGCTTGCATATGGCGGCACGCGAGTGCTGTGGGTGCCCGCCGAGTGGCCTGCTGTCAGGCTGGAGCACTGGCGCACGCTGCTCCGGGCGCGGGCCATAGAAAACCAGCTATTCGTGGTAGCGGCCAACCGCACGGGCGAGGGCGACAACAACCGCTGGGCCGGTCACTCGATGGTAATAGACCCCTGGGGCAACATACTGGCCGAAGCCGGCGAGCAGGAATGCGTGGTCATGGCCGAGCTTGACATGGGACTCGTGGACGAGGTGCGCGGGCGGATACCCTGCTTCGAGGTACGGGAAGAGGTAGGGGTTTAGCAGCCCGCCCAACTTGCGTCGGTGGCTAAGGAGTATTCTGCGGGCGCAAAAAACACCAGTAGCACCAACTCCTCCTCAATCGAGTGGAACCGGTGCTCTACGTTAGCCGACACAAACACGGCGCTACCAGCCTGCACTGCACGGTCCTCTCCAGCAACCATGACAGTAGCCCGGCCACTTACCACATAATAAAGTTCATCCTCCGTGTGCGGCTTTTGGCCGTCCACACCACGCGCAGGCAGCACGTACAGCCCTACGCTCATAGATGACTTGCGCAGGAACTCAAGGTAAGGCCGCGACGATCTACCTCGTACGTCCAGTAATTCTGCTAGCTCAAAAGCTTCCAAGCCCTTCATCCTCTTTGCGTGTTCTTTGCGCCCTTTGTGTCTTTGCGTTTTCGTCTTAAGAACTGCCCCGCGCCAATTCCTCCGCCACCAACTCTCGACGCAGATACTTGCCCACGCCGCTCTTGGGGAGGCTTTCGCGAAACTCTATCTTGGAGGGCACCTTGTAGGCGGCCAGGCGCTCGGCGGCGAACTTGACCAGCTCGCGCTCTGTGGCCTCCACGTCTCCGTTGAGCACTACGTAGGCCTTGACTAACTCGCCTTCACCACGCTTGAGGTCCGGCACGCCCACCACCACTACCTCTTGCACCTTCGGGCTCTCATAGAACGCGTCCTCTACCTCGCGTGGGTAGACGCTGTACCCACCCACCAGGATCAGGTCTTTCTTGCGGTCCACCACGTAGAAGTAGCCCTGCTCGTCCATGCGCGCCATATCGCCCGTGTAGAGCCAACCGTCCTGCAATACGGCGGCGGTCTCCTCCTCATGCCCCCAGTAGCCCTGCATCACCTGTGGACCGCGCACGGCAAGCTCTCCCACTTCGCCCAGCGGTAGCGGCTCGTGCGTATCTGGGTCCACGATGCGGGCTTCTGTGTTGGGTAGCGGCAGGCCCATGCTACCCGCGCGGCGCTCGCCGTGTATGGGGTTGCAGTGAGTGACTGGTGAAGCCTCGGTCAGGCCGTAGCCCTCCACCAACCGCGCCCCCGTAACGCTCTCGAACGCCTGCGCTACTTCCTGAGGTAAGGGAGCCGCGCCGCTGATGCACACCCGGATGGAGCGCAGGTCGAAGCGGGTGGAGAGAGGGTGGTGGGCTATCGCGTTGTACATAGTGGGCACCGCGGGGAACACCGTGGGGCGGAACCTCGCAATGGCCCGCAACACGTCCTTCATCGTGAAGCGCGGTAGCAACACGATGGACGCCGCGACCGAGATCGCCAGATTCATCACCACAGTCATGCCGTAACTGTGGAAGAAGGGTATCACCCCCAGGAACACTTCCTTGCGCTCCTGCCGCGCATCCCACACCCACGCGCTCATTTGCAACGCATTGGCGACCACATTCCTGTGGCTCAGCATCGCGCCCTTGGGGGTGCCCGTCGTCCCCCCCGTGTAAAGGAGGAGCGCGGTATCGTCGGGTGTAGCTTCGGAACGGGCGTACTCGGTGGGGCTGTTGCGGAGCAGGTCGGAGTAGAGGTATAGGCCATCGCCCTGCGACATGACCGCCACACCGTCCCGCCGTTCCTTCACCGTGAGCATCAGCGACATGAGGGGCGAGAGGTAGTCCTGCATTGAGGTCACAACGATGCGCTGCAAGGAGGTTTCCGGCACTATCTCTTGCAGCCGGGGCACCAGCACGTTGAGAGCCACTACGATCTGTACGCCGGCATCGTTGAATACCTGGCGTAGCTCGCGCGACACGTACATCGGGTTGAGGGGTATAGCCGTCGCGCCGGCCTTCAGCACGCCGAATAGGGCCACCAGGAACTGCGGGCAGTTTGGAAGAATGATAGCCACCCTGTCACCTGCTTGTACCCCCAGCGACTGCAGCCCCGCGGCGAAGCGATTAGCCTGCTCGTCAAGCTGGGCGTAGGTCAGGCGGCGGCTGAAGAAGAGGGTCGCAACGTTATTTGGGTAATCGCGTGCGGTACGCTCGAAGAACTCGTGCAGGCCAATCTCCGGCACTTCGATGGTGGCTGGCACCTGCGGTTCGTATTGGTTCAGCCAGGGGAACTCAGGGGCGTCCAGGCCGGGGGCATCCTCTTCGACCTGGGGAGGTGCGGGGGCGTCTACGGGCACCTCGGGCTCTACTATCGGACTCTGTTGTACGTTCATTTGTTAAAGGCTCCTACCTCTCTCCTACGGGATTGTATGCGCGTGCAAGATGGTTGTCAAGGCAAACCCTCTGTGTTATCGTGACGGCTGACAAGCGGCACTTAGCGCATGGGAGCAGCATGGAACCGGACCTCAGCATCGTCATACTTAGCTGGAACGTGAGGGATTTGCTCGCGGCTTGCCTGCGCTCTCTTCCCGAAGCAGCCGCCAGTTGGTGGGAGCGCACCGAGGTCTTGGTGGTGGACAACGCCTCCACCGACGGCAGCGCTGAGATGGTGCGACGCGATTTCCCGAACGTGCGCCTAATAGCCCTATCCCGCAACCTGGGCTTTTCCAGTGGCAACAACGCTGGCATCAAGGTGGCGCAAGGTAAGTACGTGTTGCTGCTCAACCCTGACACGGTAGCCCTGCCCGGCTCGATAGCAACCCTCGCGGACTACATGGAATCCCACGAAACAAGCGGCATCGTGGGCCCTCGCCTGCTCAACCCCGACGGCACGCTACAACCCTCCAGGAGGCGCTTTTCCACCCTGCTCACCGGGCTGGTGGAGTCTACGCCGTTGCAAAGGTGGCTCGGCAACCTGCCCGGCATCAGACGCTTCTACATGCAAGATACGCCGGAGGCGCAGACACAGCAGGTGGACTGGGTGAGTGGTGCAGCTCTCCTGTGCAGACGAGAGGCACTCGAGCAGGCGGGTCTATTCGACCCCGGCTACTTCATGTTCAGCGAAGAGGTCGATCTTTGCAAGCGGGTGAAAGGCGCAGGCTGGGAGATCGCGTACGTGCCGCAAGCGGAGATCGTTCACTACGGCGGCCAGAGCACGGACCAGGCGGTCGCCGCGCGGCACGTAAACTTCAACACCAGCAAGGTCCGCTACTTCCGCCTGCACGAAGGTAGGGCGGTGGGCAGGCTGGTGCGCCGCTACCTGCTGGCTTCCTACGCCGCGCAATACATTTCCGAGGCCTTCAAGTGGTTGCTGGGCCACAAACGGACGTTGCGTGCAGCGCGCTTGAGAATGTACAGCCGCGTCCTCAAGAGTGGTTTGCGGGAGCATCGCCAAAAGCCTAAGCGCGCCGACGTATTGCTTATCACCGGCGAATACCCACCCGCGCAAGGCGGCGTAGGCGACTATACTTGCAATTTGGCTAATGCACTTCAAGTCGCGGGGGTGCGAAACCAAGTGCTCACGCGTCCCGTAGAGACCAGCCCCACAATCGGCAACGAGGATGCAAATGTGGCGCAGGTACGGCGTGGCCCCTTCCTCTCGCGACGGATCAATTTGCGGGCGGTGCTGCGCTCATTAAGGGCTACCAGGGCACTAATAGCCCACATCCAGTACCAGACCGGGGCTTACGAAATGCGGCCTATGGTGAACTTTCTGCCGTGGTTGCTACGCTCGAAATGGGGCGGGGCCACTGTGGTGACGTTCCACGACGTGCGAGTGCCCTACCTCTTCCCGAAGGCGGGGCCGGTGCGCGAGTGGGTCAACCGCTTCATGGCGCGCACCGCGGACGCCTGCATAGCCACCAACCCCGAGGATGCTGCACGGCTGAAGGAATGGGGAGTGAAGCGCCTGGAGCTAATTCCCATAGGCTCCAACATTCCGAACAATCCACCGGATAACTACAACCGCAATGAGTGGCGGCAGCGTTGGGGTGCAGGGGAAGGCACTACCCTCATGGCCTACTTCGGCTTCCTCAATAGCTCCAAGGGGTTGGACGACCTGATGAAGGCCCTGGTGCAGCTTCGGGAGCGCGGAGATTACCGGCTGCTGTTCATCGGTGGCGGTCTCGGCTCAAGCGATCCTACCAACCGCGAAACGGCCTCCCACCTAAGCGATTTGGCGCGACAGCTAGGCGTTACGGGCAGCCTCACATGGACCGGCTACCTCGAACCGCGCGAAGTCTCAGCCGCCCTCCTCTCCGCTGACATGGCCGTGCTACCCTACGCGGACGGTGCCTCCTTCCGCAGGGGGAGCCTGCTTGCGGTGCTGGAACACGCGCTGCCACTGGTGACCACGAGCCTAAAATTCGAAATTCGAAATTCCAATTTCGAAATTGGTAGTAGTTGGCCCAGCCTTGTGGATGGGGAAAACGCTTTGCTGGTGAAGGTGGGGGATGTTGAAGGGTTGGCGGAGGCAGTAGGGAGATTGGCTGAAGATGCGGAGCTACGCGAGAGGTTGAGCGCAGGGGCCGGCGAGTTGGCCCGCTTCTTTGGCTGGGATGCGATAGCCGAGAGCCACGCGCGCTTGTACAGGGAGTTGCATCACCGGACAATTGCAGCTTGGTCAATTACCGACGATAGTATCTAAACAATGCTATTGAAGTAAACAAGAAATAGTATTATAGTAACTGTAAGTACCACTACGTTGCAATACTCGGATGTGGAGATGTGACATTTAATGTATAAATAAGCATCGGATCAATGTAGCGTTGCCCTAATGACGGGGCAAGAAAGCATTGGACAGATATGAACACTGCGTCCGTGAACAGTGGCGAGGTCCCGGCCAGGGAGCGTCGCAAGCGTGCATGGAGCTTACCGCCTGCCGGTATAGCGGCGGTCTACCTGGTATTCGGCGCACTCTGGGTATTGCTTTCAGACCAACTTGCTCGTGCCCTGTTCACAGACCTGGAGACTTTCACCTGGGTCCAGACCTATAAGGGCTGGCTCTTCATTGCGCTCACCACGATGCTCCTCTACAGCCTTATCAAGCGGACCGTGCTCGCTGTGGAGCTCGCCGAGGGCGCTAAGGCCGAGTCCGAGTTGAAATTCCGCACACTCGTAGAGCAAATACCTGCCATAACCTACATAGCCGTCCCCGATGGCGGCGGTACGACGTACATGAGCCCCCAAGCCGAGCTACTCCTGGGCTACACAGCCAATGAGTGGATGAGCAGCCCTGACATGTGGCACAGGCTACTCCACCCGGCGGACCACGACCGGGTTGCGCAAGAGCTTGAGGAGACGTACCACACCGGTAGACCGTTTCGCGCCGAGTACCGCCTCCTGGCGAAGGGCGGTAGCGCCTACTGGTTCCGCGACGAAGCTACATTATTGCTGGACGAAGCGGGCAAAACAGTCCGCTTGCAGGGAGTGATGGTGGACATCACGGAGCGTAAAGCCGCCGAGGAGGATCTCAGACAGGAGCGTGATTTTTCGTCCACGGTGCTCCAAATTACGGCTAGCCTGGTGGCGGTGCTCGATACCGAAGGACGCATAGTGAGGTTCAACCAGGCCTTCGAGCGGTTGTTGGGCTACTCGCATGCTGACGTGGCCGGCATGCCGGTGTGGGACTTCCTATTCTTGCCGGAAGAGGTAGAGAAAGTCAGAGAGCAATTCGTAAGGCTCCGCAACGGACAATTACTCAGCGAGTTCACCAATTATATCGTTACCAAGCACGGGGAGGCACGCCTCGTACACTGGTCAAATAGCGCCCTGCTGGACGCCGCGGGCAAAGTAGAATACATCGTCGCTACGGGCACGGATATCACAGAGCGCCAGGCCAACGAGCAACAACTGAAGGAGCAGGCCGCTTTGCAGGAGCGTCTGCTGAGGGAGTTGCTCACGGCCCAGGAAGCTGAGCGGCATCGCCTCTCGATGGAGATACATGACGGGCCGATGCAGTTGCTGGGCGTATCGCTGCTGGCCCTCGACCGGGCCACGAAACACGTGGCGCGCGGGGAAGCGGGCGAGACCTTGCACGATCTGGAGGGTCTACGCGAAACGCTCCATAGCACTGTCGCAGAGGTGCGCGCGGTGCTCGCGGACCTTAGCCTGGATGTGCTCCACACGAACGGTCTCGTCCCGGCGCTCAACGATCACATAAGGCGCTTCTCAGAATTGACAGGTATAAAGGTGCAGCTGGAGGAAGACGTAGGGGAGCGCCTGCCCCAACATATAGAACTGATGGTATACCGGCTGGCCCAGGAGGCGCTCTCTAACGTTAGAAAGCACGCCGACGCCACCAGGGCTGAGATAAAAATCAAGGGCCAGGACGGCCGCCTGGTGATGAGCATCTCCGATAACGGGAAAGGCTTCGATGTTAGCGCCGCGCAGGACAACACCCCGCCGGGCAATAAGCTCGGTCTGCGTTCGATGCGGGAGCGCGTGCAGGACGCACGGGGCCAGTTCAGCCTCGACTCGGGGCCCGACCAGGGCACGACGCTTACCTTCGTTGTGCCATACGGGAACGCTTAGCTCAGAAGTACCTGTCGAGGTCCTTAGATCGCTTAAAGTAAAAGGGGTAGGCTTGAAGCCTACCCCTTCCGTCTAACTTTGCCGGGCCTACCAGCGACCACCGCCGCCATTGCCGCGCTCGCCGCCTTCGCTCCCGCCGGCTGGGCGCGGTCCACGGTCGCCACCCTCGCCACCACCTGCGGGACGAGGTCCGCGGTCACGGTCACCGAAGCCGCCTCCGCTCGGACGGGGGCCACGGTCGCCGTAACCACCACCGCCACCGCCGGGCCTGTCGCCGCGTGGGGCACGGTCGCGATCACCGTAGCCACCACCGCCACCGCCACCGGGACGAGGCCCACGGTCGCGGTCGCCGAAGCCACCGCCGCGCTCGCCGCCACGGTCCCTATCGCGGTCGCGAGGGGCCGGTATTTCGCCGGTCAGCACCGCCTTGCGGGAGAGGCTGATCTTGCCCTGGCGGTCAACGTCAATCACCATGACGTTGATTTCATCGCCAAGATTCACCACGTCCTCCACCCGCTCCACGCGGTAGTCGGCAAGCTCCGAGATGTGCACGAGGCCGTCCTTGCCGGGCAGCACCTCCACAAAGGCCCCGTAGGGCAGTATGCGAACCACCTTGCCCAGGTAGATTTCACCCACCGCGGCTTCTTTGGTCAGCCCCTCGATCATGCGGATCGCCTTCTTGGCGCTCTCGCCATCGGTGGAGGCCACCAGCACGGTGCCATCGTCCTCGACGTCGATCTTGGTGCCGGTCTGCTCGGTGATGCCACGGATGTTCTTGCCGCCGGGGCCGATCAACGCGCCAATCTTCTCGGGGTTGATCTTGATGCGCAAGATACGAGGCGCGTACAGCGACAATTCGGTGCGCGGCTCCGAGATCGCCTCTTCCATCTTGTCGAGGATGTGCAAGCGGGCTTCGCGGGCCTGCTCAAACGCTTCCTGCATGATCTCGAACGCGAGACCCGAAGTCTTCAGGTCGAGTTGGAGGCCGGTGACGCCCTGCCGGGTGCCAGCCACCTTGAAGTCCATGTCACCGAGCGCGTCCTCGATGCCCTGGATATCGGTGAGCACCTTGTGCTGCGTGCCGTCCTTGCTCTCCACGAGGCCCATAGCGATACCGGCCACGGGGGCCTTCAGCGGCACACCCGCGTCCAGCATCGACAGGGTGCTGCCGCATACGGAAGCCATCGAGGAAGAACCGTTGGACGACAGCGTTTCGCTCACCACGCGGATCACGTATGGGAAGTCTTCTTCGCTGGGGAGCACCGGCACGAGGGAACGCTCGGCCAGGGCACCGTGCCCGATGTCGCGACGGGAGGGGCCGCGCCCTCTACGCGCTTCGCCCGTCGAGAACGAGGGGAAGTTATAGTGGTGGATGTAGCGCTTCTTGTCCTCGATGCCCAGCCCGTCAAGCATCTGTTCGTCAGCCCCGGTGCCGAGGGTCGTGATTGAGAGCACCTGGGTCTGCCCGCGGGTAAAGAGACCCGAGCCATGGGTGCGGGGCAGCACGCCCACCTCTATGTTGATTTCGCGTATGTCCTTGGGGCCGCGACCGTCAGGGCGCTCGCCGCGCTCCAGAATGGCGGTGCGCACGTTCTCCTTGAGCAGCGCGTCCCAGGCCTTCCCGGCGGCAAGCTCTACGGTGTTTAGCTCCTCCATAGCCGCTTCGCCAACGAAGTGATTGACCGCTTCCAGCTTCAGCGCATCGGTAGCAGCCTCGCGGGTTACCTTGTCCCTGCTGGTGGTCTCTTCGCGGAGGCGGTTGCCCAGCCACTCGACCATGCGGTCCTGGAGGCTGGTGTCCACCACGGGCGGGGTCCAATCGCGCTTCTTGGGCTGGAGTTCCTCCTGCATACGAAGCTGAAGCTCGGCGGTGGGCCTGACGCCCTGCTCCCAACCGAAGCGCACGGCTTCCAGCAGCACGTCTTCCGGCAGCTCGTGGGCCGAGGCCTCGACCATCGACACGGCGTCAATTGTGCCTGCAATGGTTAGCTCAAGCTGCGACTCCTGCAACTGCTGGGCTGTGGGGTTGAGGATGTACTCGCCATTGATGTAGCCGACCTTGGCCGCGCCCACCGGGCCGTTATACGGCACCTCGGAAAGGATCATGGCCGCCGACGCGCCGATTATGGACAGGATTTCCGGCTCGTTCTCCTGGTCGCTGGAGAGGGTGGTGATGGTCACCTGGATCTCAGAGCGCCACTGCTTGGGGAGCAGTGGGCGGATGGGCCGGTCGGTGAGGCGGGCGGTGAGTGTGGCCGTTTCAGTGGGGCGGCCCTCCCGCTTGATGAAGCCACCAGGAATCTTACCGGCGGCGTACATGCGCTCTTCGTAATCGACCGTCAGGGGCAGGAAGTCGCGACCCTCCATCGTTTCCTTCGCGGCGACCACCGCGGCCAATACAATGGTGTCGCCGTAGCGCACCGTGCAGGCACCAGACGCCTGCTCCGCGAGCTTGCCTGTGGCAATCGTAAACTCGCGCCCGCCGATATTGGCGGAATAGACCTTATCTTCTCTCACGAAATGTCTCCTCATTCTTCCGTCAGCACCGGATTGTGCTACGGGCCAGCTAAAGGGATGATACTCTGCATGTGCTTCCCGGAAAGTGGTGCACGTGGCGTGCCATGCGTATGCGTGGGACGGCAGATAGCAGAAAGTTGCCAGTCCTATCTTGAGAACTGACAACTCACTGCTGAAACTATAAACCTACGAGTTGGTGCGGGTAGCATCGCGCAGCCCAAGGCGGGAAATGAGGCTGCGGTACCTGTTGAGGTCGTTCTTAGCGAGGTAGGCAAGCAGGCGGCGGCGGCGGCCAACCATCTTGAGCAGGCCACGGCGCGAGTGATGGTCGTGCTTGTGGGCGGTGAAATGCGCCCTCAAGTCGTTGATGCGGGTAGTCAGGATCGCAACCTGGACCTCCGGTGAGCCGGTGTCGTCATCCTTGACCTTGAAGTCTCCAATGATACCCTGTTTGCGCTCTGTCTCCAGTCCCAAAGTTATATTCCTCCTCATGCGCGTGCACGTGCGCCCTATGCGTTCAGCTTACTGCTTCTAATGTTGCGGGGAGGCGATTAACTTGCGTTCTTTTTTCGCTCCGCCACTCTTGGCAATACCCAGAATTATAGCACATCCGGATGCGGGGGGCAAGGTTGATTTCCCGCTTCAGCCTGCCCTCAATAGGACACATACTGGCGGTACATGAGAGTGCGCGATTGGACCACGGCTTATGTACACTTTCGCACCTTTCTCTTAGCCATCACCATATAGTACTAGTGCTAGACCCAAAATGACTACTGGGCTATTGTGAGAACGGCCGTTTGCAAGTAGGATTGATAGGAACCTGGTGCGTTGGCTGCGCCGGGAATAATCCAACAACATACTAAGGACTTTCGGCTCCAGAAGCGATCCTCCGGAGCGAAAGCCCTTACTGTTTTAAAATACCTGCATTATCAGGTTGAAGGGCGGCAAATTTGAATCGACAATACATATCTCCTATGCGCGGCGGGTCATTTCGAGTAGCACGAGGCATCCTAGTCACATTTTTGGTGGGGGCTTCGGTGCTTGCACTAACGGTGCCCGCGCGGGCAGGCGCGACGGTTCCCGACCTCGGGACAGCCGGCAGTTTCGGTGTATTGGCCGGCAGTGCGGTCACGAATACCGGCCCAACGACTGTAGACGGCGATGTTGGAGTAAGCCCAGGGACTGCGGTGAGTGGGTTTCCTCCTGGCCTCGCAAGCGGGACGATACATGCGGGCGATGCCGTTGCGGCCCAGGCGCAGAATAATGCCAACACCGCCTATAACAATGCCGCCGGGCAAGCGTGCGATTTCGATTTGACGGGCCAGGACCTCGGCGGTTTGACGCTCATACCCGGCGTGTACTGCTTTGCCTCCTCGGCCCAATTGACCGGCCAGCTCACCCTGGATGGCGGCCCCAATAGCGTCTTCATTTTTAAGATAGGCAGCACCCTCACCACGGCAAGTAATGCCGAAGTGTCGGTCATCAACGGCGCGCAGCCATGCAACATCTTCTGGCAGGTCGGCAGTTCCGCGACCCTGGGAACAAATACTAGTTTCGAGGGAAACATCCTCGCGCTTACTTCTATCACCCTCAATACAGGCTCATCGACGGACACCGGCCTCTATGCGCTCAATGGCGCTGTGACATTAGACACTAACGACATTCAAGCCTGCGATTTTGTGGCAGCCCCCACCAGTACGTCGACAGCGCTGCCCCTTACAAGTACGTCTACACCCGCAGCAACTGATACGCCGGTACCAGTGCCTACCAATACCACCATACCTGTCGCCACCGCGACGCGGGAACCTCGCCCTACCCGCATTCCTCCCAATGATACGCCTGAGCCAACAGATACGGTGGATGTCCCTGCCGACACGGCTGTGCCCGGCACTGCCACCACTGAAACCACGGGCAATACTGCCACCAGCACAGTTATACTACCTACCAATACGCCATCGGATTCAGGTACGGTCACCAATACTCCTACCAACACGATTACCCTGTCAACGCCCGAGGCGACCCTAACCGGCACTCCGATGTCTACACAGACACCAGGTGGGCCGAGCGCCACCCCGACGGCGACGATGCCCGGTGACACGCCAACCCAAACCCTGGTCACACAGACGCCGGTCAGCCCAACCGAGACAGCGACACCCCCGGCAGTGACGCTAACCGAGACGCCTCCGGTTGCGCCTCCAACCACACCTGAGACTACAGGGCCGGTAGGGCCAAGCCCGCCGTTGTTCCTGCCACCCACCGGCGGCGGCCTCCCGTGGCTCAGTCCACTCAGCCTACTCGTCAGTGCGTTGCTGCTGGCGGTGGGCTTAGGGATGCATCGCCTATTCAGGGCACGGGGCGAAAGTTAGGGAATATCCAATCATGGAGAAGTACAGGGGGCGTGCCACTGGCACGCCCCCTATGCTTATCTCGCCTTGTCACCACGCTCTTTGCGGCACAAGCTGCCACTACAGCACCTTCACAAGAAACTGCCTGAGCGCAGCACTGAGTAAGTCTGGACTGTCCAACCAGACAAAGTGGCCTACCCCTGGCAGCAAGACGAACTCGGCACTGGGTATGTGGTCCGCCACACGCTGCCCAGCCCAGGCAGGACGAGGGTCAATCTCGCCGTGGACCACGAGCGTCGGCACTCGCAGGGCGGCGAGCTGAGCAGGCATGCCTTGTTGTTCAGCGAAGCGCTCCCCCTCCGGCGCGAGCACGCGATTTACCTCCCAATTAGCCTGCACGCCGTCCACAAGGAGGCTCTGTGCAAGCTCGCGGGCGTTTTCGCGGTCAACTATCTCCGCGGACCAAGCTCGCACGCAGTATTCGCGGTTGATGGAGGCGGATAGGCCTCTATCACCACTTACCAATTGCGCCCGCAACTCCGCCAATTGCTTGCGCTCTTCAGGCGGTATGAGGGCGTTCATGTTAGCGGCAAAATCCTCACGCCAGCCGGTATAGATGCCAACGCCTGATATATAAATGAGGGCCTGTACCCTATCCGGGTGGGCGAGGCAGTAGGCCAGAGCAAGGGTGGCTCCCCAGGAGTGGCCGAGCACCACCCAATGCTCAACGCCCCAGTGTTCGCGCAATGCCTCCAGGTCGGCCACGGCTGCCTTTACTGTGAACGGAGGCCCGCCCGACGATCTGCCAGACGCTCGCTGGTCGTAGCGGTATACCGTCGCCAGGTCATCCACCATGCCGGCAACCGGCCCCATATAGTCCCACAGACCGGGGCCGCCATGTAGCATGACGATAGCTGGCCCGCTACCTTGCCGTGCGGTCCAGAGTGTGGCTCCGGGCACCTCTACGTACTCGATGGTTTCTTGCGTCATGTAATGTGGCCTGTCATGACGACTGGAAGGTTATCGTCTCTTTGCCCTGGAGCCTGTCGCGGATGCGGCGAGCAATCTGCTCCATGTGGGCGGGGTTGTGCACGAAGTCCATGCCGTCGGTGTTGATGGTCAGCACCGGGCAGAGGTTGAAGCGGGCCGCCCAGTCCTCGTATAGCTCGTTCAACTGGGCGATGTATTCCGGCTGTATGCTGCGCTCGAAGTCGCGACCACGCATATCGATACGGCTTAGCAGGGTAGGCAGGGAGGCTTGCAGGTATACGACGAGGTTGGGGGGCCGCACGATGGTGGTGGCAAGCTCGTAGAGGTCGTAATAGGTGCGCCAGTCGGCCTCGGACATGTTGCCGCCGTTGTAGAGGTTGCGAGCGAATATCTCGGCGTCCTCGTACACGCTGCGGTCCTGTATCACCGAGCCGGGGCGATTGAGCAGTTCGTAATGGTGACGCAAGCGGCGCGACAGGAAGAAGACCTGCGAGTGGAAGCTCCACCGCTGCATGTCGCTGTAGAAATCGCTCAGGTAGGGGTTCTCCGCGACAGCCTCGTAGAACGGCTCCCACCCCAGCCTCTCGGCCAGAAGCTCCGTCAGGCTCGACTTCCCCACGCCGATGTTGCCCGCGACTGCGATGTAGTATTTCATGGAGCTACTTTAGCAGATGCCGGCGGGTGATGAGAGGATTTGGACGATGGACGATAGGAGAGTGGTTAGTGGTTAGTGGTTAGTGGTTAGTAGTACCACACTATCATCCTAACATTGGCGTCCTTGGCGTGATGCGTTTTCGTCTCCTATCGTCCATAGTCCATCGTTCATCGTCATTCAACCTGGGACCGCCGCCAGATGTCGAGGGCTAAGGCCTGCGGGTCTGCCTGGATGCCGTACTTGGAGAAGTACTGGCAGACGCGCAGCACGTCGCGAGCAAATATCTGGTACGAGTCCTCGTTGATGATGGGGTCCACCGCCTGGGGGAAGTCGATCAGCGTGATCGCGCCCTCCCAGTAGAGGATGTTGTGGGCCGAGAGGTCGCCGTGCACCCGCCCGTGCTCCAGCATCAGTTCGATGTTGTACATGGTGCGTTCGAACAGGGTGCGCGCCTCGGCCTGCTCCAGCGTGACGCTGTGCAGAGTGGGGGCGGGCCAGTCCACGTCGCCTACGTACTCCATCAAGATGACGTTCTCGCTATGGCCGAAGGGCTTGGGCACGTCGGCCCCGGCTTCATGTAGCAGGCTCAGCGTGCCGAACTCGCTGCCGAGCCACGACATGTGTAGCAGCCCCTGGCCGAAGTCGGTGCGCTTCTTAATGGCGTTTTGCTGGCGGCGTCCCCACGCCCCATGTCCGGCGGCATCCGTAACGTCGCGCCCCTGGCGGTAAAGCCAGTCGTTGCGCAGGTTGCGGAACATGCGCGGGCGGTATATCTTGGCCGCTATCAACTCCACGCCAAGCGCGGGGCCGGCTGTGCAGCAGTAGACGGTCGCCTCTTTGCCGCCCTTCACCTGCCGCAGCACGTCGGTCAGGACGCTGTCCTCGTAGAACCCACCCAGGTAGTTGATGATCCACTCGTGCTCATGCCGCGAGCCGGAGTAGGTCGGATTGAACTCGCGCAGGGCACCCACGTTGTGCTTTGCCAGGTCCGAGACGTCGTCTTTGCGCTTTCGCACGCGGCCCTTGGGTTTTGGGGCTGCCCCGTTCGGGGACTTGGTGTCGTCTGTGTCTTCCAGGTCTTCCAGGTAGTCAAGATAATCTTGAACGTTCAACGCTTATGCTCCTTGTGAATTGGTCCGCCGCTTAGTTAGATTCCTGCTGTGCAAGAGATGGGGATGAGTGAAGTCAGGGACGTGCTTCCAGGAGGAGTGCGACTTCATCACGTGCCGGACAGGGGGTGTCCAGGCAACAAAAAAGCCGGGGCGCAAGAGGAGCGACCACGGCATCAGCTAAGCGGCGATAAAGAGCCTAAGCGTGAAGCAATCTCCCCATGCGAAGTGGAAGCACACTGACGGTGCGAGCAGTAACTGCATATCCCATTGTGCTTGCTCCTTTCGCAAAGTAGAGAGTTCGTATTGGCCCCAGTATAGCAGCGAGGATGTGCGCTGTCAATAGGGCTTAAGAAGTAGACGATGGACGATGGACGATGGACGATAGTAGGAGGTGCTATCGTGCTTACCCTAGCAGGTTGCGCCGCCACACCAGCCGGATCACGTAGTTCACCTCGGCGTTGGCGGAGGCAATGAATGCCCCGAACTCGGCGCTCATCTTTAGGCCGAATTGGACCTCCACCTCGTCGGGTGGCTCTCCCAGCGATTTCATACGCTCGACGATGCTCTCAGCGGCGGGGCGCACGCGGTCGAGGGCCTGCTCGTAGGTGACCTGGGCCTTCTCTACCACGGCATTAGTGCGGTTGGCGGACCTGTAAGTAGGTCCACCCGAAGACCCCACGTCGTCAACCTCCATGAGCACTGTGTTGCCGTCTTCAAGCTGAAACTCAACCAGGCGTTTAGGCATGTGTGTTTCCCCTCTATGAAATGCAATATGGCCACACATTATGGGTGCAGCCACGACCGGCCTGTTCCACAGCGCAGGTACTAGGAGTATAGGGCCTGGGAGGCGGGATTGTCAATGGGACGATGGACGATA
>JAXDKH010000003.1:0-7578 GCA_034667185.1 Chloroflexia bacterium | reverse complement strand
GGCGGACTGCTTTAGCAACATTTTCACGAAAAGAGAGGCTTTGCGGCACAATGCCAGACCCCGAAAGGGGACTTTGCAAATGGTAGCCAGCGATTTCAATCGCCGGGCGTCCCTTTGCGGCCTTGTTTCAACGTCCAGGACAGGCTAAACCAGGCTGGCGGCCATCTCCGCAGGCGTGAGTGCCTCATCCCGTTCGTCGTCCTCGAGTCGGGCATCGGTGCGCCCCTGCTTAGCGACCTTGTTGTCCACGAACTTCCACCAGGCGCTTACAGCCGGGCTGTGGAGGGCCTTGCGGTCGTGAATCAGGTAGACGTGCTGGGCGAGCGAGAAACCTTCTATGCGCAGGGGGAAGACCTGGCCCACAAACCGGCGCGCTATAGACAGCGGCACCATACCAACACCCAGCCCTTCCGCGACCGCGCATGCCACTGCGGTGGGGTCGGGTAGCTCCAGCACGACGCGCATGTCACGTATTGTGAGGCTTCTCTCCTCCAGGGCGTCGTTCAGAGCGCGGCGGGCATCGCTGTGGCTTTCACCGTTGGCGTGCTCTATGATGAGTGGCTGGGTCTTGAGCAGGGCGGGCTTGATAGCGGGTACCCAGCCATCTTCGCCGTAGCGAGGCGTGCGACCGCCTGTAGTCTGGGCCTGCGTAGCGTGGGTGGTGTGGGCAGTAGACGTGGTGGTATGTCGCTCCTCGCGAGCCTGCGCCTGAAGCTCCATCTCCGCCCGGCCTATCTCGGCGGGGGAGGTCCAGGCATGGTTCAGGGGCACAATCAACGTAATAGGGTCCTCAGTGATCTTGTGGTGCACCAGGCCCCTGCCTCGCATGCGGCCCAGGACGAACCCGCCGTCTAGCTCCTGAGCGCGGAGTGCCCCAATCATCGGGCCGGGCTCGGTGTGCTCCAACTGCACCGAGACCTCGGGGAACTTGGTGCGGAATTCGTACAGCCAGCTTCCCATTGTATACGGCGCGGAGGATACGCAGCACCCCAGGCGGATGCGCCCACTTACCTCGCTCCGGCGCGACATGACGGTGCGCTCGGTCATCTCCGAGAGGTGCAGAAGGCGACGCGCGGGGTCGAGCAGGTCGTTGCCCGCCGCGGTTAGCTCGACGCCGTGCCCTCGACGGATAAATAGCTTGGTGCCGAGATGAGTTTCAAGAGCGCGTATCTGCTGGCTCACACCGGGCTGAGTAAGGTGCAGCCGGACCGCCGCCGCCGAGAAGCTGCCCGTCTCGGCCACCACCAGGAAGACCTGTACCTGCCATAGGTTTATCATGGCTGTGCCTCAATAGCTGTCTGTCTTGGCTGCCACTTTGCAGTCTGCTCAAATCCGATGGGAAGCCCGAACAACCTCGCGGCGTTCGCTGTAGTGGCCTCCGCCAGCACCTCAAAGGGTACTCCCCGAATGCGCGCTATGGCCTCCGCCGTGTAGTAGACGTACGACGGCTCGTTGCGCCTGCCCCTGAATGGCTCCGGCGTGAGGTAGGGGCAGTCCGTCTCCACCAGCAGCATATCAAGCGGCACCGCTGCCGCTACCTCGTGCTTGTCTACCGCCTTCTTGAATGTCACAGGCCCCGCCAGCGAGATCATGTACCCCAACGCCATGCACTCCTCCGCGTACGCCACGTCGCCGGAAAAGGAGTGCATCACCCCTCGTGTGCCCTGTCCGTCCCGCTTCAGGATGTCCAGAATGTCGGCGTGCGCATCGCGGTTGTGAATGATAACCGGAAGGTCAAGCTGGCGGGCCAGATCGAGGTGCGCCTGGAACGACTCCCGCTGCTGTTCGTGCGAAACGTACTCGCGGTAGTAGTCGAGTCCCGTTTCGCCCAGCCCTACCACCTTGTGCCGACGGCACAAGGACTCCAACTCTGATAGCGAAGCCTCTGAGGCCTGGTCGGCGCTGTTGGGGTGGATGCCTATGGCGGGGAAGACCATCTCGTAGCGCTCCGCCAGTTGTAGGGTCGCCTGCCAACCGTCCGGCTCAAAGCCGATTGACACTATCCCGACCAGCCCCTTCTCACGAGCGCGCGACACAAGCTCGTCTGTATCTCCCGCGAAGTCTGGGGAGTCGAGGTGAGCGTGGCTGTCGACAAGAGGTAGTCTGCTGGGGTCGGCTGAGTGCATGTGCAGAGGGGTCCTCACAACACTTTTGGTGCCCTTAGCGTGAATAGAACGGAGGTGCGCTGTATGGTACCACACCGGGGGCGGACATACAACTGCGAAAGGGCTTGTATTAACAGGAGATTAATTGTAGAATAAATCACAAGCGGTTGTGAGGAATATCACAATTAAATATCGGGAAAAACATCGAAGCACCGCCGGGCGAAACACAGCTACCGGCGCACCAGGAAGGAGGGCATCAATGGCGAACGACCGGAGTCCTGGAACTTTGGCAAGCTCCCTGCGCAGCGGACCCTGGATCATGCGGCAGCGGTGGCACCATCTTCTCTTCGCTCATTGGCCCGTCGACCGAGAGGCTTTGCGGGCGGTCGTCCCTCAAGAGATCGACCTGGATAGCTTCGCGGGTGAAGTATGGCTGGGGCTGGTCGTGTTCCGGCTAAGTGGCATCAAGCTCCGGGGCCTGCCGGAAGTGAAGCCCCTGGCCTCCTTCCCCGAAGTGAACGTCCGTACCTACGTCAGGTACCAGGGGCAGCCGGGTGTCTACTTCATGAGCCTGGACGCCGACAATCCGCTGGCGGTTGGCATTGCCCGCCCCTGGTACGGCCTCAACTACTACAACGCCGAGGTCCGCTACGGCAGGGACGAGGATGGCTACTACTTCAAGAGCCGCCGTATCGAGCGCGGGCTGCCCGAGGCTCGCCTGGACGTGACTTACGCCCCGACGGCGGAGCCTTTAGCGGTTACGGCTGAAGGCATGCGGCTTCAGAAATGGCTCACCGAGCGCTACTGCTACTATTCCGTGAGGCAGGGGAGGGTGAGTCGCTGTGACATCGAGCACCAGCCCTGGACCCTGCAAGCTGCCCGCGCCTCTTTTCGCGAGAACAGCATGGCCCAGTCGTATGATCTCCAGGTGGACGGAGTGGATGCGTTGCTGCACTACTCCCACTTCATGGAAGCGCATATCTGGCCGTTGCGCCGGGCTGAGAAACGGCCATGCCTGGGAAGCATGGCTCTCAATTCGTTGCGGGGCCAATTGGCACGGTGATCGGTGCATCCTGTACGTGAGAGACCAATAATGGATTACAGGACCAAATTTCCCTTTGTCATTCCGAGCGTAGCGAGGAATCAGGTGGCAGTCGTCGCCTGTTGCAATTGAGCACCAAGTAGGCAAGGCCACTCCACTGCTGCAACGTGCCTTCTTCCCTACCCACGTGATTCCTCGCTACGCTCGGAATGACAATAACTCTCTTGGTCATGTTAGCGATCATCTACTTTTAAGACGCACCATCGGGGGTACGTTCGCGAGCTATTTGCAGCCCTGGCTGTTGAGGTATTCCACTCCGAGCAGGCCGAGCAGCACTTCCGCGTCGGTGCCCTGGTTCTCCGGGTGGTATTCGAGACGGTTGCGCTCGAAATACTGCACGGTGTAGGTCTTGCCATCAGCGGCATTGCGCTCTTGAAGCTCCGGCGAAATCGGGTACCCAAATACCTCCAGCCCGCCATGCGCGCGCCACCAATCCTGGAACAGGTCCAGACTCTCGCCTGTAAGCGGGAAATATTCGCCTGGGGTAGTGGGGGCGTGAAAGGTGGGGAAGTTGCGATCCGCCGTAAGCCACACGCCCAGCAGCCCCACCTGCACGTCGTAAGGCGGAGCCTGGTCGGGGTGGTACTCTAGCCGCGCCCTCTGGAAGTACTGTTGCTGGTACGCCTTGCCGTCGGATGAAGGTGCGGTAAACACCTCCGTCACCGGATACCCGAGGATTCCTATCCCGCCGTGGCTCTCCCAGTACTGCCGGAAGACTCCGCCCAGGTTGTGCCCGGTCTCAGGCACGTAGCTACTTCCCGGCTCATTGGAAGCCTCCACCCGGTCAGACGCAACGCACATGGGCGGGCGCTCCACCTTTGGGGGTGGTTGGGTCGCGCCTGTGGCAGGGGACGCGGGCGTATCGGCTCTCTTGGCCGCCTCGGCTGGCTTGTGCACCACATAGATTGGGCTGCTGGATACCCTCAGGTCCAATACTCCGTCGTTGGCGGGCACCTGCGACTCGCTGCCGTTGCGGTACACTACCGTTGCCTTGGAGCCCGTGGCAAGCTGGACATTTACAGGGTCCACCGACCACAGCACGTCAACCACCTGCCCATCCGCGCGGGTGAAGCGGACGGCGCTCACGTCAGGGCCATCGTAGGACTGCAGGTCGTCCACAAGCACGGTACCCTTACCTGCTGGCTCGTCCGGTGTGTTTTCGAGGCGGAAGCTCACGAACTGAAGGGGGTAGTCAGGCTTGCCGTTCGGTGGATTGCCGCCCGCACGCTCCCAATCAAAGTAATAGTTGTTGATGCGTGTCTCGTAGTAGCGCCAGCCATCGGAGTCACCGGAGACGGCACCCAGCCGCACCTTGAATAGTTCACCGTCCTTGTCCTTCAGCCATGCAGACAAATAGTTGCCCGAGTTGTCGCCCTTTACCCACAGCCCGAGGCGAGTAGGACTGCCCGGCAAGGCCCGCGGGGTATCGGGGGCGAAGTCTACCGCCTGGTTGGGAGCATTGAAGTTGTATTCCAGCTTGCCCGACCCGGACCCGTCGCGTGCCTGCCCCGTAGCCGCCAGCATGCTGCCTTCCGTGTGGAACGAGCGCGCCCAGGTTGAGGGTGTCTCGAACCCTTCCACAACGCTGAACTCGCCAAGCTGTATGCGGCCCGCGGGCTTGGTGCCGGTTAGCATGCGGGCGAGGGTGGCGTACGTCGCGAACGCGGGCCGGCGCGGTGCCAGGTCGGTCTTGCCCGCGCCCCAGCCGAGCATGCCCCAACTGTCCGCCGGGCGCTCGGACGCGTCCTTGAAGCTGTACCAGAAGATGCGGTCAACAAGGCCACTGGCTAGCATCTGGGCGTAGGCCTGCGCCATGTAATCGGCTTGCGCGGCCTCATCGAGGCTCCAATTGCGGGCGGGCCAGCCTAGCTCTGTCACCCAGATGGGACGCACCGTGCCGTGCCTCTCCAGGAAGGAGCGGTACTTGGTTAGCTCCACGTCGACCATCTTGTGGACCTCGGGGCGGCTCTCGACGCGGGCGTTCGCCTGGTTCAGCGGCACGGCATACGGGTGCAGGGCGAAGATATCGAAGCTATTCCCGGCTCCCGCTGCCATCATCTCTTCTAGGAAAGGTACGGCGTTGCCCGACACACCACCGGAGAGGACCTTGGCGCTGGGGTCGGCCTGTTTCACCGCCTTATAGGCCACCTTCAATAGCTCTGCGTACTCGCGGGCGTTGGGCTTTGGCTTCCAGAACATCTCGTTGTCGGGCTCGTTCCAGATTTCCCAGTATCTCACAGTGCCCTTGTAATGCGAGACGAGCGTGCGCACGAAATTGGCGTACTTGTCCAGATCGGGAGGGTAGAACGAGACCGCCGAGGCTTGCTTGTCGTCCTCTTTGGAGGGGGTGGCCCAGTTGGCGGAGTAGGAGATAATGCCCAGCACGTTCACTTTGCGGGCGGCCAGCTCGCCTACTATGCGGTCGGTGGCGGTCCAGTCAAACCTCTGCTCGGTAGGCTGGATGAGGCCCCAGGCGAAGTCCTCGCGCACCCAGGCGGCACCCGTGCCCATGAAGGCGTCGGCGGGCTGGCTGAATGAACCCCAATCGGGCCAGCGCATCACCCCCGCGATTCCGAAGGGCGAACTCGCGTCGGGCGAGTATGCCGCTGCCGCATGGCTTATGGCGACGCCAGGCCGGGCGGTGAAGTAGGTTGGTGAGAACACAGACGCAGCCAGCAGCATTACGAGGGCTGAGGCTGTGAATGCTCGTGTGAAGCGCGTCATCAATGATAGTCCTACATTAATGGTGCCCGACGAGCCACGAAGAGAGTTACGCAGAGGATTATACCTGATGCCGCGACACACAGGAAGGGACAATCGGGTAATACGCTCCGCGCTTTAAGTCCTATGTCCACTCGCGCGGTCGTAGTAGGAGTTCCTATGTGTGAGTTAGCCACTGACTAACAGTCCCAGCAGCACCGTCCAGGCTGTCACCGCACCGGCTGCGAGGGCAAGTTCGCGGGGCCTTACTTTCAGGCGCATTCGACCTTCTCGCACCCACCATATTCCGAGTGCCAGTAGAAGGTAATAGCCGAGCACCCACGGCAAACCCACCTGCCCTACCTCAATTGAAGCCGCGGGCAGGCTCGCCCACCAGCGTATCGACTCGATCATCCAGGTAGCGGGCGGCCAGGCGGACAGAGCGACAAGGGAACCAACTTGCCCGAACAACGCGCCCGCCAGCCCGCCAGCGATGCCGGTGAGCATGAGTGGCAGCAGCATGAACTCGGTGGTAAGGGTGGCCAAAGGCGACACTGTGGATAAGCGCCCGGTGAAGAGCAGTATCAGGGGCGCAGTGGATAGCTGAGCGCCGAGACTCGCCGACAGTGGCACACCCAGCAATTGCGGCACCCGTATCCTATCCAGTACCGCGAGGACCAGAGGCGAGACCTGCACGAGTCCCAGCATCGCGGCAAAGCTCAATAGGAACCCGGCGTCCAGCAGTAGGTCCGGGTCGAATATCGACATCACGCCCGCGGAGACAGCCAGCGCCGAAATAGCATCGAAGCGTCGCCCCACGACTTGCGAAGCCAGCAGTACTGCGCTCATCACGGCAGCCCTGACTACCGCAGGCGTCGCTCCCGTGAAGACCGTGTAAGCCGCCAGCAACACCAGGACTATGCCGAGCAGCCACAGGGGCATCTTCCGCCGTTCCTTGCCACCGCTGTAGACCAGGAACACGAAGCCCACCAGCATAGAAATGTTCTGACCGGAAATGGCAAGGATGTGATTGGTGCCACTCCTGGTGAATGCCTCCTGGAGGTCTTCCGGGATGCCGGTGCGGTCGCCCGTGACCACCCCGACTACGAGCGCGGCCTGGGGTTCGGGCAGACCCTCCCCTAGTGTCTGTCGAACTTTATCACGCGAGCCGGAAACCAGTGCGAGCAGTCCGCCTTCGTCACCGATCCGGCGGTCAAGTACCTTGGGGTACAGCATGTAGGAATAAACACCCTGCCGCGCCAGGTAGCTAGCGTAGTCGAAACCTTCGAGCTGCGGAGGTGCTGTCAGACGGCCGTAGATGGTCAGTTGCTCCCCTACGTAGTAAGTGGGGTAGCGCGGGAGCACGGTCAACATATCCCCTGAGACGTTTAACACGTTCTTGTCGTCAGCACTGACCAGAGAGCGAGCTGATAGTCGCAATCGCTGCGAGCGATCCCGGTATACAGGCTCCGCGCTGACGTAGGCGGTGATCTTTACAGGTGCCGCCTGGTCCGTGCCGTTGTAGTAAGCAAGGTCTTGAGGGCCGGGAGGAGGATGCGTGAGGAGGGTACGACCAGCACCCGCCAGGAGAGCAAGGAGCCACAACCCCGCCCACAGCAGCCGCTTCTGCTTCCTTCCTATGCCAATAGGCACAACCGTAAAGGCAGCCAG
>JAXDKH010000002.1:0-6384 GCA_034667185.1 Chloroflexia bacterium | reverse complement strand
TGAGTACTCTCGCCTACCCACCTGATCCTTCGCTGCGCTCAGGATGACAGGAGGGGAGTTGGCCCCGATGTACCCACAACTTGTATTCACGAGCCAACAAGAGCAAGCCGCATCACGTTTCACGTTTCACGTTTCTGAACCCTCCTCACTATGAAGATCGCTCTAGTACACGACTATCTCAACCAATACGGTGGTGCCGAGAGGGTGCTCGACGCCATCCACGATGTGTACCCCTCCGCGCCCGTGTACGTGTCGATCTACGCGCCGGACATGATGCCGCCACACTACCGGGGCTGGGATATACGCACCTCCTTTATGCAGAGGTTGCCCGGCGTGGCGAAGCGGCACCAGCTTTACCTGCCCGTCTTCCCCTTCGCGGTGGAAAGCTACGACCTGTCGGGCTACGACGTGGTGCTGAGCAGCAGCAGCGCCTTCGCCAAGGGTATCATTACCGACATAGACACAGTGCACATCTGCTACTGCCACAACCCTATGCGCTTCGCCTGGAATTACCACGACTACATCAAGGGCGAGCGAGTGGGGCGCAAGGTACAGGCCGTCTTGCCCCTGGTGCTCAACTATGTTAGACTCTGGGACGAAGTTTCGGCCCGGCGCGTGGACGCCTACATAGCCAACTCGCGCATGGTGGCGCGGCGCATACAGAAGCGCTACCAGCGTGAGGCCACGGTCATCAACCCGCCGGTGGACACCTCGCACTACACGCCCGACCCGGATGCGCGGGGTGACTACTTCCTTATAGTCTCCCGCTTGATACCATACAAGCGTATAGACCTGGCGATTGAAGCGTTCAACCGGTTGGGTCTGCCGCTGAAGGTGGTTGGCTCCGGACGGCAGGAGGCGGAACTGCGGAGTATGGCGAAGGGGAACGTGCAGTTCCTGGGCAAGATGGGGGACGCGGAGCTGAAGCGCCTGTACGCCGGCTGCAAGGCGTTCATCTTCCCCGGCATGGAGGACTTCGGCATCACGCCCCTTGAGGCGCAAGCGTCGGGGCGGCCCGTGATCGCCTACGGTGCGGGCGGCGCGCTCGAAACGGTGGTGCCGGGCGTCACAGGGGAGTTCTTCAAGGAGCAGTCCGCCGCCAGCCTGGCCGAAGTGGTGTCGCGCTTCAACGTCATGGACTACGACACGGCAGCCATACGCCGCCATGCCGAGACATTCGACACCAAGGTCTTCAAGCGCCGTATAGCCGAGTTCGTGCAGGGGCAATTGGACAGCAGACGCTAAGCAACGAATGTCAAATCCGCAATCCGAAATCCCAATTCCCAAATACGTCTCACTCATACCTATATTTGAGGAGTTGCGCGGCGAACGCGTGGTTGTCCGGCAGTATCGCCAGGAAGATGGTAGCGGGTTGCAGGAGGCGATCGCTGAGTCGCGTGACCATCTCAGGCCCTGGATGATTTTTGCCGACGACCACCAGACAGTCGAGGAAGCACAGGACTGGATCAACCAGCAACGGGCGAGCGTCATACTACGGAAGAACATCAACTGTGGCGTCTTCGAGATCGAGAGTGGTCGATACCTGGGCGGGTTGGGTATCTCGCCGAAGGACTGGGAGATAAGGTACTTCGAGATCGGTTACTGGCTGCGTAAGTCAGCTGAGGGGCACGGTTACATGACCGAGGCGGTGCGCGTCGTGGTAGACTACCTGTTCGGTGAGCTACAGGCGCGGCGCATAGAGATACTGTGCGACGAACGCAACACGCACAGCGCGAACGTGGCAAGGCGTCTTGGCTTCGTACAGGAGGGCTTGATGCGCAACGACTTCCGCGACCCAAGCGGCGACATACGCAACACGCTTGTTTTCTCGCTCATACCGGGCGACCCGCGCTAAGTCTCGCACGTTAAGGGATGCAGCGATAGCGGTACTCATATAGATTGTAATTGTAGAGGGGGCACATGGAACTAAGGCACTACTGGAACGTGATCTTGAAGCGGCGCAAACTCATATTTGTAATTGTTGCGCTGGTTACGGTGCTAAGCGCGCTTATGCTGCTCACCGCAACGCGCAGCTACGTGGCCGAGGCTCGCTTCATCACCCGGCAGGACCCCGGTCCCGACCAGGTGCCCCAGTACTTCACCTTCGACCGCTACTACAACTGGTTTAGCTCCGAGTTCCTGGTCGATGACTACACGCAGATCGTCACCAGCGACGCTTTTGCCGCTGCCACGCTCGACGTGCTGCACCAAAACGTAGCGCAGAACATCCTCGCCCGGCCTGACTACGGCAGTCTCACGCCGGAAGCACAGGAACAAGCCAGGGTCGCCATCAACAAGTTGGGGCCCGAAAACGTCAAGGGGATGATGGAGACCGAACGCAAACACCGCATCTTGAGCATAAGGGTAACGGCCTCCCCCAAGGTCGTGGCTAAAGCCCTCTCCGATGCCGCCGCTACCGTGCTGGCCGACGCCCGCATGAAGCCTATCCAGGGTCCGCTAATCAACGATCGCTCCCTCTTCAGCGAGATAGACTATGCCAACATGATCGAGATACAGTCGAGCACGAGCCGGGAGGCCCTCATCGCCATCATCCGAGTGCTCATCGGCATAGTGGCCGCAATAGCCCTCGCCTTCCTGCTGGAATACCTCGACAACAGCGTCCGCGACGAACGAGACGCCCGACGCGTGCTGGACATGCCCGTGTTGGGAACGATACCTAAGATGTAGTGCAAAGTTCCGAGTTCTGAGTTCCGAGTGGTTCTAATCGTACTCGGAACTCAGAACTCGGAACTCGGAACTCACATGCAGCTTGACCCTCGACAAATCCTAAGTGGCTTGCGCAAGCGGTGGTGGCTGGCGTTGATTGTGACGCTGGTGGCGGCGGCTGTGGCTTATATTTACACCAACATGCAGCCACGCATCTACCAGGCGCAAACAACCATCGCCGCCAAGTCGGTGCCGCCCGACAACGGTACGATTGAGGCGATCAAGAAGACGATGCCCACTTACGCGCAGGACCTCGGCAACAAGCAGTCGTGGTCGCGGGCCCTGGACAACGCAGGCGTCCAGGACGTGTTCCACGACGCCCTGCCCAACCAGATAAAGATACAGCCCCTCCCCGACCAGAACTCCATAGTAATGACGGTAGACAACCAGGACGCCACCAAAGCTGCCATCGTCGCCGAGACCATCGCCAACGACTTCGTAGACAGGCAGAACGCCGAGAACCAGGCGACGAGCGCAGGCGGCTTCCGCGTGGTCTGGACCGTCACCCAACCCGCCGAGCCACCCTCACAGCCTTACCAGCCGCGCCCGCTGCTCTACACCGCAGCCGCCGCCCTGTTCGGCCTCGTCCTGGGCCTGCTGCTGGCAATCGCGCTCGAACTATTGGACACGACGCTGAAGAACTCGGACGAGGTCCAGCAATATACCGGGCTGAACACGCTGGGAGTAATACCCAAGTCGTGAGTGGTTAGTGGTTAGTGGATAGAAGCTCTTTGCTAACCACTAGCCACTAGCCACTAGCCACTAAAGGAGACTAGATTGGCAGACAAGAGGAACCGAGGCAAAGAGGACACGGGGGCGGGATTGGTGGCCTTCACGCACCCGAAGTCGGCGGCGGCTGAGGCTTACCGGACGCTGCGCACCAACATACAGTTCGCAAGCCCCGACCACCCGGTGCACACCATCCTGGCTACCTCCACCAGCCCCGACGACGGCAAGTCGACCACCATCGCCAACCTGGCGATTACGTTCGCGGCCTCGGGCTTCTCGACCGTGCTTGTGGACGCCGATTTGAGGAGGCCGCACCTGCACAAGATATTTGGCCTCTCCAACGATACCGGGCTGACCACCCTGGTGGCAGAGCTTGCCCGTGCAACCAGCACTTCAACGGGCCCCCTTGGTACAGGTACAGGCCAGTCTCGCGTGCACCGGCCTCTCCAGCCAACCCAGGTGGAGAACCTGCACATCCTGACCAGCGGCCCCATCCCGCCCAACCCCGCCGAGATACTTGGCTCTCAGCGCATGACGGAGGTGCTGGCGATGCTCCGCGACACCGCCGAGTACGTGCTGATTGACACCCCGCCCATTATCGCCGTGACCGACGCCGCCGTGCTTTCGCCCCGAGTGGACGGCGTGCTCCTGGTCATCAACGCCGGCAAGACCCGCCGCGACCTCGCCGTAAAGGCCCGCGACATGCTAGAGCAGGTGAATGCCCGTCTCCTGGGTGTGGTTCTCAACAACGCCACGCTGGACAAAAGCGCGTACGCGTATTACGGGTAACTCCTGAAACGTGAAACGTGAAACGTGATGCGGCTTGCTATACTGGGTGGGTGAATGTGTCACAACTGGTGTGACGGCACCCAGCCCCTTATTGTCATTCTGAACGCAGTGAAGAATCTCGTCCCTCAGCACCCACAGTGGCACCTTTCCTTACGCCACACAGTACATGAGAAAGAAGAAACAGCCCGGTGAAGGACGAGATTCTTCACTGCGTTCAGAATGACAAAGAGAAAGATGGTCCTATAATAGAAGCGGCCACACACTCACGTACCAGATAACCTTTACCGCATCACGTTTCACGCTTCAGCACCATGATCGACATCCACTCCCACATCATACCCGCACTCGACGACGGGCCGACCGATATGGAAGTGTCGGTGGCTATGGGGCGGATAGCGGCGCAGGAAGGCACACAGGTGCTGATTTCGACCTCCCACAGTGCGGAGGCGAGCGCCGTGGGCCACGAGGGGATGCTGGAGAGGCTCGGCCAGGTGCGGGCGGCCTGGAGGCATGCGGGTATCGAGATACAGTTGGAGCTTGGGGTCGAGATATTCCTGGACTACGAGACTTTGGAGCATCTGCGCTCCGGCAGGCTGTGGACGCTGGCGGGCAGCCAGTACGTGCTGGTGGAAGTGCCTTACACCCCCTGGCCCGCCTATGCCGAGCGCGCCCTGTTCGACCTGCAAACGGCGGGCTACACCCCCATCCTGGCCCACCCTGAACGTTACACCGCCATCCAGAGCGACCCCAACCTCCTGTACCGCCTGGTAGAACGGGGCGTGCTCGCGCAGGTAACGTCAGCCGCCCTCCTGGGGGAGCAGGGCGACAAAGTCCACCGCACCGCCGAGACTCTGGTGCGATACGGCCTGGTGCAGTTCTTGGCTTCCGACAGCCACAACGTCAAATCGAAGCGCCGCATGCCCCTGTTGAAGGAAGCGGTGCAAGTTGCCACACAGTTGATAGGGGAAGAGGCCGCGCTAGCCCTGGTCACCACCAACCCCGCCTCCGTGCTGGAGAAACGCCCGGTGGAGGCAAACCCGGTGCCCGTGGAGGCGCGACGTTCGTTTCTTGAGGGGCTATTTGGCAGTGGAAGACAGAGGTAATATCCGTATTTCTCTGTGATATAATCTCTATGTTCCACAATTACAAGACTTCTGCCTGTTGGCTTCCTGGAAGGATAACCATATGGCCTATAACTTTCAACCGAATAGTTCCCAATTCATTTTGTCAGGTGATGTTGCAATACTGACCTTTGTATTGTCCTTTTCATCGGAACCTGAGTCACGTGATGATGTTGCCAGAGCAGTCGTTGAACAAAAGATGCTTGTCTATTTGCAGGAAGTTTCTCCAAGGTTACAGAGAGATATTGAACAGGCAACTCAAAGCCAATTGGGTCCGGAATTTCGGGTCAGCCGTATGGATATGCATAAGGGCAGCATAGAGATACTCGTCATTCTTGGCACAGTAGGTACAGCCTACATATTGGCATCTAGATACAAGAACTTCGTCGACAGTATTAATCTCCTTGTCTCACAGGTACGGGGCACAATAGAACGATTCATGAGAAATGCGGGGCCAGGCCCTGGCAACTTTACGATACAGCATAGCTGGGCGCCAGGGCCAGCCTTGGCCAACCCAAGACGAATGCCAGTGGCTGCCGAGGGTTGGGACATGTCGAAAATACTACTCGGCTACCTTATTCTAAGCCATGCCATATTGCTGGGAGTATTTATTTGGATGCTTGTTGCACACTAGTGCTGTAGCTCTCCAACTGTAAGTACTAAGGCTTTAGCTTGATGTTCAGCTCGTAGCTCGCGGGCAAGATGCTGTGCCTGCTGGTGCCCGACACAAGCAGCACCGCCCTCGTATATGGGCCTCCCCCGCCCAGACCTGCTACCTCGAAGTTGGCGGTGCCGTCCGGCCCGACCTCCACCTCCTGCACGTCGAAGCCGGTTTGCTTGTACTTCACCACGGCCAGTCTGAAGGTCTGGGGTAGCTTGTTGGCTACCCGCACGAAGCCCTCACCGTCCCAATCGCTGTCGGCCTCGGCGTTGTCGCTGTAAGCAAGCTCCGGAATGGAGATATCGTCCACGGTCATGCCCTCGGTATTGAAGCCGTCGTCCGTGATGTACTCGAAGC
>JAXDKH010000001.1:0-10470 GCA_034667185.1 Chloroflexia bacterium | reverse complement strand
GGCGTGCTAGCTCGCTAATATCCACCTCCTGCACGCCCGCGAGTGGAGGCGGGGCGAGGGCCTGGCGTATGCCCACCCAGAGCACGCCTCCTCCCAGCAGGGCCAGTAGAGTGCCGCCGGCGGCCTTGTTGAACCCACGGCGGTCCATGGGGGTAGCCGCGACCGTCGTTGCGGCAGCATCAGCGGACGTAACGCGGGCGGGCCAGGGCAGCAGATACGCTAGCGCAAGTCCGAAGGCCAGGCTCAGTATGAACATGCTGATCCACATCGGCACGCCGTAGGGCGCAAGACTGTCCCCATATATGGCCTGGGCGATGTCGGGCGGCGCGGTCACCTGTAGAGGGGTTGCGCCGAAGAAGCCCTGCCCGAAAGCAGGAAGAAACACGGCGTTGAGCAGCAGCCCCAGGAGCAGGCCATATACCAGCCCGGACGTGTATCTTGGCAGGGAGAAACGCACCGTATTGAGCCAAAGATGTGTGAAAGCCAGCCCCAGCAGCCCACCGAGCAGCAGGGTGCCTTCGACGATCATGACAAGCAAAAGCGCCTTGCCGCCCACACCCAGGTTGTTGATAAAGAACGAGTTGGTCTGCCCGCCCGTCAGGTTGACGAGAGTATCCTCCATCAGTTCCGGTATGGACGTGGTGTTGGTGGTGAAGCGCAGGATTGCCATAACCAGCAGCATGGCGAGGGCCGCGCCCACCCCCGCGCCGAAGCCACCCCTTATAGCTGCTTTTCTTATAGATGCCATATGCCTATCTCCCTCTTATATACGAGGCAAAAGCTTTTCTAAACACATACGGTGCAAATATGACCATCCCTATTATAAACGCAGAAGGTAACAAAGCAGATGCCTTGCGCAGGATGAGTAAGGATATTGTAAACGGCGGGTAATACTTCCGTAAGAAAGTGGAGGGGAAAGGTGGTGCCAACCGGAGGGACATGGCGCCACCCTGTCATACTGAGCGTAGCGAAGGATCAGTGGCCCGTTCTTGACTCTTCCTCTTGCAGTACCAATGTTCCTAATGCCGCCATCATCCAGTAAGTTGAGGACTCTAACTACCCACCTGATCCTTCGCTACGCTCAGGATGACAGGGTGGGAGAGTGGTCCTGCGGAAGAAGCATAGGGCCTAACCACCAGGGCACGATGCATCGTGCCCCTACACACCGCAAAACCCTGCATCCCCTTTGCGTGTTCTTTGCGTTCTTTGTGTCTTTGCGTTTTCGTCTCCTTACTCATCTCTAACCGCCCAGGCCATCAGTCTTGGCGAGTACGAACTTGAATAGGCCGCGGCAGGCTAGCTGGCCGTCCACGGTGGCCTCGCCGGAGCCTTCGCCGAACAGGCCGCGCACTCGTGTCATGGTCACCTCGATGCGCAGGGTGTCGCCTGGGACTACCTGCCGCTTGAAGCGCACCTCGTCCACACCCGCGAAGAAGGCCAACTTGCCCCTGTTCTCAGGCATGCCAAGTACAGCCACCGCCCCTACCTGGGCAATGGCTTCTACCTGTAGCACGCCCGGCATGACGGGATAGCCGGGGAAGTGGCCCATGAAGAAAGGCTCGTTGGCCGTAACGTTCTTGATGCCTACTGCGCGCTTGCCGTACTCGATCTCGATTATCTTGTCTATCAGCAGGAACGGGTAGCGGTGCGGGATGATCTTCTGTATCTCGACGCTGCTTAGGGTTGTAGGCTGCGCGGCTTCGTCGCTCCCGGCAGTCTGCGCCTGCTCAACCTGGTCGGACATTGGGCCCCTCCGTACAAAGTAGTCAGAAACGTGAAACGTGATGCGGCTATTGTAGCATAGCAACGCGGGACAGGCCTGCCCCGCTTGAAAACTCCTTGCCACTTTGTTGATGTTACCCCTGGTAAGGGGCTACTACTGCTGCTATAATGTGCGGCAATAATGAGCATCAAGTGAGCAGCTTTTGACATGGATAATGAGCACCGGGTAAGCGTATATCATGCTTGCCAAACTGGGCTGCATCTACTACCAATGGAGGGAGATAAACATGAGGTCAAAGTTTAAGGTTCTAGCGGCTGTGCTCGTGCTTCCGTGGCTGGCTATCTCGGTGTTCGGGGCCAGGTACGTTTCCGCGGCTGGGCTGACCCAACCGTCAGGGCAGCAGGGGGCGCAGACATTCACGGTTCTCATGGGGGCTGAGGTCTTCAGCGAACCGGGGGAGAAATCGTCCTGGTCGGCCTATCGCTTCTACCCCAGCAGTCTCACGATCAACGTGGGAGATACGATTACGTTCAAGCACAACGGCGGCATCGACCCGCATACCGCCTCGTTCCTCGGCCCTTTGACAAATCTGCCAGACTTTATCCTCCCACCGGAAGGCGCGCAGCAGGGCCCACCCACCAAGCTGCAGATCAACCCCGCAGTCATCTTCCCGGCAGGCGGCAACACCTATGACGGTTCCGCGTTCACGAGCTCCGGCGCTATAGCCTCGGACGTACCGGGGCCCAAAGAGTACAGCCTTAGCTTCCCCAAGGCAGGCACCTACCAGTACATCTGCCTGGTGCACGCCGAGAAGTTCCCCGATGGCTCATTCAAGCCTATGACAGGTACCCTGACGGTCATGCCAGCGGGCAGCGCGTACCCCAAGACCCCCGCTCAGGTAGACGCTGACGCCAAGGCTGCTATCGAAGCCGACCGCCAGCTAGCCATGACAGAGGAAGCCAAGGCCAAGCAGCCCGCCGTTATAACTAAGGCCTCTACAAACGGCGCGACCATCCACCGCGTGAACACCGGCTACGGTGCGGAGACCAACGGCACCGACGAGTTGGATTACCTGCGCTTTAGCCCCAAGGTGCTCACCATCCAGGCGGGTGATACCGTGGAGTGGGTCTCACCCACCGAACACGGCTTTCACAACATCCTGTTCGGTGAAGAACCGACCCTGTTGAACTTCGAGCCGCAGCCCGCGGGCCCGCCCAAGGTGTTCGCACCCGCGGAGGCTTTCTTCCCGGTTGGTGGCCCCACGCACACAGGCACAGGCGTGTACAGCGCCGGTATCCTGCGCGGCAGCAACGACCCGCCCGGCCCGTTCGGCACGAGCTACGCGCTCACCTTCACGCAGCCTGGCCGCTATGAGTACATCTGCGCCCTGCACTACAACCAGGGCATGGACGGCACCATCATCGTGGAGGCCCGCACCGGCGGCACCACGGTGGGCATGCCCCGCACCGGCAGCGGCTCCGGCAATAGCACCGGCACCGAGTGGTTCCTCACACTGCTCGCGGCTGCCCTCCTCATGGCGGGTGGCGGAGTAACTCTGCGCCTTCGCAGCCGTAGCATTACCAAGTAAGAGACGGAAACGCAAAGGCGCAAAGACGCAAAGAACGCGCAAAGAGGATTAAGGGTTAGAAAGTACAAGAAGGAGCAGGTACGACAACACGTACCCTGCTCCTTCTTGTACTTGGAACACTATCCTAATCTCTGCGCGTTCTTTGCGTCTTTGCGCCTTTGCGTTTCCGTCATCCGCACGGCTGCGAGGGTAAGGCTGGCGGTGAGCCAGAAGAGGGCTACCATGTGGGGGAACTCGATGTTGAAGTAGAAGTGGTCGAGTGGGCCCACGGAAATGAGCGCACCGAGCATGGCCGCCGTGCCGCCGAGCAGCGTGGAGTCCAGCACCGACCATTCACCTTCGCCCTCTGAGCCTGTGGCGGGGGCTGCTCTCCGAGAGGCGACTACCGCGGGAATCGTGTGCACCAGGAAAGAGAGCATAGCTAGGACGAACAGCGCCAGGGCCAGCATGCCCGCACGCTCGGCTATCGTCAGATAGAGGCTGGACACGCCGGTGGTGAGGTCAAGCTCTCCCGCCGTGCCGAAGCCCACTCCGAACACCGGGTAACGCCCGATGATAGCCAGAGCGTTGCGGTACTCGGACAGGCGCATCAGGCTGGCGGGGTCCTCCAGGCGCAGGCCGGAGGCGATGCGGGCGAAGTAGCCGCTGCCGGTGCCCACCACGAGCAGCAACCCGGCACCCGCGAGACCCCACGCCCACAGCCGCCGGTAGCGCATGGTAGCCACGAATACCGCACCCACAACCACACCACCCAGCGCCGACCTCGACTGGGTGAGCACTATCGCCGCGATTTCGGCCAGGAAGATGCTCCCGACCAACCAGCGCGGCAGCACAGGCTTGCGGGCGAGTAGCTGTACCCCTGTGATCACCGCCACGATCATCAACAGGCCGCCGAACGAATTGGGGTCCACCTGGGTGCCCACCGCACGCTCGCCCAGTGCCGGGTTGTCCTCGACGTAGCGGATCACCCGCGTGGTGGGGTAGCCGACGACGCTCAGGCGGGTGAGCAGACTGGTGGCGAGCGTGTCCGGCAGCCGCCACAACACCACGCCAACAACCGCCGACGCCCCGCCCGCCAGCACCAACCAGCGCATCACCGTCGCTAACGTGCGGCTGTCGCGTATGACACTGCCCACCGCGAAGAAAAGGCATACTGACAGCACCAGCTTTATGTAATTGTGCACTACATCGCTGGAGCTATCGCGCCCGATACCAAGAACGAACGAAAAGAGGGTACTTGCCAGGAACAGGAGTACCCAGCCGTCGAGTGGAGTGCGAGCCAGCCTTACCCCCTGCCCCGCTCCCAACAGCAGCGACATGAGCCAGGAGATGTAGAGGAACAGCAGCGCCATCTCCAGCAGGGTGGGAGTGAGCACCGCCAGCCGCACGGGCAGCACCGCGAACGGCAGCAGCATGATCGTGCCGATTACCAGGGCCACGTCCGCAAGGGGCCGCGTCACCAGCCAGGGGAGCATAATCAGGGCAACTAGCGCCAGGAACGGCACGACGGGGTTGCCCATCGCAATCGCCAGCCCGCCGAACACCCCCACACCGATGCCTAATAGCACCACTGTGGCAGTACGCATGGCGGAGTTGTCCTGTATGCGCGATTGGATGTCTGCTAGCATGTCGCTGTAGAGAATAGCAAAAAGAGGCGCGGCGCGCCTCTTTTTGCTATTGCCCGAATTCTAAATCCACTTGCGCCAGCGGAAGAAAGCAAGCATGGCGACGATAACGAGCACCATCGAGCCCAACACGATCTCGAAGGCGAGGGGGTGGTTCTGGGCGGGCAGGGGGATGTTCATGCCGTAGATGCCCGATATGAGCGTAAGCGGGAGCAGTATCACCGAGATGATGGTGAGCACCTTGATGATGTCGTTGATGCGGTTACTTGTGAGCGAAGTGATAGTGTCGCTGAGGCCCTCGATAACTTCCTTGTAGTCCTCCAGCGTGTCCCAGATCTTGCTCAGGTGGTCCACAATATCGCCGAAGTACTCCTCCATGTCCTCGTTCAGGATGGGGCGGTGCTTGCGCTCCAGGCTGGTTATCACCGGCAGCAGCGGCTTGATGATACGGCGGAACGCGATAACGTCCCGGCGAATGATGGATATCTCCAGCACCGTATGCCGCACTTTATCCTCGAATATCTCATCCTCGACGTGCTCAATGTTCAGGTCGATCTTGTTGAGGATAGGGAAGCAGTAGTCCACCAGCTTATCGACCACCTGGTAGAGCAGGTACCCGACCGAGCGACCCATCACCTTCTCGCGCAGAGCCGGGTCCGCCTGGCACTGGTCGAAGAAGCGGCTCAGCGGCTTGAGGTTGCCCGCGTGCACCGTGACTACGTAGTTCGGCCCGATGAAAATGTCCACCTCGCTGGGGGTGGTGACGCGTACCAGGCGCGAGTAGACCGGGAAGTGCATCACGAGGAATACGTAATCGTCGCCGTCGTCTATCTTGGGGCGCTGTATCTTGGAAAGCGTATCGTCGAGGTGAAGGGGGTGGAAGTTGTATCGCCTGCGGAGCCACTCGATCTCGCTCTCCGTCGGGTGCACGATGTCGACCCAGGTGAGCGAGCCCTGGGTAATCTGGCGCACATTGAGGGTGTGCGGTGTGGCGGCAGCAGGGGCGGCACCTTTCGGGCGGGTGCGCATGGTGGAAGGCGCGGGCATGGTGACCACCGGCTGGATCGCCTGCCCACCGTTCGATGCGCCGTCTGTGCCATCTACGCCGAATTGTTGGTCATGGGGCGTTAGGTCGTCCCTCAGACCGCTACGTGGCTGCTGCACGGCGATCCCTCCTTCTTCTAACAGTGGTCCCTGACACAATTATACCCCTGCGTACAACACAGGGGCAAGCAACTGCTAAGGAGGCGATTACCATTCGCTCAAAGTAAGATTTTAGAAGACGCTGTTGATACAGGTTGTGCCACTGAACCGGTCAGACCGAGTAGTTGCCGGTCTCCCTCCAGCGGCATCTGCGCTAGTGTCGTGCTGAATACCAGTCCAACACCCGTAAAGCGCGCAGCGTGTTCCACCGGCTCGGCTGGCCCTCCACCTCGTCCAGCTCGACGGGCATAGTGCCTGGGTACCGGTTCTCCAGAGGCCACCGGCCGTCACCGTCACGCTTCGACTCGACCAGCTCGATTGCCTCGGCTACGCGCTCGTCCGGAGTGACACCCGCTCTGCGCAGGTACTCAAGTCCCCGCAACACGTCATAGTGCCACCAGGTCGGGAAGGAGAAGCGCATAAAGGCGGGGTCGATGACCTCACCGGTCGTCCGGCGCCGGAGAAGACGGCGTTCGAGGAGGTACTCCTGCCCGCGGAGGCGGGCCTCCGTCACTGCCGCGCTACGCTCCCCTCCCCCATTGGCCAGCTCGTATTCCAGCAGGGCTTCCAGCACACAGATCGTCGTGTTGAACGACGACCGCGTTGAGCCTCTCTCGGCCTCGCAGTTCCACCCGCCATCGGGCAACTGCTCCGCGAGCAGGAGGCCCATGATCCGCTGGATATCCTGGCCGAGGCCGAAGTAGGCGCCGCTCGCCGCCACCTGCCCGTTGATGCACGGCTCGACCTCACCCGCGAAGAAGGGATTGCCCACAAAGTCTTCTCCGCGCCAGGAGCCGTCCCAGTCCCAACCCATCCACCTTACATGGTCGCGCACCAGGCCCACCGCACGACGCGCCTCGTCGCTCGCGGGATCAAGACCGAATTCTCGCAACAGCGTTAGAACGTGCATCGTGGAGCCCCACCCGTGGTTCCATGCCGTGCCGCCCCACGATCCGTCCGCCCCCTGCATGGCGAGCAGCCGAGCGCCCACGCCCTCGGTGGCGACTCGCGCGCGCTCGGCTGCGATCTCCTCCGCGGGCGCACCGGTCAGGTCTCGCATCACCTGCCATCGGATCGAGGGGTCGGAATCAAGCAGCCACTGGATGACTGAACTGTCATGCCTGGGGGCCTGGCGTTTGGGTGGATTGGCCGCCATATGGGTGCTCCTGGCTTTGGCTAGAAGATGCTGTTGGTGGCTTACATCGGTGCGTAGCTCAGCCATGCCAGGCTTCTACAGCGCTGGCCAGGTCTTGAAACAAGCTCCAAATCTACCCCGCGACCAGGTTGATTTCCAGCAGGCGGGACAGGCGAGAGGCCCGTTCGCGGGAGATGCATTCCAGGGCGGATTGAAGCGCGTTGGGGTTGGCACCGCGGGCGCGAAGGGCGTGGAGCACGCGGTGGGTGAGCTGCGTGTTGTTCTTCAGGTCGGCCTGGGCCAGCAGGAACTCCAGCGGCACCACGGGCACGCTCAGGCCCTCGAAAGGCACATGGCTAATATGATTGCGCACTGCTTGCGCTGTGGGATCAGCTTTGACGCTACGCACGTAGGAAATCTGCACCGTCAGGCCGTCCACGAACCAGCGGCCCAACCAGGTCGCCCTACCGCCCACGCTCCACGCCACGATTCGCTGGTGAATGTTGGAGCGCCAAATCTCCGAGGGGGCAGTATTGCCTCCTACACGGTACACCAGGGTGACAGTGTTCGGCCCGGCCTCATAAGGCTTCATCAATTGCGCGAAATAGCCGGTCGCGTACTGCGACATGGCACGAAATTCCAGGCTGCCCGGTTCAACGTTCACGCCCTGCAAGGCCATAGCGGCCTCCCCCGATAGCAGCCAGGGCACAGGGGTGCGGGTGGTGGGATCGTACACTCGGTCCAAAGTCTGCCGCAATGCCTCGCGCACGCGGCTATTCCTCAAAGCACTCATTTCCTAGCTCTCCTATCTACTCTCAAGCTCTTAGAATTACTCTCAAACTCTCTGGCGATTTTGGATCTCAGGTTTTGGATTTTGGATTGTGTCTTTTGCCGCCTCTTCAAATCCGCAATCCCAATTCCCAAATCCCAAATCAATACTTTGCCCTGTCTTCGATGTAGAGCTTCAGCAGGGCTAATGCTCCTCATGGCTGGCAGCCGTCACAAGCACCTAAGCTCGGGCTGCGGGTCCAGGACTACGCTGGGTGAACCAGTCACGCTTCAGCTTTGATGTACAGCCATTTCCACTGGCACTCTGCACTTGTCACCTCCTTTCTCTCCTGGTTGGGTGTAATCGCGGTCAGTTGATGGGTGTATGTGACAGGTATCGAGTATCTGTGACTCCATGTGTCGTACAGGCGCTCGCTACTTCCCTGCCTGCGGTTGGTCCAGCTTGCCGTGCAAGAAGCCCACGGTGCGCTGCCAGGCCAACTCTGCGGCCTCTGGGTTGTAGGCATCCGGTCGGTCGTTCTCGAAGAACCAGTGTCCGGTACCTGGATACACGTAGAAGGCGACCTCGCGGCCTACCGAGCTCAATAGTCCCTCCCAACGACGCGTATCTTCGTGTGATACGTAAGGGTCCTCTTCGGCGAAGTGGCCAAGGAAAACGGCCTGCGTATGGTTGGGGTAATCTTCCGGTTGCACGCTGCCTGGATAGATGTCACTGTAAAAGATGACGATGGCACCTAGCTGCGGCCTCAGCGTGGCGAGCCAGGTAAGATACGCCGCGCCCAGCGAGAAGGCGACTCCGCCGAGCTGTTGGCCGATTACGGTCGGGTGCGACAGCAGGTAATCAGCAGCAGCCGTCACGTAGTTGATAGCATCCTGGTACCGGCTATCGAGCTCTGCACCTAGGCGCTCGGCCTCTTCAATTGTGTCAGCGGTCTTGCCGTCGTACAGGTCAGGAGCCAGCACCACGAAACCTTCCTCAGCAAGGCGGTCGGCTATATCCTGGAAAAAGCCATTCAGCCCCCACCAGGCATGGCACAACAGCACTCCCGGCCCGCGCCCCTGCTCCGGTACGGCCATGTAGCCGCGCGCTTCTTTGTCGCCTACGGCGTACTCGATCCACTCACCCAACTGGGACCTCAACCTTTCTCTGCTTTAGAGGCACATAGCCTTCTTGCAGCAACGACACTCTGAACTCGTGTAACTCAGCCGACATCACCCCGGCAATCACCGACGGGTCGTTCTCCATGATGCTGCGGGCCTCCTCCTCGCTGTCGGCCTCGTAGATGAATATGCCGAAGGCGGTATCCAGGCACGGCCCGGCCATAAACGCCTTCTTTTGGTCCACCAAGCTCTTCAGGTACAGAAAGTGCCTGCCCATTACCTCTATCTCTTCCGCTGTCGGCTCCGTAGCGAAGCCCGCGCGGGTGGCCCTTATCATGTAGATGTACTCTGCCATGTCTCTAGCTCCGTGGCTACCTATTCACCGACCCAACTTCGCCTCAGCGGCACCGGCTCCTGCATCGCATGGGGTACGCGTTCTTGCTTGCGAGAAGGCATGGAAGGGATAGCCGGCATGGGCGACAGGTCGAACTCATCATACCCAGACTGCGCTTCTGGCTCCGACTGCATCTGCGCGCAGGTGACAATCAGGTCCACCGACTTGGCGATCTCGGCGCCGGAAACGCCGGGTGCCTGGAATCGTATTAATTCTGTATTGAGCGAGATAAGGAAGTCACCCGCCCCGAGCAGGCTGTGAGCGCCGGTGCTCTTGATCCCTGTGGCCTGGCGCGCGATCTCCGGCGAGTGCACCCGCCCCACGATGCGAGCGCCCCAATCGGCCTCCAAACCGTCAATCAGGGGCAGGCTCTCCAGCGACAGGGCCATGTGGATGTTGTTGCGGCTGCCGCTAGCCAGCAGCTTGTTCAGCGCGGCCTCGGCTTCTCCGGCGGTGCGCCTGTTGGTATTGCCGCAGAGCACATCGGCCCCATCCACCAGCACAACCAGCGCGGGGCCATCCTTCTGCTGAGCGTATGTCTCAAGCGCATCATCGTCGCTGAAGAAAAGCTCGTCCTCTTCCTCGTAGTCCAGCCCAAGGGGACCGTCAGCGCGAGTATGCCGTGACAATGTGCGGAGCGCCCACCTCAGCGAGATCATGGCGTCCACCGGGCCGTTGGCAATGGGACAGGCCAGGTGCGGCAGCCGCTCCAACCCACGGAAAGCCCTACCCTCGCCCGTGCCGTCTATCAGCAGCAGCCGCAACCTGTCGGGCGAGTTATGGAGGGCCAGCGACAGTGCCATACTACCCAGGAGGCTGCTCTTGCCCGCGCCCTGGTTGCCCACTACAAGCAGCGGGTCCACGTCGGGCGAGTTGAGCCGCAGCAGCAGAGGCGTGCCGTCGGGGTCGAGG